>JAEELX010000137.1 GCA_016282955.1 Paludibacteraceae bacterium | reverse complement strand
TGGAACTACGAAAATGATACAATTGTGCCTACCAAAACGGCTCCGATAGACAAGAATGACTTTTCGTACACCGTTGACGGCGTGAAGCACACGATTGATTACGCTTACATCACCATTCACGGCACACCTGGCGAAAATGGCATCTTGCAGGGCTATTTTGACTTGTTGCATATCCCGTATTCGACTTGCAACACCTTGTCGGCATCGATAGCCTTCAATAAATATACTTGCAACCATTATCTGTCGTCGTTTGGTGTGCGGATTGCGAAAAGTGTGTTGTTGCGTGCCAATCGACCTCAACCGACTGCCAAAGAGATTGTGCAGACCGTTGGCTTACCCTGTTTCATCAAAAGTAACGTGGGTGGAAGCAGTATCGGTTGCTACAAAGTAACGGCTGAAAATGAGGTGGAAAATGCCATCAAAAATGCTTTCAAAGAGGGCGATGAGGTGGTTTGTGAGCGGTTTATGGAGGGCATTGAGGTAACCTGTGGCGTTTACAAGACGAAGACGCAACGTGTCGCTTTTCCGATTACCGAAGTGGTGCCTGCCAACGAGTTTTTTGATTATAACGCCAAATACAAGGGCGAAGTGCAAGAGATTACGCCTGCCAGAGTGGACGAAAAGTTGTCCAAAGCCGTGCAAGAACTGACGTTGAACATTTATGATTTGCTGAATTGCCACGGCATCATTCGGGTGGATTATATTTTGACGCCCACGACCGACACGGATTCGCAGGAAAATTTGGGACTTGGCGTTGTGGCTGGCTATCATATCAACCTTTTGGAAGTGAATATCACGCCAGGCATGACTGCGACCTCGTTCATTCCGCAACAGGTGAGGGCTGCAAAAATGAATATGGAAAACGTTTTGGAGAGTATTATTGAAGATAAATGATAGATTTTGACGCTTATATTGCTAAATTGGATTGGAAACGGGAGCCACATGGGCTGTACGAGCCGATAGAATACGCTCTTTCGTCGGGTGGAAAGCGGTTGCGTCCGATGATGGTTTTGTATGGTTGCAGTTTGTTTGGTGGCGATGTGCAGAAGGCGTTGCCAGTGGCTTTGGCAGTGGAGTTATTCCATAATTTTACGCTCCTGCACGACGACATTATGGACAATGCAAAAATTCGCCGCAACAAACCGACTGTGCACGTCCGCTGGAATAATGCTACGGCGATTTTGTCGGGCGACCAGATGAACATTGAGGCATATAAAGCGTTGGAAAAAGTGTCCGAAGATAAATTGGGGGTTATTTTGCGACTTTTTAATACGATGACGACCCAGATTTGCGAAGGACAACAGTATGATATGGATTTTGAACATAGCGATTCGGTTACTGTGGAAGCCTATTTGGATATGATTCGGCTCAAGACGGCGGTGCTGTTTGCGGTGTCGTTGCAAATGGGGGGCTATATGGCTGACGCTTCGGAACAAAATCAAGAAATTTTGTATAATCTGGGGTTGAATATCGGCATGGCGTACCAGTTGCAAGACGACTATTTAGATACCTATGGCGATGTAAAAACGTTTGGGAAAGAAATTGGAGGCGATATTTGCGAAAATAAAAAAACGTTTTTGTTGCTGTCGGCTTTGCAAGAAACGTCGGCTTATACAGAAGAGTTGCAAGGTTGGTTGAAAAAAACGGACTTCGTGCGTCAAGAAAAAATCCAAGCCGTGCGAGAGATATACGATAAATTGCAGATTCCTGAAAAAATTGAAAAAAAAATAGAGGAATATACAAAAAAAGCATTTATTTTGTTGCAAGAATGTCCGCAAAACGAGATACAAAAGAATGTATATAATTTAATTGTTCATTTGTCCAAAAGAGAATCGTAGTTATGCCCTATCGTCGTTTACCAAATACGCATGTTGCTCGTTTGAGAGCCTTGAAAATTGCTGTTGATAAAGCATTATCATTGGATTTTCACGACCGTGCTATTCAGCCTGCTACCTTCGAACAAGCACGTAGTATGGTCAAACAATACGAAACTCTGTTGGTGCAGTACCAAGATAGTTATGCAGCACGCACAACGGCGAATAAGATATATATGAATAACTTGCAGAAAGCAAGAATGTATATCTCGCATTTTATTCAAGTGTTTAACCTTGCTGTTATTCGGGGCGAAATCAAAAGAGACTACAAAGCCTATTATCAATTGGATAAAGACGATGACACCGTTCCTAATTTAACTTCTGAAGAGGATATTTTAAAATGGGGAGCCAATATCATCGAAGGCGAAGAAAAGCGGATAAGTGAAGGTGGAACAGCGATTTATTTCCCATCTATTGCCAAAGTGCGTGTTTATTACGATATATTCAAAGAGCAATATATCAGCCAGCAACAACATAGACGAACCAAAGACCGAATGTCCAAAGAAGTAGAACAAATTAGAGGTAAAATAGACACTATCATCTTGGATATATGGAATGACGTGGAAGAATTTTATAAAGATTGTAATCCATACGAAAAATGGATGAAATGCCAAGAATATGGCTTGGTTTATTATTTTCGTAAAGGCGAAGAGGTTTTGACGTCCGATGCGAAAAAAGAAGATTTTGTAGAATAAAACTCTAATACCCAATAAAATTATGAAAAAAGAAATTAAATTCTCACTTGTCTATCGAGACATGTGGCAAAGTTCAGGCAAATATGTGCCTCGTAAGGATCAGTTGGCGAAGATCGCTCCCGTGATTATTGATATGGGCTGTTTTGACCGTGTTGAAACGAACGGTGGTGCCTCTGAGCAAGTGAATTTATTGTACGGTGAAAACCCTAACGAAGCCGTTCGGACCTTCACCAAACCTTTTAATGAAGTTGGTATCAAAACCCACATGTTGGATAGGGGTTTGAATGCCTTGCGAATGAACCCTGTGCCAGCAGACGTGCGTCAGTTGATGTACAAAGTGAAGCATGCACAAGGCACCGACATCACGCGTATCTTCTGTGGTTTGAACGACCCACGTAATATCTTGCCGAGTATCAAATGGGCAAAAGAGGGTGGAATGACGCCACAAGCCGCTATGTGTATCACGTTCTCCAAAGTACACACCGTAGAGTATTACGTGAATCTGGCAGAGCAGTTGATTGAAGGTGGTGCCGAGGAGATTTGCCTCAAAGACATGGCTGGTATCGGTCGTCCACACTCGTTAGGCTTGATTGTGAAAGCCATCAAAGAGAAGCATCCTGACATCATCATTCAATATCACGGACACTCGGGTCCTGGTTTCTCGGTGGCTTCGATGTTGGAGGTTGCCAAAGCGGGTGCAGATGTGTTAGACGTAGCTATGGAGCCACTCAGTTGGGGTATGGTGCATCCCGATGTGATTACGATTCAAGCGATGCTCAAAGATGCAGGTTTCTTGGTGAAAGACATCAATATGAAGGCTTACATGGAGGCTCGCTCGCTCACCCAATCGTTTATAGATGACTTCTTGGGCTACTGGATTGACCCGCGTAACTCGCGTATGTCGTCCTTGTTGGTGGGTTGCGGCTTGCCTGGAGGTATGATGGGGTCACTGATGGCTGACTTGAAAGGTATGCACGCTGCTATCAATATGAACTTGAAGAATCGTGGTAAGAGTGAGCTCTCGGAAGACGAGTTGCTGGTAGAACTCTTCAACGAAGTACAACGTATATGGCCGATGTTGGGTACCCCTTGCTTGGTTACGCCTTTCTCGCAGTATGTTAAGAATGCTGCCTTGTTTAACTTGTTCTCCAAATCGATGGACGAAGCACCGTTCACGCGTATGGACGAAGCCATGTGGGGTATGGTTTTGGGTAAATCGGGTAAATTGCCAGGTACGTTGGCTCCCGAAATCGTTGAATTGGCTCACAAGAAAGGCTACGAATTCTACACCGACGACCCACAGAAATTGTATCCAGATGAGTTGCCTCGCTTCATAGAAGAAATGAAAAAAGAGGGCTGGGATAGAGGTCGTGACGACGAAGAGTTGTTTGAATTTGCAATGCACGAGAAACAATATCGCGAATATAAGTCAGGTCAAGCCAAAGAGCAATTCAACAAAGACTTGTTGGAGCGTATGGAAAAAGCCGCCAAGGGTGGTCAACAGATTGTCTTCTTGTCCGATGCCGACAAACGTGCGATTTTGCATCCGAATGCAGAACCTATCGAAGCAAGCCATGACGGAAAATTATTCTGGGAGTTGGATTTCGACAGCGTTTCGAAGGCCCCCGTTTTGGGTACAATCGTCAAGAAAGACGCTATCGTGGCTTATATCCAAACCCCTCACGGCATGGAGGCTTTGAAGGCGTTGGATAACGGCAAGATTGTGAATGTCTGCTGTGAACAAGGAGGCGTGATTGCCAAAGGTCAACCTATCGCATGGGTGGAAAGTGTGCAAGTGGAGGAAGAAAAGAAGGTTAAAAAAGCCCCCGGTAAACCTGATACGGAAGTTCTTGAACACGAATCCAAATGGAAAAATCGTCCAAGAGGTATCTGATTTCGGGTGGAGGAACGGGAGGACATATCTTCCCGGCTGTAAGTATCGCCAATGCTTTGCGTGAACACGACCCCAAGTGCGATATTCTCTTTGTAGGAGCCAATAATCGCATGGAAATGGAGCGTGTTCCGCAAGCGGGATACAGAATTATCGGCTTGCCTATTCTCGGCTTTAATCGCCAAAACCTGCTGAAAAACATCAAAGTACTTATCAACTTGGTGCGTTCGATTGTGCAGGTTCGTAAAATCGTTCGGGAGTTTCAACCCAACGTGGCGATTGGTGTCGGGGGGTATGCGAGCGGTGCGGCGATGTATGCGGCTGCCAAGATGGGTGTTCCTGTTTTATTGCAAGAACAAAACGGCTTTGCTGGCGTAACGAATAAGTTGCTCAAAAACAAAGCCCAGACGATTTGTGTGGCGTATGAGGGAATGGAAAAGTTCTTCCCAAAAGAAAAAATAGTCCTCACAGGCAATCCGATTCGCCAAAATCTTTGCAATGGCGACAAAAACGAGGCTCAGAAATTCTTTTTCCCGCATAATGCAAGCCCGAAAAAAACGCTGTTGATTATCGGTGGTAGTCTGGGTGCAAGGACTATCAATAATGCCATCATGCACCACCTGCAAGCGTTGGCGGATGCCGACATACAGGTCATTTGGCAAACGGGCAAACTCTACTACGAAGAGTGCAAACAGGCCATGCAACCATTCCAAGACAATCATAATATATTGTGTACGGATTTCGTTTCGCGGATGGATTTGGCGTATGCGTTGGCGGATTTGGTGATTTCGCGTGCGGGTGCGTCTTCGGTTTCGGAGATTTGTTTGTTGGGTAAAGCGTCTATTTTAGTGCCTTCGCCGAACGTGGCAGAAGACCATCAAACACACAACGCCATGGCATTGGTACACAAAAACGCCACGATTTTAATCAAAGATTGTGATGCTGAAGAAACGCTTGTAAGTACGGCTTTGAGCAAAATCCAAGAAAATGAAACCCTCGAAACATTGGGTAAAAATGCTTTGTTGCTCGCTAAACCAGACGCTACACAGCAGATTTTGAACGAGATTTTAAAAATACAACGATGAAAGCGTTAGTAAAAAAAGAACCAAAGTTAGGCATTTGGTTGGAAGACGTTCCTATGCCCGAAGTGGGCTTAACTGACGTATTGATTAAGGTTACCCAAGCGGCTATTTGCGGAACGGATTTACACATGTATAAATGGGACGAATGGTCGCAAATGCACTGCCAGCCACCTTATATCATGGGTCACGAGTTCGTGGGAGTCGTGGCACAAGTGGGCAATGGTGTGAAGAACTTCAAGGTAGGCGAACGCGTAACGGCAGAAGGACATATCGCCTGTGGACATTGCCGAAATTGTCGGCGTGGCATGGCACACGTCTGCGAACATACGCTCTCGGTGGGCATAACGCGTAACGGGGCGTTTGCGGAGTATGTGTCGATTCCTGAATCTAACGTAGTGAAAATCAACCAAAAAATATCCGATGATTTTGCTTCCATTATGGACCCGTTTGGTAATGCTACCCATACGGCTTTGTCGTTCCCGCTGTTGGGCGAAGACGTTCTGATTACGGGTGCGGGGCTTATTGGCACTATGGCAACGGGCATTTGCAGGTACGCAGGAGCCAAAAACATCGTTGTTACGGATTTGAATGACTTGCGGTTGGACATCGCCAAAAAGATGGGTGCGACCCTCACGGTCAATGCTCGTAAAGGCGAAACGATAGCCGATGCGATGGCACAGTTGGGCATTCACGGCTTTGATGTGGGGTTGGAGATGTCGGGCTCGCCGATTGCGTTTAACGATATGGTTGCCCACATGTATAAGGGGGCGAACATTGCCCAACTCGGTATTTTGCCTGCTGATACCCACGTGAATTGGTCGGATATTATTTTTAATGCCCTTACCATCAAAGGCATCACGGGGCGTAAGATGTGGGAGACATGGTATCAGATGGAGCAGATGCTCTTGGGTGGGTTGGATTTGACTCCCGTTATTACGCACCATTTTGCGTTTGAGGATTTTCAGAAAGGGTTTGATGTGATGACAGAGGGGAATTGTGGTAAAGTGATTCTTAAACTTTGAAACGATAACCTTCTTTGGCATATAATTTGACGGCAATTATAAGAAAAGGTTAAAAAAGTTTAATGATTATTAAAAAAAATAAAATAATGGAAACTACGTTGAAAAAGGCGGTTGGATTCTGCTTGTTACTCTGTTTATTGGTCAGTTGTGGCAAAAATAAGGAGGAAAATAAAGTGGAATCAATCAATGTAAAAGTGCAACGCATTGACTCGGTTGCTTCTGCAAGCACGAACACATACGTTGGGGTGATTAAGGAGCAAAGTAATACGCCCATGAGTTTTTCGATGGGAGGTACGATTGCAAAAGTGTACGTAAAAAATGGCGATGTTGTTAAAAAAGGACAGGCACTTGTGGCAGTAGATAGTCTTAATTTAGCCAACATCTACCGTACAGCCAAAGCGAAATACGACCAAGCCAAAGACGGTTACGAGCGTGCCAAAAAAGTGTACGAACAAGGCGGTTTACCAGAGGTAGATTTTATTGCAATCAAGACCCAACTTGAAGAAGCCGAAAATCTCTATTCTACTTCCCAAAAAGAGTACACAAAAACGACTTTGTATGCTTCGTGCAATGGTGTGGTGAGCGATTGTAACATAGAAGTTGGGCAAAATGTTATACCTAATGAAACGGTTTGTAAGATATTGAATCTTAACGAGTTAACGGTTGATTTTGCAGTGCCAGAACAAGATATACCTAAGGTGAAAATCGGAGACCCTGTGCAGATTATCATCAATGCCTTAGAGGGCACTTATACGGGCAAAGTAATCGAAAAAGAGTATTCTGCTAACGTTGTTTCGCACACGTATCCGATTAAGGCTCAACTGCATAACAAACAGGATATTATGCCAGGTATGCTTTGCAAAGTGCAATTAACAAAAAATAACCTAAACGGGTTTGTCGTTCCTTCGCATTGTGTTCAAACAACTACTGATGGCTTGACATTGTGGGTGATAGAAGATGGTGTGGCGAATAAACGTATCGTTAAAACAGGTGCATATTCCAACGGTGGCGTTTTGGTTACAGAAGGTTTGCAAAAAGATGATTTGGTGGTTGTGGAAGGCAACCAAAAATTGTATAAAGGTGCTCAGGTAACGGTGATTGAATAGTTATGAAACGCAAAATAAATAGGACCTTTATCGAGACGGGTATGGTCGGGCATGGCCTGATTTACTTCGTTTTCGCGATAGTGGTTGCTTTTGGAATATGGAGTATCCCCAACATCAACAAAGACGAATTTCCACAATTTACCATTCGTCAGGGGGTTGTTGCGGCTATTTATCCGGGTGCTACAGCCCAAGAAATAGAGCAACAAGTTACACAGCCATTGGAGGAATTCCTTTTTACCTATTCCGAAATTGACAAGAAAAAGACGCGTTCGGTAACCGAAGATGGTGTGGCATATATCTTTGCCGAATTGCGTAATGAAGTGGATAATAAAGACCAAGTGTGGTCAAAAATCAAGTTGGGTTTGAACTTATTCAAACTGACAAGTATGCCGCAGGGCGTGTTGCAGATTGTGGTGGTAGATGATTTTGGAAGCACTTCGTCGCTTCTGTTGGCTGTGGAAAGTCCCGAGCGTACACCGCGTGAGTTGGAAGAATTTGCCCGAAAAATCGCCCGTTCGTTGCGAACCATTGATGAGATGGGTAACATTAAAATCGTGGGTAAACAGCAAGAAGAGATTTCGGTTGAGATTGATGCCAACAAACTGTCGCAATATGGAATCAACCAAACGGCGTTGCTTACTGAGTTGAATCTGCAAGGGTTCCGTACGATTGGTGGACGTTTGAAAAGCGATAATTTGATGCTTCAAATTCAAATCCCCTATCGAAACGAGTATGAAGTGGGCGAACAGATTGTGTTCATGAATCCGCTGCAAACCGAACATGTGGTGCGTTTGAAGGACATTGCAACCATCACTCGCCACTACAAAGAAGCTTCTAAATTTGTGGAGTATTTTGAACAAGAAGATAAAGCATCTTGCTTGATTATCGATATTCAGATGTTGCCTGGACATAATGTGGTTCGTTTTGGCGAAAAAGTGGACAAAGTGCTTGCCGAAGTGCTGCAACAAATCCCACCAGACGTGCATACACACCGTATCACCGACCAACCAAAAGTGGTAGCAGATAGTGTCTATTCGTTCTTGCACGACCTCGTGTTGAGTATGCTTTTTGTGATTGGAACGATGTTGCTACTTTTCCCATTCAAAACGGCTATGGTAGCAGGTATAGCGGTGCCTTTCTGTACCTGCGTGAGTATGGGTATGATGTACGCAGCGGGTATCGAATTGAATACGGTAACATTGGCGGCTTTGATAGTGGTGCTGGGTATGGTGGTGGACGACTCGGTGGTTGTCTTAGATGGCTATACGAACACGTTGGAAGACCGACATTCAAGTTGGTATTCTGCTGCCGTCTCAACTTACAGTTTGTATGTCCCGATGTGCGTGGCGTCTTCTACGATTGCGACCATGTTCTTCCCGATGACTAAAATCATTACGGGTACGCTTGGTGAGTTTGTGCAATTCTTCCCTTGGGCGATTTTGTTTGCGTTGATAGCAAGTATGTCGTATGCGTTGTTCTTTGTGCCGTTTGTTGCCACTCGCGTAATCAAATTCCAAACCGATGATAATAAAAACCTTTTTGCACGCTTGCAAGATAAGGTTTTCCGTGCCATGCAAGAGGGTTATGAAAAGTTGTTAGCGTGGTGTTTTAAGCATGCGGGGTTGTATTTTGCTGGTTTTATACTGTTGCTGTGCTTGGGTGGATTCTTGTTCTCTCGCTTGAACATCCAAATGATGCCAAAAGCCGATAGAGAGAGTTTTGCTGTGGAGATTTATCTGACGCCGAACTCGGATATTCATCAAACGACTACTATCTCGGATTCGTTGGCAAACATTCTCATCAAAGACAAACGAATCGTTAGTATCACGAATTTTGTGGGGCAAGCATCGCCACGTTTCCATACAACGTATGCACCGCAAGTGGCAAAGCCTTCCTACGCACAGTTTATCGTCAATACCGTTTCGCAAGAAGCCACGATTGAAGTGTTGGAAGAGTATGGCATCAAATATGCAGATTACTTCCCCAATGCTTACGTGCGTTTTAAGCAAATGGACTACCAAGATGTCAAAAATCCGTTTGAGATTTATATCAAAGGCGAGAATTTTGAGCAAATGGCGATTCTTGCGGACAGTGTGAAGCAGTATATGAACACGTTGCCCGATGTGATGTGGGTACACGATGATTATAGCCAAAGCGTATCCATGTTGCAAATCGACCTCAAACAAGACGAGGCAGAACGTTTGGGCGTAACGCAAACCTTGCTGTCGTTGTACTTGAATACGGTCTTGGGCGGACAAACACTCTCCACGATATGGGAGGAGGATTTTGCAATTCCTGTGATACTCTATACGCAAGGCAACGATTCGTTGAATTTTCAAGATTTGTTAGATTTGCGAATCCCGACTTTATATACTTGGGTGCCATTGCGTCAAGTGGCAACGATTACTCCTGTTTGGCGAAACGCTTCGTTGACGCGTTGGAATGGCGAAAGAACCATCACGGTCGGTTGTGATATGAAAGGTAATACTTCGCAACCTGTGATACAAAAAACGATCGAAAAATGGGTAAACGAGCACTTAACCGACCTGCCCGAAGGCGTAAAAATAGAGTACGGTGGATTGACCGAAACGAACAAGAGTGTCATCCCAGAAGTGATTCTGAGTATTGTGGCAGCGTTGTTTGTGATGTTCTTAATTCTGTTGCTTTATTTTAAGAAAATTCCTATCTCGTTGCTCATTCTGTCGTCTGCTTCGTTCTGTTTGTTCGGTGCTTTCTTTGGACTGTATCTCTTCGGATTGGATTTCTCGATTACGGCTGTGTTAGGCGTTATCAGTTTGGTGGGTATCATTGTTCGAAGTGCCATCATTATGATTGAGTATGCCGAAGAGTTGCGGCGAAATGAGCACATGACGGCTCGTGATGCGGCTTTTCAGTCGGGCGTTAGGCGTATGAAACCGATATTCCTCTCGTCCACTACAACGGCGTTGGGCGTGATACCGATGATTACTGCTCATACGAATTTGTGGATGCCGTTGGGTGTGGTGATTTGTTTTGGAACACTCGCTACATTGCCTTTGGTTGTTACTATTTTGCCTATTGCTTATTGGAAAGTGTATGAAAAGAAATAATATAATCGTGTTATTGTTCGCCGTGTTGTGTGCGAATATGTTGGGGGCACAACAGGTTTTAACGATAGATAGTTGCTTGGATTTGGCTCTAAAAAATAATAAAGCCTTGAAAGAACACAAAATAAGTGAAGAAAAAGCCAAGCAAGTGAAGATGCAAGTATTTACTAAATACTTCCCGAACATATCGCTTGTTGGAGCGGGCTATATGACTTTAGATCCCGTCGTGAAAATTAGCGACGAAAACATCAAAGACCACGATATGCGTGAGCGGTTGGACAACTTTTACAAAAATTTTGGCGAATCGTATGGCTTGCCGAACAGTATTTCGCTTTTTGAGAAAGGAATGATGGGAAGTGTTACGGCGGTGCAACCTATTTTTATGGGCGGAAAAATCGTGGCAGGTAATAAGTTAGCCAAGATGGGAGTTCAGGCAAGTGAATTGCAAACGGAGGTTTTTGTGCGGGATTTATTGTTAGATGTTGAGCAAAATTACTGGCTCATTGCCTCGTTGGAAGACAAAGTGCAGACCTTGCAGACCGTAACGCAACTCTTGGATACGTTGCATTCGATTGTGTCAGTGGCGGTTGAAGCGGGTGTGGCTAAGAAAAACGACCTACTGCAAGTGCAACTCAAACAAGACGAAATAAAAGTCAAAAAAATACAATTGGATAACGGTATCGTGCTTGCAAAACGGAACTTATGCCAAAACATCGGTGTTGAGTACAATGATAGTTTGCAAGTGGATACGCTTTGGTACGAAGACAATGAGGATATTTCGTTGCCGAGTGCGGATATGGTGCAAACTCGCCCCGAAACCGAGCAACTGAAACTGCAACTGAAAGCGGGAAAAACCAAACGCTATATGGAAGTTGCGGAGGCGTTGCCCAAAATAGCCGTGATGGGTTCCTATTATTATGGCGACATCATGGGTATGAATACGGAGCATCTCAAAAGTACATACAACGCTAATGGAGTGGTGGGTTTGACGGTAACCGTGCCTTTGACGGGTTGGTGGGAAGCAGGTCATAAAATCAAAGCCCAATCGCTTGCCCTGCAACAAAACCAACTGCAATACGAGGATTTGACCGAAAAGATGTTGCTTCAAACCTATCAAACCTACGATAAATTGTTGGAAACGAAGGCTATTTGCACGCAACAACAGACTTCGCTCGCAACGGCTCAGGAGAATTATCGCCTCTATATACTCAATTACCAAGTGGGTCGGGCTTCGATTTCGGAGTTGCTGGAGGCACAAGGGATGTATTTGCAGGCATCCAACAACCTGACCGATGCCAAAATAAACTACTTGATGGCGATGAAACGTTATCAGGCATTGACGAAGTAATTCATACAGCAATATGTGTAGAAAGGCAGGTTTCTTAGACCTGCTTTTTTGGCGAGGACAATATGCTGAAGAACCGCTATATGATGGTTAATCCGCCTGAGGAGTGGAAGATGCCTGAGACCGAACAAGTACAGGACAAGTACAGGACAAGTATAGGACAAGTACCCCTCAAGCACCCCCCAAGTACCCCTCAAGTTTGGATGCAGTAACAGAAAATACGAGCCGATTAGTTAAGGCTATTGGCAACGAACAACTCTCTGTAAATGCAATGCTTACTGCTATTGGATTGAAAGATAGGAAAAATTTTGTCGAACTATTCCTCACCCCTGCCATTGCCGAAGGTTTTGTGAGGATGCTCTACCCCGACAAACCTCGCCATCCACGCCAGAAGTATCTGCTCACGGCAAAAGGCATTCGGTTGTATGATGCAATCAAGGACGAGCATTCGCAATAATGTCGTTGGAAAATCACCTCTCGCTCCAAAATCATGAGGAAAAATTTTACCATTTTCCTCAAAAAAACTACCTTCGCACCAAGTAACCCATAAAACCCAAAACAACCATGTCAAACATTTTATGCTACAAACTCAACACGATGCCCAAATCGGACGACCGAAACCTGTCGCTGATGAGCATGGCAGAAGTCCAACAAGCAAGACGTTTCCACGAGAGTTTTCCGCAATACAAGAAGACGCCCTTGGTGGATTTGAAACACATGGCGAACTATCTCGGCTTGTCGGCGGTAAAGGTCAAGGACGAGTCGTATCGCTTTGGACTCAATGCCTTCAAGGTACTCGGGGGCTCGTACGCAATCGCTCGATACATCGCCGACGAACTCCAAAAAGACATCAACACGGTTGACTATACGTTTTTGACCAGCAATACGTGCAAACAGGAGTTCGGGCAAGCCACCTTTTTCTCTGCCACAGACGGCAACCACGGCAGAGGAATCGCTTGGGCAGCGAACCAACTCGGACAAAAGTGCGTGATTTTTATGCCCAAAGGTTCCACCCAAACGCGACTTGAAAACATCCGAAAAGAGGGTGCAACCGCTACCATAGAGGACTTGAACTACGACGATTGTGTCCGTATGGCTGCACAGGAAGCCGCAAAAGTACCGCACGGGGTCGTGGTGCAAGACACGGCTTGGGAAGGTTACGAGAAGATTCCCGCGTGGATTATGCAAGGCTACGGCACGATGGCTCTCGAAGCCGATGAGGACTTTGGCGAAAAGCCGACTCATATCTTTGTGCAAGCGGGCGTGGGCTCACTCGCAGCAGGCATGGTGGGGTACTTTGCCAATAAATACAATGACAACCCACCGATTATGGTGGTTGTGGAAGCGGCTGCTGCGGATTGTTTGTATCAAGGAGCCGTTGCCAATGACGGTCAGCCACGTATCGTGGGAGGGGATTTGCGGACGATTATGGCAGGGCTGGCGTGTGGCGAACCCAATATCACAGCGTGGGATATACTCAAAAATCATGTGTCCTGTTTTGTATCCTTGCAGGACGAGGCAGCGGCGATGGCGATGCGGATGTTAGCGGCTCCCATCAAGGGCGATACCCCTATCGTGTCGGGCGAGTCGGGAGCAGCAGGATTTGGGGCGTTGGCTACGATTATTTTGCATGAAGAGTATAAAGCGTTGCGACAAGCCCTGCATTTAGACCAAAACGCAAAGGTCCTTTTGTTCAGCACCGAAGGCAACACCGACCCCGATGTTTACCGAAAAATAGTGTGGGAAGGCCTCAATCATTAATTGCTATATCATTTATTTTTATTTACTAAAATAGGAATTTATAAAAAACTACAATTAATCTCTCGCTTTCTATTTTCTGCATTTCTCTAAATAAATCAAGTGTTATCCTAATCTTTTTCCAAAAAAACGCTTAACTTTTCGGAATGTAATCCAAAAAATCATATTAACTTTTCGGATTATAATCCAAAAAATCACACAAAATTTTTGGATTAGAACTTATTTCAAAGTTGTGGCTCGTGAAACGTTTATTTCCCGTTGGCTTTCTCCACAAGCCGTTTGCCGAGTTCGTAGGCTTTCTGGAGGTCGATAGGGAATTGCTTGTCGCGTACCTCTGCCTTGTGTGGCTCGCTGAACGTGGCAGCATCGTAACGGTCATAATTTGCGAACTGATAGGTGTCGTAGGAGCATAGTATCTCCGTAGGACCGAACGCACCGAGTTGCAGGGCAGAAGTGTCCATGAGAATCGGATAGTTCATCTGCCGATACACCTCTTCGTTGGGGCAGTTCATCGTGTAGATGGTAGCCGAACAGATGCGTTTCAGCACGACGGGTTGAGAGTAGTCGGAGTAGTTGACTGCGGGGAACTCCATTCGCTCCATAAAAGCACGAAGAGCCGCAGACGGGTAGCCACAATAGTTGGGCGAGCCACACACCAGCACGTCTGCCTCGACTGCCTTCTGGAGTATGGGTTGCAGGTCGTCCTTGAAAGAACAAACACCCTTCTTTCCACCTTTCAGTTTGCAGGCAAAACACGACATACAACCTTTGTAGTTCAGGTCGCGGTCGTAGAGGTTCACCAATTCACACTCGGCACCAGCCTCGCTGGCACCCTCCATAGCACGCTTCAGTAGCTGTGCCGTATTGCCGTTCTTACGCGGACTTCCGTTGATAAATAATGCTTTTGTCATATCTTTTGTTTTTGAATTATCTGAGTTGAAATTTATAAGGTTATGCTTTCCAAATCATCAGGTACAAAGACCTGTCCTTTAAAAACCGTCTTCGCCTCCATCGTATATCTCTCGCGGCGAGTGTCGAGCGTTCGGTCTTCCGTATGATAGAGGATGAGATTCTTAACTTGCAATTCCTCTGCCAAACGTGCGGCATCGAGCACTGTGCTATGAT
>JAEELX010000136.1 GCA_016282955.1 Paludibacteraceae bacterium | reverse complement strand
TTTGGCACATCCCATTTCGGAATTTTTGGGAACGATTTTGGTGGCGATTTTGTTGTGGTACGGTGGAAGTTTGATTTTAGCGGATAAATCGCCTATTGATGCGGCTGTGTTCATCTATTACTTGGTGATTTTTTACTCCATCATCAATCCTGCAAAAGACCTGAGTCGTGCCACGTATAGCGTGAAAAAAGGAATTGCTTCGTTGGAAAGAATCGATAAAGTGTTGAATACGCCGAACAATATCACCAACCCCGAACATCCCGTTTCAATCCCTAAAACAGAGGATAAAAAGCCGTTTGTCACCTACGAAAATGTTTCTTTTGAGTATCAGCAAGGCACGCCCGTTTTGCAAAACATCAATTTGGAGATTTACAAAGGGCAGACGGTGGCTTTTGTGGGGCAGTCGGGTAGTGGAAAAACCTCTTTGGTGGACTTATTGCCGCGTTTTTACGATGTGAATGATGGGAAAATCTGCATCAATGGCGAGGATATACGGCACTTTAAGGTGAGCGATTTGCGAGATTTGATGGGCAATGTCAACCAAGAAGCCATTCTGTTTAATGATAGTTTTTTCAACAATATCGCTTTTGGTGTGGATACGACCGCGATGGACTCCGAGACCTTGCAGCAAGAGGTGATTCGAGCGGCTCAGATAGCGAATGCACACGAGTTTATCATCCAAACTCCTGACGGTTACCAGACCAAAGTGGGCGACCGAGGAAGCCGTTTGAGTGGGGGACAAAGGCAACGCATCTCGATTGCTCGTGCAATTTTGAAAAACCCCGACATCCTCATCTTGGACGAGGCGACATCGGCTTTGGACACCGAGTCCGAAAAGTTGGTGCAAGATGCCCTTGACCACTTGATGAAAGGCAGAACGACCTTGGTAGTAGCTCATCGGTTATCTACGATTCGGAACGCCGACTTGATTGTGGTGCTGCACGAAGGCAAAATCGTGGAGCAAGGAACGCACGATAGTTTGGTCGCAAAGAAGGGCTATTACAATAAGTTGCTGACGATGCAAAATATGTCCTAACGAGCCATGAGAGAGTTTCCAATGGTTGCCAAAACCTTCAAAGGCTTAGAGGGTGTGTTGGCAGAAGAATTAAGCGATTTAGGGGCGAAAGAGGTCAAGATAGGCAACCGTGCCGTGAGTTTCAGTGGGGATACGGCGTTGTTGTATCGAGCGAATCTTTGTGTGCGGACGGCTTTGCGAATTTTGGTTCCGATTGCCACTTTTCAAGCCACCAATGCCGATGAGGTCTATGAAGGGGTGCGGAAGATTGATTGGGCGACTTACATGGATTTACAACAGACTTTTTCGGTGGAGTCCAATGTGTTTAGTGACTCTTTTCGCAACTCTCGCTATGTTACCTACCGCGTCAAAGATGCCATTGCGGACTGGTGGACGGACAAAAAAGGGCAACGACCCAACGTGCGAGTTACTAATCCCGATTTTTACATCAATGTGCATATTGCTCAAAAGACGGTTACGGTCAGTTTGGATAGTAGCGGAGAAAGCCTGCACAAGCGGGGTTATCGTGTTGCTACGACCCAAGCCCCGATGAACGAGGTCTTGGCAGCGGGGTTGCTGCTGTTGGCTGGGTGGAGTGGACAATGCGACTTTTACGACCCGATGTGTGGTAGTGGAACATTGCCTATTGAAGCCGCTTTGATTGCCAAAAATATCCCCGCAAATATCTATCGTTCGTCGTTTGCGTTTGAAAAATGGCTGAATTTTAATGCTGTTTTGTGGGACGAAATCTACAATGATGACGGCAACGAACGGCCTTTTAATCATCAAATTTATGCTTCCGACACCTCATTTTACGCCATTGAAGCGAGTAAAAAGAATATCGCCCAAGCGGCTTTGCAAAAGGATATTCAACTCAAACAGGTGCGGATGGAAGAGATAAAAAGGGAAGCGACTCCCGCTTTTGTGATGCTAAATCCGCCTTACGGAGAGCGTTTGCAGGCAAATAAGGACATAATTGATTTGTATGGTCGCATTGGCACGACGCTCAAACACACTTTTGCAGGTTCGGTGGCGTGGATTATTTCGGCGAATATGGAGGCTATGAAAGCGGTTGGACTGAAACCGATGAAGAAAATTCCCATTCTCAATGGCGAGTTGCCGTGTACCTTCAATCAGTACGAACTCTTTGCAGGCGAACACAAAGAGTGGAAAAAACAGCATCAAAACGCCGTTGAAAAGTAATTTTTGCAACTTTATTTTTTATTTTGAAAAAAGTTGTACCTTCGCAATGCACCACATTGTGTGGTGTGACATATAATAAGCATTAAGCTTCGTTTCTTCTGATAGGAAATTTGGCGATTTTATAGTCCGAAGAAATAGGTGTGGATGCTCGCGTTCTGCGTGGGCTTAACTTATTTCGTGGACTTAGGTCAAGCCAAATACCTCTATCAGCGGGAAACAGTTAAGTTTCACGCTTTTTTTGTGTCTAAAATAAAAGGTTAAACTTAAATAATAGATGTATGATTTTTTTATGTGTGATTTGTGGTGTTGTTTTAGTTGGTGGTATTATAGGTGTTTTGTTGGCTAAAAATAAAAGTATCAAAGGCTTTTTAGTGAGTTTGACGCTGACTGGAATGGTTTGTGGCTCGTTGATATTTAGAATCCTTATAACGCTACTTTTGTATTACCTGATTTTTAAATTGGGTGGGTGTTTATGTTGCTGAAATTTTATTACAGTTAGATGAAATGGTATTGTTTGATAGAAAAATGGCGAATCATTTTATAAAAAAATCCTTTTGCAATATCAATAAAAGCATTTTTTGACCTACGGCACGAAAAAAAATGATAAAACGAAAAAAAATAGCGGACAAAAAAGTTTTTTTATATCTTTGTGCAGAAATAAAATTTTTTGAGATATGGCAAACATAGATAAGTATTCGTTCGCTGGAAAAACAGCCATTGTGAGGGTCGATTTTAATGTACCCTTGGACGAACATGGCAATATCACCGACGATACACGTATTCGCGGTGCGTTACCCACTTTGAAGCATATTTTGCAGGCAGGTGGAAAGTTAGTCATCATGAGCCACATGGGCAAACCCAAAGGCAAATTTGCGGAAAAATATAGTTTGAAACAAATCGTTGAAGCCGTGAGCAAAGCCTTGGGCGTAAACGTGCAGTTTGCTCCCGATTGTGCCAAAGCCGCTGACCAAGTCAAAGGTTTGAAAGCGGGTGAGGCGTTGTTGTTGGAGAACTTGCGTTTTTATGCCGAAGAAGAAGGCAAACCCGTTGGCATCGAAAAAGATGACCCAGCATACGAGGCAGCAAAGAAAGAGATGAAGAAACGCCAGAGCGACTTTGCTGGTATCTTGGCTTCGTATGGCGATTGTTATGTCAATGACGCTTTTGGTACGGCTCACCGCAAACACGCTTCTACAGCCGTTGTTGCCGACTTTTTTGACACCGACAATAAAATGCTCGGTTACTTGATGGAAAAAGAAGTGAAAGCCGTTGATAACATATTGAACAACATCAAACGTCCTTTCACAGCCATTATGGGTGGCTCGAAAGTGAGTACCAAAATCGGCATCATCGAAAACCTGATGGATAAAGTGGATAACCTCATTTTGTGTGGTGGAATGACGTACACGTTCGCCAAAGCACAAGGTGGAAAAATCGGCAAATCCATCTGCGAGGACGATAAATTGGACTTGGCGTTGGACATCATCAAGCAAGCCAAAGAAAAGGGCGTGAATCTCGTGTTGGGTTCGGATGCAATCATCGCAGACGACTTCAACAATAATGCCAACCAAAAAGTGTGTGCCAATAATGCCATCCCAGACGATTGGCAGGGTTTAGATGCGGGTCCCGAAAGCCGTAAAACCTTTGCACAAGCCATCGAAGGGGCTAAGACGATTTTGTGGAACGGTCCAGCAGGTGTGTTTGAATTTGATAACTTCACGGGTGGTAGTCGTGCCATTGCCGAAGCCATCGCCAAAGCCACAGCCAACGGAGCGTTCAGTTTAATTGGTGGAGGCGATAGTGTTGCGTGCATCAATAAGTTCGGTTTGGCAGACCAAGTGAGTTATATTTCCACAGGTGGTGGGGCTTTGTTGGAAGCCATCGAAGGCAAAGAACTGCCAGGCGTAGTTGCAATCAATCAACCAAAAACGAAATAATTATGGAAGTCAAAGGTAAAGTTATACAGATATTGCCCATCCAAGAAGGCACCGCAAAAGCAACAGGCAACCCTTGGAAGTCGCAATCGTTTATCATTGAAACGCAGGAGCAGTATCCCCGCAAGATTTGTTGCGAGATTTTTGGCGAAGACCGAATCAATGCTAATCCTGTGCAGATGGACGAGATGGTTACGGTGAGTTTCGATATTGACAGCCGCGAATATAACGGCCGTTGGTACACTTCCATTCGGGCTTATCGTGTGGTAAAAGATGGTGCATCTGCCACGCCTCCAATTGCCCAAGCACCTGTTCAACCGCAAGCCCAACCTGCTCCGATGAGTAGCGATACGGCTCCTTTTGATGCGGTTGCAAGCAGTGGCGACGAGGAAAGTGATTTGCCATTTTAAGTGATATGCCGTTTGTTGCACCTTCGATATTGTCCGCTGATTTTGCATGCTTAGGGGAGCAGGTAGGAATGCTCAACGAAAGCGTAGCCGATTGGATACACGTAGATGTGATGGACGGCATTTTTGTTCCGAACATATCGTTTGGGTTCCCGATTATGGAGGTGCTGAAACGTACGGCGAAGAAACCGCTTGACGTGCATCTGATGATTGTGCATCCCGAACGCTATGTTGAACGGTTTTGCGATGCGGGTGCGTGGAGTGTGGGTTTCCATTTGGAGGCTACCGAAGACCCGCTTCCGATTTTGCAACTGATAAAAAATAAGGGCGTTCGCACCTGTCTGACCATCAATCCAGACATCGCTGTGGAACGCCTTTTCCCATACTTACAACACGTGGATATGGTACTTTTGATGAGCGTTTTTGCGGGTTTTGGTGGGCAGAAATTCATCGAAGAGACCTACGACAAAATCAAGTTGCTGCGTGCCGAAATAACCCGTCGCAACCTCCAAACCCTCATTGAAATAGATGGCGGAGTGAGTTTGCAAAATGCACAGGAGTTGGTGGCTACGGGCGTTGATGCGTTAGTGGCTGGAAGTGCCGTTTTTAAAACCGAAAACCCGATAGAAACCATTCGGCAACTGAAACAAGCGTGATTATGCTGGCTAATTGGTTTCGCTCAAATCCTTTTCTGCTCTTCGTTTTTCCGCTTGTCTTTTTCATTTGCTTTACCTACGAAACGAACAAACCTGTTGATTTACTGCAAGATACGCAATTTGATTATGTGGATTCGACACTCATTTTGCAGGTGCGTTTGTTGCGTAATCCGCTTCAGAAGACGAAAAGTTGGCAGTGTTTAGCCGAGATTCAGCACGCTTATTCGTTGTCAAGTGATACGATTTTAACCCCAACGGCTCCGATTGTCTTGTATCTAACCACCGATTCGGAACAAAATTTACCTCAGGCAGGCGATATTTTGTTGATTCATAGCAGAATAACGCGTCCAGCACCGACTTATCCTTCCTATTTTGACTACGGACTTTATATGCGAAAGCAGCATATTTTGGGCATGGTGTACGCCGACCAATGCAGTTGGCAGAAAATCGGTTTTCAGCAAGTAACGGGGATTCGTTTTTGGGCGTATTGTTGGCAACAAAAAATCGTGCAAACCTACGAGCGATTGGGCTTGAAAGATAAAGAGTTGGCAGTTGTGTCGGCGTTGACGGTTGGCGATAGGGAGCAGTTGGATAATGAAACGCAACAGTCGTTTTCCAATGCGGGTGCGATGCATATTTTGGCTGTCAGTGGCTTGCATACGGGCATAGTGTACTCCATTATTTTCTTCATTTTTACGCTTGGAGGTCTCTACAAGCCATTGTACAACGATATGAAGCAAAAAATGATACTTTTTGTACTTTGTATGTCGGCGTTGTGGGCGTATGCTTTTTTGACGGGGCTTAGTCCGTCTGTTTTGCGGGCTTCGCTCATGTTGACCATTGCCCAATTTGCCACTATTTTTAACCGACAGGGCATAAGCATCAACACGTTGATGATTGCAGCATTTATTATATTGATTATCAATCCTTTATCACTTTTTAGTGTTAGTTTTTTGTTCAGTTTTGGAGCCGTGTTGGGCATACTCACATTTGGTCAATTGCTCAACGATATGCTCCCGTGTTCGCCCAAAATACAGCCTTTACGCGACTTGTTTACGATTTCTTTAGCGGCTCAATTGGGTGTGTTGCCGATTGGGTTATACTATTTTGCCCAGACGAGCAACTACTTTTTCCTGACGAATTTGGTGGTTATTCCGATGGCGTATATCATTTTGATGTTGGCGATATTGGCTTTGGTGTTCTCTTTTTCGGTGGTTGGCGTTTGGATTGCGTCCGTGCTGAGTGGGGTAACGAAGTTTTTATGCACGTTCGTTACATGGGTAGAATCGTTGAAAGGTTCCACTACTTACTTGGCTATCTCGGCTGAGATGATGCTCTTGCTGTACGGTGCGATTTTTTGTGCGTATTTCTGGCTCAAACGTGCCAAGTTGGGTTGGTTGGTGCCGATAGCCGTATGTTTAGGGGCATTTTGTTGGCTGAATTGGCAAAAAGAGGAGCAAAATATACAGAAGGATAGGGTGATTGTGGCACAAAATAAGGTGTATTACGAGTGTGGCAAGGATATAACGACCTTCGGTGTGGATTCGTTTTTGTTTGCCACGCACCACGACACGTCTATGGTCTTCGTGCGGTATGTTCCCTACAAGAAACGCACTGTTTTTCAAGATTTTTGCGAACAAAACGAGATAGTTGTTCGTAATTTTCAGCAATAAATTCGTGTTTTTGCGAAAAATTTGTACGTATAAAAAAAATATGTACCTTTGCAACCGAAAATCTACGCTGGAGGGAAGTGTCTCTTCGTAAAAAGGGTGGATTTTTAGACATATTGAATAGCGTTTATTGACGCTTTGTGTTTGACCAAACGAAACTTCGCAACTTTCGAATTAAAAGTCAAAATCAAAGTAATCAATAGATGCCTATGGGTGTGACAACACACTTGCTTTGCCGTATTGGAGCAAGGCGACTTGTCATATCGGCGTAGGTTTCCTGTTGTTTATTTGACTTTTAGGGCAATGCGAAGGCCTCGTTTGGTGAGTAATCAACAGCGAGGTCTGCGCTTTCTTTGTGTGTACATGTAAGAACAATATTATAAACGGAGGATGCCGAAAAGCCAAAAGTGAGTAGGCAAAACACAAAAACAATAATTAAATATTATGAAATCAATACATCTTTCTACAGATCTGTTAAATTATGAAGATTGTGCAAAAAACAACTGTTTAATTGATAGAAAAAGTCAGAATCTTAAAAATTACCCGTATACGATTTCTCCCGCTGAGGTTCATAAAAAATTAATCACAGGTGGCTTATATGATAAAGCAGAGTTGTTCAAATCTCCTTTATTTAATTTGGGTGAAAAGTTAGAATATGAAGGAGATTTCGGCGAGATCATATTTTCCGGTG
>JAEELX010000012.1 GCA_016282955.1 Paludibacteraceae bacterium | reverse complement strand
TTCCAAGTTTTCCTCTAAAACATCCGTAATAACGTTGCACAATTCGTGTAAAGAGTACGTTTTTTCCATCATATTTACTCTGAATGCTTACAATTACACTCCTGCAAAGGACATACGTGGTCGGGCGTTTCAAATTCCAACGTGCAGTGCGAGATATTATGTTCTGCAAGTAAATGCTTTAATTTGGGTTTTATCGTTTCCATCTGTTCCAAATCATTGATTACGACGTGAGCCGTGATGGCATTTTCGGTGGTTGAAATAGCCCAGATATGCACGTGATGCACGTTACTAATCCCCGCAACAGTCATCATCAGGTTTTTTATCTCCTCCAAATCAATGCCCTCAGGAATACCGTCCAACGACAACCGCAAACTATCTTTGAGCATCCCCCACGTAGAAAACAGTATCGCCACCGCTACCGCAATACTCATCAGCGGGTCAACAAGCATCCAGCCCGTAAAATGAATGATTACACCCGACACAACCACCCCGACCGACACGAGCGTATCCGCTACCATGTGCAAAAACGCCCCACGCACATTCAAGTCTTTCTTCTGCCCGTGCATCAACAAAAACGCCGTCAAGCCGTTAATCACAATACCAACGCCTGCCGTCCAACCTATCGCCAAACCATCAACGGGCGTGGGAGAAGCGAATTTATGGATACTTTCGGCAACGATTGCCCCCACAGCAACCAGCAGAATAACCGCATTGAGCAACGAGATGAGTATCGTGGATTTTTTGTAGCCATAGGTGTAGTGGTCGTTGGCGTAGATTTGTGCCAACCGAAAGCCCAGCAACACGAGCAACAAACTAAGTACATCACTCAAATTATGCCCCGCGTCCGAGAGCAACGAAAGCGAACCGTGCGTTAGTCCAACCAACGCCTCCACAAGCACAAACGAGAGATTCAGTACCACCGAAAACACCAACACTTTTTTCGTGGACGTGTCGGCACAAGGCGTATGATGATGGTGATGATGTTCCGTCATTTTATTTCATTTTGTCGTTAGTTACTATCAAATCTTTAAGCATCACGTTGGGATGATGATACTGAAAATCCTTTTGAGTCGGCTTGTGAGAGAGTTCTACGGCCTGTTGTGGGCAAAAATGGACGCACGCAAGACAAAACTCGCACTGTTGCCCGTGTTGAGCGATTTTATTGCCTGCTTCGTCCGTTACCAATGCGATATTTTGCACAGCACACACCTTCGCACAAATCCCACAACCAATACATTTTTGAGCATTTACGGCAGGTTGCAAGGCATTGAAAACCGTCTTATCAAACAATTTCATCAACGAAGCCAACGGGTCTCGCCAACCATAATGATGGGCATTTTTTTCGCTCGCAATGTCCTTTTTTATTTGTTCCAAACGGGCTGCAAACCGCTGAAATTTCCATTGTTGGTCGTTCGGGTTACGTCCAAAAGCCAACGCACTGTTATCTGGCACACGAATTTTATGGCAATAATTCAGTTGGATGCCTTTTTTGTTCAACACCTGCTCCACCGACCAAATAGCGTTTCCTGCCTGCAACCCAGACGCAATAACGATGAAGTAATACGCCTGCTGCGGTAGGTTTAATTGCTCAATCCAATGCGGCACAACCTTCGGCACATCGCCATTGTAGCACGGGTAAACAAACCCGATTCGTTTTTCTTGTAACAGATTGATATTCAACGCATTATACAACGGCTGAACGCTCTCGCCCGTATGCTCTGCAATGGCTCGTGCCACTGCCAAATTATTCCCTGTACCCGAAAAATAAAGTATCATGGCTGTATTAAATCTTTTTTAGGCTGTAAATCAATATATTACAACATTCTGTCTTCCAATTTTGTTTTTTCGCCACAAAGGTAGTTTTTTATGTCAAATAATGAAAATCTTTTGTGAGGGTGTCGGAAAAATGGTAACTTTGCAAAAGAAAAAAACAAAAATAGACTATAAATACAAAGTATTATGCTTTCCTATCAAAAAATAATCTCAATTCCGCTATTATACAAATTTCTCAGTGCGGTTCAAAAGTTGGTCATCAAAGATGTGGTAGCGTATGCCGATAAAAAGATAAGCAAAACGAAAGAAATAATAAACCATTAAAACCCTTATGAATACCAACGAAATACAATTTTTACTGTACAGCATGCCAGACCAAGACGGTACGGTTCAAGTCGTCATAAAAGACGAAACCATTTGGTGTACCCAAAAAGCCATGGCACAACTATTTGATTGCACAACCGACAATATCGGATTGCACCTAAAAAACATATTTTTGTCTGCTGAACTAACCAAAGATTCAGTTACCGAGAAAATCTCGGCAACTGCCACGGATGGCAAAAATTATCTGACCACTTTTTACAACCTCGATGCTATCATCGCCGTTGGTTACCGCGTTTCTTCGCCAAAAGCCACTAAATTTCGGCAATGGGCAACAAAAATCCTCAATGAATACATCCGCAAAGGTTTTGTGCTTGACGATGAGCGTATGAAACAAGGCAAAACGGCTTTCGGAAAAGATTATTTTCGCGAACTCCTCGAACGCGTACGCTCCATACGAGCCAGTGAACGCCGTATTTGGCAACAAATAACCGACATTTATGCCGAATGTAGTACGGATTACGATAAAAATTCACTTACAACGCACGACTTTTACGCCATGGTGCAAAATCGCTTCCATTATGCCATAACAGGTCAAACAGCAGCCGAAATTATCTAC
Organism: Paludibacteraceae bacterium; assembly: GCA_016282955.1. Lineage (GTDB taxonomy): Bacteria > Bacteroidota > Bacteroidia > Bacteroidales > Paludibacteraceae > Colicola. Next base: position 25,403 of record JAEELX010000012.1, on the reverse strand, counting down.
ACCAAAGCCGACCACACGAAAGAAAACATGGGACTTACAACTTGGAAAAATGCACCTGACGGTCGTATCCTTAAATCAGATGTGTCCGTGGCAAAAAACTATTTGCCAGAAGAAGAAATTCGCCGTCTTGAACGTGCTGTTTCGGGGTATTTTGATTATATTGAAGACCTTATTGAACGCGAAAATACATTCAATATGCAACAATTTGCTGATAGTGTGAACGAATTTCTCGCTTTCCGTCGTTACAACATTTTGCCCGACAAAGGAAGTGTGCCAGCATCAAAAGCGAAAGAAAAAGCCGAGCAAGAATATGATATTTTCAACCGCACACAAAAAATAGATTCCGATTTTGATAAACAAGTACGTAAAATGCTGGATGGACAAAATGACCTAGTAAATGGTTAGAAGTACACGAACTTACTTTTTCTCCATCGTCTCCACAATCTTCCGATACAACTCGGGAAAACGTTGCTCCAAAGCCACAGGATGGTTATTTTCCAAGAAACAATGTACGCTCGTAGCCACACAAACGACCTGTTCCCGCACCTTCATCGTATAACCGAACGTAATCTTGAACGTACTGAGATGCTCCACATGCAATTCGATGCTTATCGCGTCCTTGAACGTAGTAGGGTGCTTGTACTGACAACTGACCGACACCACAGGCGACACGACACCTTCGGCTTCCATACGGTCAAAACCATAGCCTAATTGGTCAAGCCAATCCACGCGTGCCTCTTCCATAAAACGCACATAATTCGAATGGTGCACAACGCCCATTTTATCGCATTCGTAGTAGGTTACAATATGTTGATATACCTTCATAATTGTTTTATTTTGTGCTTGTTAGAAAGAAAAAAGCCACTTCCCAGCGACTTTTTCCCCTTTTAAAAATTTACTAATATGAAAAAATTTAAGTTTTTTTTGCGGTGCGGACGAGACTCGAACTCGCGACCTACGGCGTGACAGGCCGGTATTCTAACCAACTGAACTACCGCACCAAGTGCTTTTTGCCAACTCGCATATTGTTCTGCGTTTTTGACGGCACGAAGATATATCAATTTTTCAAAACAACAAAAAAAAGTATGCCTTCATGCAAGATTTTTCTACAAACAATCAAACCTTAGCCATACAAATTTTTCATTCCAGCCGCTTGCATATCCATATTAAAAGCCTTTGAAAGGATGTTATTTTGCCGTATGGAAGCGGGTGTATCCAAATAAAACTCGCCAAAAGTGGTCAGCAAAAGTATCCGATGGGCATAGTGCAAAGCCAAATCCAACTCGTGCGTGGAAATCAACACTATTTTTTGTTGTTCTTGGGCGATTTGTTGGAGGATCTGAAAAATTTTAATCCGATTGGGTAAATCCAAATGGGCAGTAGGTTCATCAAGCAAAATGATGGGCGTTTGTTGCACCAAGGTTTTGGCAATCAGCACCTGCTGTTTTTCGCCGTCCGAAAGGGCATTAAACAGTTTATCAGCATACGTTATATTCATTCGTTGGATAATCGTGGCGATAATTTTCTGGTCTTTTGCCGTAAGCGTCCCCATAAACGAGGTGTACGGATAGCGTCCCATGGCAATGATGTCGTACGCAGTGGCGTGTTGTACGGCGATTCTTTCGGTCAAAACCAACGAAATATACTTCGCTTTTTGCTTCACATCCATCTGCAAAATATCCGCTTCGGCGTAGTGAATAGAACCCTCCAAAGTCGGAATTAAACCCGCGATGGATTTGAACAAAGTCGATTTGCCGCAACCGTTCACCCCGAGCAAAGCCACCAACTCTCCCGAATGCAAACAAAAAGATAAAGACCGCTGCACACAACGGTCTTTATATCCAACACTCAGTTGATTTACGGTCAAATCGGGCATAACTATTCTTGGTTAAGCGTAATACGCTTGAAATCCGTGATAGCCACGTTTTTGCTCTTCAGAATATCTTTTACCACTTCTTTTTTGTCCGACATCACATAGATTTGCTCCACGAGGGTTGATTCTTTCAAGAATTTAGCCAAACGACCTTGTGCAATTTTCTCAATTTTGGCATTATCGAGGCTTTGTTGCACTTGTTGTGGCACTTCTTGACGAATCTGGCGAGCCTTTTCGGCTTGCTCTTCGGTGAGCCAACCTTTCGCCGTGTTCGAGGTGATATGGTCGTCAGAGTCCGCATGAGCCGGGTTGATGTCTGCTTTTTTGAGTGCTATTTCAACGGCTTTATTGATTTCGTCTTGTTGCGTTTTTTCAATAATCACTTGCAACTCTTTGTCAATCACTTCTTTGGCGATATGGTCTGCATCTAAGGCGATAGGTGCCATTGCAGCCACTTGCATCGCGATTCCGTGTACGGTTTCTTGGTCAGCATTGGCATCGGAAGCAGCCACCAAAGACGACAACTTATTTCCCAAGTGGTTGTAAGCATCTACTTTTGCGGCTTTCAAGAACGTGTAATCGCTCAATTCCATTTTCTCGCCCGTAACGCCCGAACGCTCTGTTACCAAGTCGGCAACCGTCAAATTATCCACCTGAAGGTTCTTCAAAGCCTCCAAATCAGCGGGTTGGTTTGCCATAGCCACGTCCAGGATTTTCTTTACTAAACCCACAAAGTCGGCATTTTTAGCCACAAAGTCGGTTTCGCAACTCACAGCCACGATAGCTCCAAAGCCATTTTCTGCTTTTGCCAACACGCAACCCTCTGTTGCCTCACGCTCCGAACGTTTTGCAGCGATGGCTTGACCGCGTTTGCGTAATAAATCTTTCGCTACTTCAAAATCGCCATTGGCTTCTTCGAGTGCTTTCTTAACGTCCATCATTCCAGCACCCGTAACGTCACGTAATTTTTTAATATCTGCTAATGAAACTGCCATAATTATTCTTCGTTTTCAGTTGGTTCTTCTACATTTTCTACTTTTTCAGCTTCTGCCTCTGCTTTTTCGCCTTCATTGGCTTTCTTAATGCGTTTGCGGCGTGGCGTTTTTTCACCCTCACCCTCGCTTTGTTGTGCCGATGCTTCTTCGTCCGCTTTTTGGGCTTTACGCTCATCCAAACCTTCTTGCACAGCACTTGCAATGACGCTCAAAATCAACTCAATCGATTTGCTGGCATCATCGTTAGCGGGAATAACATAGTCAATGTTCAACGGATTGGAGTTCGTATCCACCATTGCAAACACAGGAATACCCAGACGGTTAGCTTCTGCCACAGCGATACGCTCTTTCATCACGTCCACCACGAACAACGCCGAAGGAAGACGCATCAAGTCCGAAATAGAACCTAAGTTCTTCTCCAATTTCTCGCGTTGGCGTTTGATTTGGAGGCGTTCGCGTTTGGAAACGTTATCAAAAGTACCATCTTTGGTCATGCGGTCAATCGTACCCATTTTTTTGATGGCTTTACGAATGGTCGGGAAATTGGTAAGCATACCACCAGCCCAACGCTCTGTGATGTAAGGCATTCCTAACTCTTTTGCCTTTTCAGCGATGATTTCTTTGGCTTGCTTTTTTGTTCCTACGAAGAGGATTTTTCTACCCGAACGAGCTATGTTTTTAATAGCTTCAGCCGCTTCGTCCAATTTCAGAGCGGTTTTGTTCAAATCAATGATATGGATTCCGTTACGCTCGATGAAAATGTAAGGAGCCATTGCGGGATTCCATTTACGCTTGAGGTGTCCAAAATGACAACCTGCTTCAAGCAATTGGTCAAAATTTGTTCTCATTTTTTTATTTATTTTAATTTGTTTTGCTTTTGGTCGTTGCGTTAATGAGAGATTTGTTCATTTTCTCCCACAGAAACATTATCTTTTGCACAACCAAAAGAATTGCGGAGTAGTCCTTGCAGAATCTCCGCAATTTACAGTTAGTATTAACGTTTGGAGAATTGGAAACGTTTTCTTGCTTTTGGGCGACCTGGTTTTTTACGCTCCACGATACGTGCATCGCGCGTTGTAAATCCTTCGGCTTTCAAAGCTGGTTTATCTTCTGGATTGATTTTAATCAAGGCACGTGCAATCGCCAATCGCAATGCTTCGGCTTGACCTTTGAATCCGCCTCCAACTAAATTCACTTTTATGTCGTATTTTTCAAGTACATCCAACTTAACAAGCGGTTGTTTTACCACGTATTGAAGCATGGCGGTAGGAAAATACTGCGTTAATTCGCGTCCATTGACGGTTATATTACCTTGCCCACTCTTAACATAGATTCGTGCAATAGCCGATTTACGACGACCTAAGGCATTAATTACTTCCATACTTTATTATTTTAATGTGTTAATATCAATAGTTTTAGGTTTCTGAGCCTGATGATTATGCTCGGCTCCGTCGTAAACATACAAGTTATTGAGGATACTTGCACCCAAACGATTCTTGGGTAACATTCCCCGCACGACACGACGAATCAAATGGTCTGAACCTTTTTTCATTAAATCAGCAGGGGTAAAGAATCTCTGACCTCCAGGGTAACCTGTGTAGCGAACATAAACGCGGTTAGTCCACTTGTTACCTGTTAATTTCACCTTACTTGCATTGATGATAATGACTTTATCACCGCAAGCGACATGGGGCGTGTAAGTAGGTTTATACTTACCACGAAGGAGTTTAGCCACCTTCGTACACATACGACCTAAAATCTGGTCGCTCGCATCTACTACCAGCCATTCTTGCTGTTGCACAGCCGCTTCTTTGCTGAGAGAGAGCGTCTTCAAACTTAATGTATTCATAATAATCTTTTTTACTTTCTCAATGTACACCGACGAACATCTCAATCGCCCAGTGGAGCATCTTTTTCTAAGAAAGTATTAATATCTATTTTTTATCGGCACGAAGATACAAAAAAATAATAAATACCAAATATTTTTTTCATTGGGTGCAAAATCGGTTTAAAAAGCAAAAAATGAGTAATGGTAGTTTATTCCAATTGTCCTGTAACCCGCAGATATTCCGTGTGGTAGATGAGTTGCTGGGTTCGTGCCTCAATATAGTCGCTTTCGGCTTGATGCCACTGGTTTTGTGCATCCAACAAATCGGACAAACTAATCATCTTCACGTCATATTTATCCCGCATAATTCGCAAGTTTTCGGTAGCCATTTCAAGGGCTATCTGAGCGGACGAAACGAGTTTTTTACTATCATCTACGTTGCAGCGGGCTTGTTGAACCTCCAACTGCATCAATTCTTTGTTTTTTTGCACCTCCAATTGCGTGTTTTGTGCCTCTAACTTGGCTTTTTTGATTTTGAAAGCTCCTTCCGACCATTTGGTTAGTGGCACCGACAGCGACAGCATCACCATAGGCATTTTGTCTTCCATTTCGTTCGTGGTTTGGTGCGGGAAATTCAAAGGTGGCATTTGAATGCCTAATTGCTCGGAGGCGACACTCAGTTGTTGCAAGGTCTGCCCGTACTGGTTCATGTCGGGGTCGATGTTGGCTTTGAGGTTCATATTTCCATACCACGTATAACCTGCCATCAAGCCAATCGTTGGCAAATAGTCTCCCACCGTCATTTTCACTTGCAGTTGTTGGGCACGCAGTTGATAGTCTAACAGTCGCATTTCGGGACGGTTGGATAGGTCAACTTGCTGTTTGTAGTCGTCGTTGTAGGGTGGCATTTGACTTTCGGGCATGATAAAAGCCGTATCCTCCAAAAGCCCAATTTGTTGGCAGAGCGAGAGTCGGCACATCTGCACCCCATTTTTAGTGCGGTTATGTTGGTATTCAATGTTACTACGCGAAACCCGCACCCGCATCAAATCATACTCGGTCGTCATCCCCACCTCCACACTCGCGGTGAGTTGTTCGATGAGCGTATCCAACTGGTTGGCGTATTCTTGCAGGAGTTGTTCTTTGTTCAGTGTGGCAACAAACGTCCAATAGGTGTTATCTATTTGGGCAATAATCTCCGATTTTGTTTTTCTGACTTGCTCCTGTGCCACTTCTTTTCCTATTTTCGTCAGCCGATAGCCGTTTACGATTTTTCCACCTGCATAAATGGGTTGCGTGAGCATAAAACCAGCCATATACGCCCCTTTCATCACCATATCCACCGACATAAACGCATTGTCCATCATGTGCATATCGCCCATATAAATTCCCATCGCCGTTCCTTCGACTTGCGGGAAAAAGTTGGTGAGCGTGGCTTTGCGTGTTAGTTCCATTTGTTTGCTTGCGTTCTTTTGTTTGGTGATGTCTTGATTAAACATCAACGCACGTTCGCGACATTCCTGCAACGATAAAAAAACGGTATCTTGTGCCATAAGATTTAAGCCACAAACGAACACGACGAAACTTACAAATATCTTTTTCATAGTTTAATTTTCTAATAATTCGGTATTGTTTTTCACGCCAAAAAACAAGGCATACAGCAGCGGCAACAGCAACAAGGTAACGAGGGTTCCAATCGCAAGTCCACCCATAATCGCCACAGCCATCGAGCCGTACATCGGGTCGCTCAGCAAGGGCACCATACCAACAATGGTCGTCAGCGAAGCCATCAAAACGGGGCGAGTACGCGAGATGGTTGCCTCAACGATAGCGTTATAAATCGATTCGCCTGTCGTCTGCAAACGGTCAATTTCGTCAATAAGCACAATAGCATTTTTCACCATCATTCCCAACAGACCAATGATACCAATGATTGCCATAAACGTGAATGGTTTTTGGGTGAGGAACAAAGCGGGAACGATTCCACAGACCACAAAAGGTAAGCACAAAAGGATAATCGCCAACTTCTTCCACGAATTAAACAAAACCAACAAAACCACCAGCACAATCACAATACTCAACGCTCCATATTGCAACACTTGGCTAACACCCTCGTCGGCATCTTTTTTAGAGCCTATCCAATTCAATTCGTAACCTATCGGCAATGGGATACTTGCGATTTGGTCACGTATGTTCGCTAAAATTTTATCTGGAGTGGCATCTACATTGTACGGATTGGGGTCGCATTCCACTTCGATAGCCCGTTTGCCGTTATGGCGACGCACGAGCGGGTCGTCCCAAACAAGCGATATACTGTCGCACACAGCACTGATAGGAACGGTGCGGAATAGGTTATCCGAAATCGTTTCCACACCACCTGCAATAATAGACTGAATAGAGATAGGGTCAGGGCGTACATTGATAAGGCTCCAGACGGGAATGTTGGAAATATCCTTTATTTTAGAGCCATCACTGTTGCGGACATTGAGATAAATGATTCGATTTTCATCGTAATGTTGCACAACGCCGATGGGCATCCCTGTGGTGGCTGCCGCAAGAGCATTGGCGACGTCCGAACGGCTGATATTGGACGCATTGCCGTTTTGTTCATTAAAAGCCACCTGCCATTTTTTTACACGAGGGCCCCAGTTATCCTGCACCGAATACGGGTCCACATACTCGCATTGACGCATAATCTGTGCGGCTTGGTCGGCTAATTGGCGTAGCACGGCAGGGTCATTGCCCGTGAACTCCGCTTCGACATCATGCGACGTGCTAATGGATAGATTATATTTACGAATACGGATATAAGCGTCGGGATATTCTGTGCGTAGTTGTTCTCGAATAATCGGCAACTCTTCGCACATCTCGTCATAATTTTTAAAATCGACCATCAACTCGCCATAACGTGAGCCACCTGCAGTCATCGGACGCACGAGCGAGTAATGGGCAGGTGCACTTCCTTGCGAGGCCGCTATGCGTATGATTTTTTTGTTTTCGTGCAACTTGTTCGTTATTTCCAACAAATTATCGCGTACCAAGTCGGCACTTGTTTCGTCTGGCCAAAAGCATTCGATGACAAACTGACCATACTTAAAATCAGGGAAAAAGACGTTCCGCAGTTTGGTGAATCCAAATACCGAAATCAAGAGTGCAAAAGTCGCTATGCCAATCGAAATAAAACGATGCGAAAGTATGGTATGAATCGTTTGCCGTAATAAAGTCCCAACTTTAGTAGTTATGTTGCGACGGGTTGCAGAAACGTCTTTCTTTTTATACGAAGGTGCAAACCACGCTTTTGTAGTGACGGGCACCTGCACAACCGCCAAAAACCAACTCACCAGCAAACTGACACAGATCACTCGAAACAAATCTGCAGCATATTCTGCCACCGAACCTTCGGCAAGATAAACACCAAAGAAGGTACATATAGCAATAATCGTAGCTCCCAGAAGCGGGAATGCCGTATTTTTAACCGTGCGATAGAGGTATTCTTCGGGGGGCAAACCGCGTTTCCTATCCACAATAATACCATCCATCACCACCACCGCATTATCCACCAGCATACCCATCGCCACGATGAAAGCCCCAAGCGACATACGTTGCATCGTTGTACCCCACATATAGAGGAACGCAAACGAGATAAGAATGGTCAGTAGCAAACCCAAGCCAATCGTAATGCCACTTTTCCGACCCATGAAAACCACCAACACCAAGATAACCACCAGCACCGACTCCACCACATTAAGCAAAAAGCCTTTGATAGAGCTGGAAACCATGTCGGGCTGAAAATAGATTTTTTCAAGAGCCAAACCCGCAGGCACATTTTTCATCACCTCCTTCATCTTTTTCTCCACCACCTTACCCACGTCAGGCACAATGGCATCGGACTCCATCGCCACACAAATGGCTATGGCAGGCTTTGTATCCACAAAGAAACCATTCGTTTGAGGCGAGGCATAATCCAGCGTTACGCTTTCTACAATATCTTGTAACCGAACCACTTTGCCACCCGATGTGGTAATCAACAAGTTGCGAATCTCCTCTATATCATTGGAAGCGTTCGAAACGTGTAGGGTGTACAATTCTTGGTTCACTTCGTATTTCCCGCTACTTATCGGGTCGCCAAAATTTTGCAACGCCATCATCAGTTGGGTGGGCAAAACGCCGTTGATAGCCAACCTATCCTTATCAAGACAGATGTTGATAACCTCATCACGCTGCCCTGCGATATTAACTCGCTTCACGCCCTCTACCTTCAATAAACTATTGCGTAACATCTTGGCATACCGTAGCAATTCGTCATAGTCATACCCATCTCCCACCAACGCATACATAATGCCGTACACGTCCATCATATCATCAACCACGATAGGTGCGTAGGTGCCATTGGGCAGACGAGGAGCCACGTCATTCGTTTTACGCCGCAACAAATCAAAGTATTGCTCCAAATCCTTCTCCGTCACACTCATATCAAAGGTTATTTGGAAAATAGCAACCCCTTCTTGGCAGGTCGTATGAATGTCGGTTACTTGTGGTAGCGTAAAAAACTGGTCTTCCATCATTTTCGCCACATTCAATTCCACCTCGTACACGCTTCCACCTGGGTACGGCACGATGACAGTCGCTTGTTTCCCTTTGATAGCGGGGTCTTCCAATTTGGGCATCAACATAAAACACGCCACACCCATTACGCTCAACATAATGATTAACGACCAAAAGAGCGTTTGGCGTTCAATAAAAAATTTCGTTAGCCTTTCCATAATGGGTTATTTAGAGTTGATTTCCGATATTGGTTGCCGATTTTTCTTGCAGGATACGCACCCGCTCGCCGTCTTGCAAGGTTGCAGCACCCACCTGCACAACACTTTCTGTCCCGTCTAAACCCTCACTGATACAAGCGTTCCCGTGCATATCTATGTTGGCAATCCCGACGGGTTGCTTGCGTAAGGTGCTATCGGCATTAACCACCCACACAAAGGTCTCTTCGTCTCGCTGGCAGATAGCCCGCAAAGGCACCGAAACGTTTTTTTGTTCGTCAGGTTGGTTCATCAAGATATTCACTTCCACGTTCATTCCTGGCGTGATAGAGCGATTAGTCGCATTATTAAAACGCAGATACACACGGTACAATTGGTTATCATCGGCTTTGGGAACCACCGTAACGAGTTGCATCGCGATGGGATTTTGGGGGTCAAAGGTCGTGTAACACTCAAACTGTGCAAAATCGGCACGATGGGCATACACAGACGCTGGAATATCAAAAATAACTTGTAAATTCTTGTCTTCTATCAACGAAAAAACGGCCATACCCGCATCCACCAACTCGGACGCATGGTAATTAACCGCAACAATGACGCCATCGGCTGGAGAATATAACTTGGTGTAATTCAATTTATTACGATTAACTTGCACCGCTACTTCCAACTGCTTCAAGCCCGCAATCGCCTTTTCGTAGTCATTTTGTGAAACCGACTTCTTCTCGTACAGCACCGTAAGGCGTTCCACCTCGTTTTTTAACTGCTCGTATTGGGCTTCATAGTTCATCACCCCCAGTTGATAATCAGACGATTCAATCTCGGCAAGCAGTTGCCCTTTGCGGACACGGTCGCCCACTTGTGCGTGGATTTTATCAATCGGACCACCCACCTTAAAAGCAACGTTGATTTGCTTATTTTCTTTCACTTTACCCGAATACGTCAATTTGGTTTGGTTGGCAACCATTTGTGGTTTAATCACTTCGACACAATGCAACGGCTCGGTTTGATTCGCGTTTTTATGGCAACCAAACAGCACCAACAGCACAACAAACGGCAAGTTTTTTACAAAATAATTCATTCTTCTTTTGGTTTTAATTTTCGGGTGCAAAGATAGGTGGATTTTTATATTTTCATTCATATAAAACGTATTAAAATTGGTATATTGCGTAGCACAAATTTTATTTTTGATAGATAAAATGCGATTCAGGGGCAAAAACACACTTATTTTTACCGAATTAGACGATGTGATTTTTTTGTTTTTTGTCTATTCAATTTGTACTTTTGCACAAAAATTTATCGGAATTATGAAAAAAATCATGCTTTGTTTGTTGGGAACGCTCGGATTGACGAATGCGTGTAGCCAGCAGAGTTTTGAAAATGCAGACGTGAAAACGTTTGCAGAACTGATTGAAAATCAAGATGTTATCATTCTTGACGTGCGAACAGCGGATGAGTTCAACCAAGGACATCTCGAAAATGCGATTAACATTGACTTTAAACAACCCGATTTTATGGAAAAAGTCAAATCTATGCTTCCCACCGACAGAACGATTGCGGTTTATTGTCGAAGTGGAAGACGCTCTGCTGCAGCCGCTCAAATGATGGCAGCCGAAAAATATAAATCGGTCAACCTCAAAGGTGGAATCCTGGCATGGAAAGAGCAAAATATGCCTATCAAAGCCGATTTGTACGAGGTGGATGTTTTTAAAACGGCGAGTGGTAAAACGATTAAACTACACGCCTTGACCCACGCAAGCATACGTATTCAGTACGACAACAAAGAGATTCAAATCGACCCCGTGAGTGAATACAACGGCAAAAAAATCGCTTATGCGGCGATGCCAAAAGCTGATTATATCTTCATAACGCACGAACACCACGACCATTTGGACAAAAACGCCATCCAAACCCTCTGGCAAGACAACACGCAACTGTTTGCTAACCCTTCGTCGGCGAAGATTTTGGGCTTGGGGACGGTGCTGAAAAATGGCGACAAACAGCAGATAGCAGACGGTTTGAGCGTGGAGGCCGTGCCTGCGTACAACACCACCAAAGAGCACTTGCAGTTCCACCCCAAAGGACGCGATAATGGCTATATTCTTACGTTGGACGGCACACGCATTTACATCGCGGGCGACACGGAAGACATCGACGAGATGGAAAAAATCAAAAACATTGACATCGCATTTTTGCCGTGTAACCAACCCTACACGATGACGCCCAAACAACTTATCAAAGCCGCGAAAACCGTCCGTCCAAAGGTGCTATTCCCCTACCACTACGGGCAAACGAACCTGCAAGATATTCCGACCCAACTGCAAAAAGAGGGCATTGATGTGCGTATCCGACACTACGAATAAGTAGATTTTGCAACAAAAATGAATAGAAGTTCAATTTTCGGTTTAGGTCGTGATTTGAACTTTTATTTTATTTTTCTCAAAAGGTGAAAGTCTATTTTATAGGGAATAAATAGCCGAAATTCACGCTTAGGTCCATCGTGTTGATTTGCTTGAAATAATTCCGTCTGCGAACTGGGAACAGATGCCCAAAACTATAATCAAAGCGTGCTTCTATCTGAAAAATACCCACTTTACGATTCCGAAAATACAAACCTAATCCACCCGCAACACCCCAATCAAACGGCTTTTTGATGGCTTCATATTGGGCTTCATATTGACTTTGGCGTTCGCCACTTTCCTGTGAAGCAAAACAATAGCCCATTTGCGGTCCCAGATTCACAAAGCCCCGAAAACTCTCCGAACCGAAGTAGATATGGCTCAAAAAAGGCACTTCGATGTAGTCCAATTGGCGTTCGTAATGTGTGGCAGGTGTCAAAGCCGTCGCCTCCGCATCCTCTTGCCAACCGCGTTGTAAGTAGTTCACCTCCACTTGCAAGCCGCAACAACGATGCCCCGAATAGCGAAAAACCAACCCTCCATTCTTACCCAACAGCGGGTCCATCAAGTTATTCGCACCATCAATACGTGGGTTAAAATTCACCATAGACATCATCAAACCACCGTGCACGCCGATGTAAATCTCCTCGCGTTCCAATCGCGGTTGTGCCAACAAAGCCAGCGGGAAAAGTCCCAAGACAATATACAAAACTATCTTTCTCAATGCGTTCGAATGACGTTGATGTTACTATTTCGGTAGCCTTTGCCAAACGTAGATTCCATAAAATGGATGTCCGTTTGCACGCCATTGTACACCTCCATGTCCACTATTTGCTGCATTGAGTTGGACGAAGTTTTGTAGGTCCTGAGGAACTGTATAATATAACTTGTTAAGTCATAGCCAATTAAGTCGTATCGTGGTTTGGTAACGGGGTGCGTGTAGTGGAAGTATTTCCCAAAGATACCACGATACTCGTTCTCGTTTTGGAATTTATTTTTGAAAATAGAAGTGTAGATTTGCGGAATGCTGGTGGTCTCTTTTTGCCACGAAAAACGGCTAAACATCGTAACTTTATAGCCCATATCAATCATTTTTTTGACGTGAGGCAGTTGAACATGCAAATCAGCAAACTTATCGGTATTGAAGAACAGGATATTCTCCTTGCTGGAGTCCAAATCCATAAACATACTATCCGACAAAATTTTATAGACATTCGTTGTCGCAACAGGTCTATTTTGTAGCGTCAGTTGCTCTTTGATAGATTTTATATTGTCGGGCATAGCACCTTCCACAAAGACACATTGGATATTTTGGTCGGGTTTGAATAAGTAGTCTATCATCACTTCGGTTTCCTCTTCTTCCAATGAATTAAAGCGGAACACGTTGCTGTACTGCTCTTTGTTTTTGAGTTTTGCGGTGAACGGAATAAACAACGGGATATTGTACTTACTTGCGTAAGAAACCATCAAATCTACCTGCGAAGAGTATGCGGGACCAATTATTGCGTCCATTCGCTCCAATTCACCACTCTTAATTAGAGCATTTATCGTGGCAACATCTTTCTTGGTGTCGTACGTGTGTATGCGAATCGGCATGTCATCATGGTGATTTTGAATAGCAATCAAGGCTCCGACATAAAAGTCCACAAATCGGTCGGCATTCGGGTCGCGGTTCGCCATAGAGGTTTGGAAAGGCAATAAAAAGGCAATGTTCATTTCCGTTACTTGTTGTGGCTTTTTAGGGGTTTCGAATTTGCTCAACTCTGCAGCCGCCCGAATGAAAGCGGACACACCAATCGGCGTGTTTTGTTTAAAATTTTCCTTGAAATACAGGGCAAACTGGCTCGAAGGGGCTCTCATAGCCGATAGGTTAATCCACGGCGAACAATGATTCAGTATTAAGTTCCCCATTGCGTCTGTGCCAACATAATTTTCACACAATGCTGTAAAACTCTCTGTCGCCACATCAAGATAGTCTGGGCTCAAATACCCTTTTCGCACCCCTCGTGCCATCGCATAGCAGAACATGGCCGAACCTGACGTCTCAATATAATTCGTCTGGATATAAGGCATATTGAGGATTTGATTCCAGAGGTGTGTTTCGGGCTCTTGTGCTTCCAGTAACGCTTTACATTGGCGTTTGAAAATATCAATCAACTGTTTACGGTTGGGATGGTCTTCTTCCAAGTAATCCAACACGTCCAAAATCGCTATCATGAACGCCCCTTGTGCAACGCCCCAGACATACTGCGAGCAGGTCAAAGCGTAATCGGTCGTTTCATCATCTATCCAAAAGTGGCAATTTAATCGCGTTTGTTCGTCTGTGGTGTGGGCATCAATCAGGAGTATTTGGTCGGTTAGTGCGTCAAAAATCTCTTTGTCGTAGAACGTCTTAGCACAGCGGGCAATAAATGGAATGGCAAAACTCAGTCGGTCTAAATAGACATAAATCGTATTGACCGTGCTCATATTGTATATCCCATCTAATGTCTTGGGTTGCAGTTTGACTTGTTCTCGCAAAAGCATCGCCGCTTTGGTGTAATAAAAATTGGATTGCAAGTCCCGTAATCGCAAGATATAATCTCCACCCACTAACTGTAATATATTGAATTGCGTGCCATTGTAGGTGCTTATGTCGCCTTTATTGATGTAATAATCCGCTAAGTTAAGCACATATTGCTTGTAGGTTGTGTCTCGGGTAGTTTCGTATAAGTCCAAGAAAGCGTTGGCAAGTATGGCCTGATTGGCGTTCCAGGAATTGATTCCTTTGACAGCCCCTACACGCCATAGATTTTCTTCGTTAGCCATTTGCGAGTTGGCCATCTTTTCGGCATAATCCAAAAACGAATCTGATGCACAAACAAGTTGCGTGTAAAAACAGCAACAAAGCAATAATAAAGATGTTTTTAGGCGGTTCATCAGATGTATTTTTTTCGGTGTACGAAGTTAAAACAAAATCCTATAATCAACAAAAGCAAAAGAGGCAACGTAATGCTTGCAATTTGAATGGTAGATCGTTGCAAGTGGGCTTGTTTGTCATTTATCAGCCTCAACGAAACCACTTTATTCCGCAAGGCGATTAACGCTTGGTCGCCCGCAAGATACAAAACAGCATTCACCAAAAAATCACGGTTGCCCAACTGCATCTTTGTATATCGATCATACCCTACCGGCAAGGGCATATTTTCTTGCCAATCATTGCGTGCCACACTACCACACGCCACAAAAATCTGCTTCGTTTCAACGCTTTGTTTGAGCAACGGGAGCATGTTTTCGACACTATCGGGTAGCATTCGGTGGGCAAAAAAGGACGGGAAACTACCCTCCACCAACACACCTACCGGCAGATAACTCCACTTGAAAGCCGAAGGGTTGGAGGTAAAATCAGCCAGGTCCACCTTCCCAGGTGCAGGGGTGATGCGAGAGGCCGAAGAGGTACACAGCAAGAGGGTTTTAGCAAGTCCATCGTCCTCGCCAACAGCATTGAGGGTCGAGGCAAAAGTCCCCTTCACTTGCATCACGTTTCGCGTAATCGGGCACGAGGGTGAGGTAAGTAGCAAAGGTGCATAGGTCCACGGCAAAGGCTGGAAATTAGGCTCGGCATCGCCCTGACTCACGTCCACTGGCACGGGCAGGCATTGCATATCTTGCACCAAATCGTTGTTGATTCGCACACCGTAGCGGAAAAACATATCGTTGAGGTTCATATCTTGTACGATGATGGGCGTGTAGCCGTCTTTGGCAAGCATATCAGACGAAAAACGTACACCATCCATCAACCACAGCACCGAACCTCCGTGCATAATGTATTGATCTACAATGAATTTATCGCGTTCCGAGAACTTACTTTGCGGTTGAGCCACGATAATCGTTTTGTAAGCATTCAGCACCGAAGCGTCCTTATCAATAACACCTCTATCTACATCAAAATACTGGGCTAACTGCACCGTCAAATCGTACACGTCTCGCTCATTCAGTTCGCCATGTCCCTCCAAAAAGGCAATTTTCCGCACGTCAGGCAACTGCAACGTATGAATGGTTTCGGCAAACAAGAACTCCAACATTTCAATGGAATGATTGAGGTTCTCTTCGCCACTAATGGTGCGATTATTATGCAACAACGGCACACACAGCAACCTATCCCGATAACCGATTGCCGCGTATGGATAGACGGTCGTTTGGACGGTTTTGCCATCCGATTGTCGCTCATGAATGACGGTCGGGGTGATTTCTAACTTTTTAGCCTGCTCTTTGGTGCCTTCAATGTACTTGATAGGGGCATAAACTTGCATTTCCGTTACCAAATCCGCAACGGCATTTCGCAACTTCCTAAAACCAGAATTTAAGGAGCCATTCAGAAATAAAGTTACTTCCAATGGCTCTTCCACCTCTTGCAAGACCTGCTTGAAAGAATCGTGCAAACTATACCGTTTGTCAGCCGTCAAATCCACTCGCACACGGAGCAAAAACGCAACCAACCCGATACTTCCTAACAGGACAAGGCTAACAATTAAAAATACGTATTTTGATTTCCTCTGCAAACTACAAACGCTTTATTTATCTCTTACTGCCTTGATGGCATCCACTACAGGCTTATGTACTGTAACTTTGTACTTCCCTAACATATTCACAATCCAGTCTCTATCCAACTGATTTTGATAGGCTGTCGTTACGTCTGCACGTCTATCGGTGTAGTCATCTGGACCAACGGGTTGCAACTTACCCACCACCGTAACGTATGGATAATCGGGTGAGGGTGTAAACGTGGCTTTCTTGGAATTAAATCCATACACATCGACCAACGCATTTTCGCCTTGTTTCCAGATGCCTTTTTCAAATTTCACATACTCAACGCCATCAATCGTCAAACGTTTACGCAAGATATTCTCAATCGAATCGTTCGCCGAAGCATTGTTGATGATTGATTTGGCAATGATAGCAACGCGTTCGTCTTTACATTGCAAAGCAAAACCTTTGTAGCGTGGTGCGTCCCAGTTAAATTGTTTGCGATGCGAATTGAAAAAGGCCGTTATACCTTCCACATCGTCTGTGGAACGACTCCAAACCTCCTTCATAGAAACCTCAAAAAGCAAAATCCCATCGTAATACTCTTTCAACAACGGTTTGAGGTCTGGATATTTATCCGCGATATGCTCATCTGCGTAATCGTACACGCCTTTTACCGACATGGTATCGGGCAAGTTATACTCTTTTCTTGTTTTTTCTATGAACGAACGATTTGCAACCAACACGCGTGAATCTCGCAAGACGGCTGCTTCTAATTGGCGATGCATGGCCTCAAAAGGCTCCACTTCTTTGACATCAATCACTTTTGCTATATGCCAACCATACTGCGAAGCAAAAGGCTTAGACAGTTGACCAGCAGGCGTTGAGAAGATGGCTTTTTCAAACGGAGCCACCATCCGACCCACTGACGACCAACCTAAATCGCCACCTTTGGCTGCACTTCCTGCATCATCGCTCAAATTCGTGGCCAAGGTTGTAAAGTCATTCCCGTTCTTCAACAAATTATAAATCGAGTCTATTTGGGCTTTTGCACGAGCCGTATCGCCGTCAATGATTCGTTTCATGATATGGGCAGAATGCACCTCCTTGTGTGGTACTTCCTCTTCTACATAAATGATATGATAGCCATAATTCGTATGGAAGATTTCACTCACTTGACCAACAGGCGTGTTGTAAGCCGCATTTTCAAACTCATATACAAAGCGGAAGGGAACCACCCAACCTATCCTACCCGAGTCGCGAGCCGAGTTATCGGTGGAGGCTTCCACAGCAACTTGGAAGAAGTTTTCGGGCTTCATTGCCGACCTTCTCTTTTTGCCCTCAGGCATCACACCCGTCGTAACCCGTTGACGAATCCTTTGAATCTTTGCCAAAGCACTATCTCGTTTGGCAACATCGGTCGTATCTTTGCATTCGATGGCAATTTGTGCCACTTTCCGATCCAATTTAAGCCTGTCGTATGCTTCGCGACATAACTTTTCAATGGCTTCGTCATCTCGCAAGTACTTTGCAACGGCCTGATGACGATAGTTATTGTATTCTCGCTGAAAATTAGAAGTCGTATCGATTTTCTTTTGCAAAGCGTCATGCACCTTGAGCCTAAAATTGATAAATAATTCCAAGTAACGTTCCGTTTCATACTTTGGATTGTTAGGGGTAGAATTGTTTTTATCAAACATATACAAGAACTCTGACGCTGGAATTTTATCATCAGCAACCTCCAAAATAATAGAATCTTTTAACATTTCTTCTAAAGACATGGTTTGAGCGTAACTATTGCTGGTAAGAAGAAAGACACACAGCAACATTCCCATAAAAGATACTTTTTTCATACTCATAATTTTAATTATAAATTCAATTTGCAAAAACAATGCAAAATTAAAAATACTTTTTTGATTCAGCAAAAAAAACTACCTTCGCAAACGAGTTGCGTTTTTACTGTTGATTAAACTGCTAATTTATGAAGAAATTCATATACATTGCGACTTTTGCATGTGTATTTATCGTTGCGATTATTTTTTTAACTGTTCTGCATTCTGGGCAAACGGAAGAAGAAACATCCCAAAGTTCAACTACTGAATCAAGCACTTTTCAGATTACTGAACCTGTTCCTTCGAAGCCGATTGTTATTCCCAAAGAGACAACGGTGGATTTGGTGATGGAAGATGTAGATAAACGAGTTGTCAAAAAATTCTTAAGTAAATTAAAGCAATGTAAACAAGGTCCCGTCCGTGTGGTGCATTATGGTGATTCGCAAATCGAAGGCGACCGAATAACCGCCATTTTCCGAAACAATATGCAACGAAGATATGGTGGTGGAGGACCCGGAATGATGACTTTGGTAAAAAGAGTTAATTCGTTGACATACAAACAAATCACCTATAAAAACCAACAAGAAGTTACCAAAGCCGATAGAATCGTTAATTATACTGCCTTCCTTTTCAAAAAACAGCGAGAAAACGGCTTGTATGGTCCGATGGGACAAGTATTTGTGATGGACAACGACCGCGTAGAAGGTAGCGAAGAGATGGAGATTCAAGTAAATTGTAATAAAAAAACACCCGTAAAGCCTTTTAATCAAGTGCGTCTTATAACCTCCGAAGGTATCGAAGGCACTGTGACGACCAATGACGAACAGATTGCATACCACGATTTGGTTTCTATTCCATTGCAAAAATCAATCTCGATTCATCTGGCTGGGAAAGGCGATGTGTACGGGATTTCGTTGGAAACGGATAAAGGAATCATTGTGGATAACGTAGCGATGCGAGGCTCTTCTGGACTTATCTTTACCAAAATCAACCAAGAACAACTCATCGATTTCTTCCAAAGCACCAACACGCAACTAATCATTCTGCAATTTGGAGGCAATATCGTCCCGCATTTGACCGATGAAGCGAAAGTGACAAAATACGTTCGGGATATGAAACGTCAAGTCCAGTACCTGCGTCAGTGTGCTCCGCAAGCCTCTTTTATCTTTATCGGACCGAGCGATATGTGCCTGCGGTTACAAGGCAAACGTCAATCGCCCATTATCATTCCTATTTTGGATGAGCAACTCAAACAATTCTGCCATCAAAACGGCATCGCATATTATAGTTTGTTTCAGATGATGGACGGTGCGGGTGGCATGGCAAATTGGCAAGAAAAAGGCTTAGCAGGTAGTGATGGAATTCATTTTACGCTCAAAGGGGCTGCCCTTGCAGGCGAACAGTTTTGGAAATGGTTTTTACAAGCAAAAGAATAAGTTATGGAAATAATAAAGTATTGCATTCCCGCTTTAATCGTGCTTCTCGCAACATGGATCGTGATGCACAAATTATTTAAGAACGAAACCGAGAAACGCACATGGGAGTTGAAACTCAAAACACAAAAAGAGATTTCTTCCATCCGTTTGCGTGCCTACGAACGTTTAACGCTCCTTCTGGAACGCACAACACCCGAACATTTATTGAGTGATATGCCCGTTGCAGAAATGACTGTGGCACAAATACAACAGCGTATGATTCAAACCATTAAGATGGAGTTTGACCACAACATGAGTCAACAAATCTACGTGAGTAACGAGTTGTGGCAGAAAATTCTTTTAGCACGCGACGAAGTAGCTAATTTTATCTCTGCTGTAACGCCACAAATTGCTCCCGACACGTCGAGCCTCGAATACGCCAAAGCACTGATTCAAGCGTACAAATCCAACGGCACAACGCCTCATCAAATAGCTTTAATTAGCCTAAAAAATGAAGTTCAAGCACTTTTATAATATAGTTTTTACACTCGCTTTTTGTGTGTTTATTGCTTGCAAACCCGACACGACATGCCGTTTGCCGACTGAGGTATTGGTGCAAATACCCATCAGTCACGCTACCATCGACACGTTAATCGTGCAGGGTTGTGACAATGACTTGGTGCTGTACAATGCCAATTCATCCGTGACATCAATCCTTGTGCCGCTTCGTCAAGATGTAAACACAACACAATATACATTGTTTTTTAACGGAAAGCACGACACCCTCACGATTTTTCACCAAAACGACACACATTTTATCAGTTTGGCGTGTGGTTGTGCGGTTTATCATATTATTGATTCGATTTGCGTAACGGCTCGCATTGATACGGCAAAAATCATCAATAGTGCAGTGGAAACGACCTTACAAGATAACATCAAAATTCATTTACAACCTTGAAACGCCTCGTTTTTTGCATATTGTTTTTGGGAACCTTCGCCACCGTTTTTGGCAAAGAGTATGCAGATTCTGCCACTTATCAAGGGTTGCTGCTCAAAGTGGATATTGGCAACACGATTTTTGAGATGACGCGTTCCAAAATGGACATCCAAAGTTATGAAATGGCGATGAGCATCCGACTACAAAATCGGTTTTTCCCAACGTTAGAAGGAGGTTATGTTACGGCTAAAACGCAAGCTGATGGTGGCAAATACGAGGGGGAAGGTGGCTTTTTACGCGTTGGTTTGGATATTCACCCCATGAAGGAACCCGCAAGCGAAAGTAATCTGACGGTTGGGGTACGCTATGCAAACGCTCTGCAAAACTACCAATTCAAAGGGCTAACAACGAATAATTTATATTGGACCGAGCAACAACCGGTCGACATTCCCAAAATGCTTCGTTATGATGGTTGGCTTGAGATAGTGGCTTCGTTACAGGTGCAAGTGTATAAATGTTTTTACATGGGCTGGTGTGCCCGCATCAAAATCCTTTTCACGGACGAAATGAAAAATACTTCGGGGAGTATGCCAACGTATATTCCAGGCTTTGGTTACAACGAACCCACCAACTATAGTTTCAACTATTACATAGGATTTAAAATCTAATATAGCGGGACAAAATAGTTCCTTTTGATGTTCTCGTTTTTCGATTATCATTAAAAAAATGGTTTTATTTTTATCAAAAATAGCACTTTCTTTAACTAATGCATTAAAATTATAAATATTTTGCTATTTTCGTAAAAAAATGAGTTATGAAAAAGCAAGATGTACCTTTATTGGACTGTCCAAGGGATTTTCTAATTGGAGACGCAAGCGGGAAAATTCTGAACGAATATGGTCGATTCCCCTGTAAAATAATGTGTGGCGTGTATGCTTTGATTGTGAAAGGCACTGCAAAAGCCACGATTAACATAACACCGTACGAGTTTGCGGAAAATGACCTGATTTACTTTGAGCCAGGTACGTTCCTTTTAATCCATAAATTTTCGGAAGACGCACTCGTGTATTATATCATTTTTTCGCATGCTTTTTCACAAAAAAACTCCGTACAACGCACCATAACGGACAAAACGGGTATGGTGAGCAAAAATGCCGTTATTCACGTCCCCGAAGAAAAAGCCGAAGTGCTTAAAAATATGTTTTTGGTACTGACAAAAGCCTCTAATTGCACGCCTTCTATGCTCACTTCGGACATCATGGCTTCGGTTTTTAATGTGTTTCAAGTGAGTTACAACACCTATTTGTTGGAGCACAAGCAATTTTCGTTGCACCCGCAAGACCGCAAAGAGTTGATTTATCAAGATTATTGTCAGTTGGTGCTGAATCACTATCACGAATGGCATTTTGTGTCACAATATGCTGATAGGATGCACTTATCGTTGCCTCATTTATGTTCTACCATCAAAAAAGTGAGTGGTCAAACAGCCAACGAACTCATTGTTAATGCCATCTTAACCGATGCCAAATCACGTCTCAAATTGACCACACAAACCGCTAAAGAGATAGCTTTTGCACTCGGTTTTGAGTCCTCAACGGCATTTAATCGTTTCTTCCAAACCTACATGAATATGACGCCTCGTGCGTATCGGAACTCGTAAAAAGTGGTGTATTGGAAATACAAAAGCGAATACCTCAACGATACTCGCTTTTACTTAGTTGCGGGGGAAGGAATTGAACCTACGACCTTCAGGTTATGAGCCTGACGAGCTACCACTGCTCTACCCCGCGATTGTTGCGAAAGTACAACTTTTTTTTAATTGCAAAAAATATATTTTTAAAGGACGAGGTTTTTGCAAAAAGGACATCTGCTTTATTTTGAAAAACGGCAAGGTGAATATTTTGATTGGGACTACCCTGTCCGCATCATATTCACTGATTAATCTGGGTTATTAATCACGGTTATCGTGCTTGCATCGTCTACCACAAGGCAGTAGAAAAAACTATCAGCATATCATACTGGAATAGAATTAGCTCACTAACTAAATAGGAAATAAATATGAATAAATTTTTCTTGTTTTGCATTAAAATTTCAAAATAAATATAAAATAATTTTCTTATTTGGCATTAAATTAGTACTTTTGTGATATATAAAAATACTTATATGGAATATACGGCATTATTAGAGCAACAAATTATCGGTCGTTTACGAGTGGACAATCCGTGGTGGACGGAAGGAAAGATACCTGAGTTTTTCAGCAAGATGCGTCCTCGTATGTATATGGATATATTTTATCCGTTAGTAACTGACCTTTCTATCAATCGTTCTATTGTTTTGATGGGACCACGACGCGTAGGAAAAACGGTAATGATTTACCATACTATCCAACGACTAATGGAAGAAGGTGTACCTGCACAGAATATTATCTATATATCCGTAGAAACACCTATATACAATCATATACCTTTGGAACAATTATTCAATTTGTGTAAGCAAATGCTCGGAAAGCAACCGAATGACCAAAGCCAATACTATGTGTTTTTTGATGAGATACAATACCTCAAGGATTGGGAAGTACATCTCAAATCGCTGGTGGATACTTATCACAATGTCCGCTTTGTGGTATCTGGTTCTGCCGCAGCGGAACTAAAAAAACGCAGTAACGAGAGCGGTGCAGGGCGTTTTACCGACTTTATTTTGCCTCCACTTACATTCTATGAGTATATACACCTAAAAGATTACCAAAATCTGCTCATCCCACAACACATGCAATGGTATGATTCCGAAGTAGATTTCTATACAACCATAGACATCAACCGACTCAACCAACTTTTTATTGACTATATCAATTATGGAGGCTATCCAGAAGTGGTTTTCTCCGACAAAATACAAGAAAACCCAGGACTATTTATCCGACATGATATCATTGATAAGGTATTACTGCGTGATCTTCCCAGTTTGTATGGTATTCAAGATGTACAAGAATTGAACTCTGTCTTTACGATGATTGCCTATCATTCTGGAGACCAGTTTTCATACGAGAGAATGTCCAAAGAATCTGGTGTACGTAAAGACACATTACGCAAATATATTGAATATCTGGAAGCGGCATTCCTAATTAAAGTCGTTCATCGTACCGACGATAACGCCAAACGCTACCAACGAGAAATGAGTTTCAAGATTTATCTTACAAACCCGTCTCTACGTTGTGCACTTTTCCAACCCATTACTGAAACAGACACAGAAATCGGAAATATGGTAGAAACGGCTGTATATGCACAATGGATACCGAGATTGGGGGTGGATATTGCATATGCCAACTGGCGACAAAGCAAGACGCAGCAAGGAGAGGTGGATATTGTCGGTATGGACTTGGCACGTCAGAGACCCTATTGGGCTGTTGAAGTGAAATGGTCTGACCGCTACGCAGAGCATCCAGAAGAGTTGATATCACTCCTTTATTTCATGTCGCAGAATGATATAACACAAGCGTTGGTTACGAGTAAGACGCAGACCATACGCCATGGATTGGGGACAAGAGTGTTGCAATTTATACCCGTTGCATGCTATGCTTATATCGTAGGCAAAAACACCATCAACACAACCAAGCAAAAGTATGGCTTGTAATTGACTACCAAAAAAGGAACGGTCGCACAATCATATTAACCTATTGAATATCAAATAGAAATACGAAATCAATATAAAAGTACCGAAATAAGGAAAACTCTTATAACCCAAAATGCAACCGCAATATTATGCTAAACTTGCTGTTTTTAGCAAAAAATCAAAATTACATTTTGTACTTTGATTTGCATATATAATAAACAGTTTTTTTTCGAAATGCTTCTGCCTAATAGTGAAAAATACAAAAAAATCGGGCAGAAATGCTATCCCTGCCCGAAAAGATACTATCCAAGAAAAAGTTACTATTGTACTAACACTTTTTGCTTTTTCTCAGACGTTGTTACGATATAAACGCCTTTTACGACATGGAACGTCGCATTGCATATATGGTGCTTCTGTTGCAACAACTTTCCCTCAACGTCGTAAAGCGAGATGGTCGTGTTCTGCGGTGTATTAACCACAATAGTATTTTCCAACACTTGTACGTCTATTCCTTTTTCTTTTACGTTCTCCACGCCCGTTGGTGTTGTGGAGGGTGAGAAATCTTCGCCCAAGCTGATTTGATAGTGCAACATATCTGCCTCACTCACCGACGCAACAGCCCACGAATAGGTGTCTTCTGCATTGGGAGACGGTATCGTGAGCGTCTTTGAAGATGTCGTGTAATATTTCATCCCATCTTCATTCCAAACAAAAACGATATAACTACTCTTCGAAGGTTTGGAGCGTTGCTTCCAAGACAGCGTAAGGTTCGTCCTGCTACTGTTTGCTACAACGGTCATGCCATAGGGTGCATATTTTTCTTCGTATTTGTTGTCGTCTTTTGCATATACGAAAATTTGATCACCCGTATTTATTACGGTCGTAAGATTGGTTTCGCCTGTGGAGAGTATGGGCGTATAAGCAGAACCTTCTGTATTCGAGAAAGTAGCCTTTAATGAATATACTCCTGCAGGGAAATCAGAAGGGAAAATGATCCCAAGGTAATAAGTAGGATAATAGGAAGTGATGGGGATTCCTTCAATGTCTGCATACCGTGATCCTTTTTGTGCTACAGCCACATTTCCGTTTTTATCTAATAGAGTATATCCTAAAGAGCCTTTATAGGTAACGATGCCCTTATTGCGCAACTCGTTAATTTGTAAGTATATTTCTGTTTTTCCATCGTTTTTTATTTTGAGCGTATTCTTTGCGTCATTATCGTCAATAGGAAAGACTTGACTTGTTGCAAGCGATG
>JAEELX010000135.1 GCA_016282955.1 Paludibacteraceae bacterium | reverse complement strand
CTGCTGGCACGTGGCGTACACCGAACACAAGCGAGTGGGATTATATCCTTACGAAACGTGCGAAACTAAACGGTAACGATCCGTATTCGTTTGTTCATGTGAGATTTGGCAGTGGTTCTAATGATACCGTTAGGGGAGCACTTATTTATCCTGATGGGTTTACGTTTGCGAAGGCAGGTGTGACTGCTATCACTACGGGTGCGGCTGCAGCAGCGAATATCAATGCCGAGACATGGGCTAAGTTAGAGAAGGCTGGTTGCCTGTTCTTGCCTGGTTGTGGTTACCGTGACGGTACATCGGTAGCGAATAATTTTGCGATCAATGCCAACTATTGGTCGTCAACGGCAAATACTAGTACGGATGCTTACAAAATTAAGTTCTATTTCCAAGACAAGAAGATAGAATCCTCAAGTACAGATGGTCGTCGATATGCTTTCCCTGTTCGTCTTGTACGAGACTTATAAGTTAGGGAATTGAACAATGAAAAAGGAAAAGTGAAAGATTTCGGTCTTTCACTTTTTTGTTTGTGTCTTTTGGTTGTGCCGCTAGTCCCCCGCTAAGTTAGCGGGGCAGGGGGCGTGTGTCTTTAAAATTGAAAATGGAGCATTGAAAAGTTGGCGTGGTTGATTTTATTACTCCTCTGCCCTTTGGGCATCTCCTCTAAAATAGAGGAGAAGTTTTTGCCCCGAAGGAAATTTGAAAAATGAAAATTGAAATTTGAAAGGTTGGTGTGGTTGATTTTTCACCTTTCCCCTCTCATTTTTCATCTTAAAAAAGTGCGTGGTTTCTGAGATGCGGGCTGCTTCTGGCGGGCTTAACTAAATTGAAAATTGAAAACTGAAAATTGAAAGATTGGCGTGGTTGATTTTTCCCCTTTCACCTCTCATTTTTCACCTTCCCTGATTCACCGCTTCACCAGTTCACCAATTTTTTTTACAATTTTTCTTCTGCCTTATTTGAGTTTTTTTTATACCTTTGCGAATATGAATTTGCAGGAAGAGATATTACGTCGCCGCACGTTTGCGATTATCAGCCACCCCGATGCGGGCAAGACCACGCTTACCGAAAAACTCCTACTCTATGGTGGGGCTATTCACGTGGCTGGGGCTGTGAAAAATAATAAGATTCGCAAGACGGCAACGAGCGACTGGATGGAAATAGAAAAACAGCGTGGCATCAGTGTGGCTACCTCCGTGATGGGCTTTGAATACACGCCCACGAGCGTTGCCTCCTCACCCACCTATCACATCAACATCTTGGATACACCGGGTCACCAAGACTTTGCCGAAGATACCTTCCGTACCCTGACGGCTGTGGACTCGGTGATTATTGTCGTGGATGCTGCCAAAGGCGTTGAGACTCAGACACGGCGACTGATGGAGGTGTGTCGGATGCGGAAGACACCCATCATGATTTTTGTCAATAAGATGGACCGAGACGGCAAAGAACCGTTTGATTTGTTGGACGAGTTGGAAAAAGAATTGCAAATTGCGGTGCGTCCGCTCTCGTGGCCGATTAACATGGGTCAGAACTTCAAAGGCGTGTATAATATCTTCCAATCCACCCTCAATTTATATAGTCCAAATAAGACGCAAGTAACCGAATCTATTCATTTTGATGACCCGCATGCCCCCGAAATTCAGCAGTTAATCGGCGAAAAAGATGCCCAACAACTATATAATGACTTGGAGATGATTGATGGCGTGTATAATCCGTTTGATAAAGCCGAGTATCTCAAAGGCGACCTTGCACCGATATTTTTCGGGAGTGCGTTGAATACGTTTGGGGTGAAGGAACTGTTGGAGTGCTTTGTGCAGATTGCTCCCTCTCCACGGGCTGTGGAAGCGGTGGAAAGGGTGGTGGAGCCGATGGAAGAGGCTTTTACGGGTTTTTGCTTTAAGATTCATGCGAATATGGACCCGAATCACCGCTCGTGTATTGCGTTTTTTAAGATTTGTAGCGGGAAATTTGTGCGAAATGAGTACTATAAACTCGTTCGCGACAATAAACAGATGCGTTTCTCGGCTCCCACGTGTTTTATGGCTCAGAAGAAGGAGACGGTGGATGAGGCTTTTGCAGGCGACATCGTGGGGTTACCCGACACGGGGAACTTCAAAATTGGCGATACATTGACGGCTGGAGAGGAGTTGCATTTTAAGGGTTTGCCGAGTTTTTCGCCCGAGATGTTTAAGTACATCGAAAATGCCGACCCTATCAAACAAAAACAGTTAGACAAAGGCGTGAAGCAACTGATGGACGAAGGCGTTGCACAATTGTTTGTCAATCAAAACAATGGCAGAAAAATCATTGGTACGGTAGGGCAACTGCAATTTGAGGTCATTCAGTACCGTTTGGAGCACGAATACCAAGCCAAGTGTCGCTGGGAGAACCTCAATATGTACAAGGCTTGCTGGATAGAGAGCGATGACCCGCAAGAGTTGGATTTGTTCAAGAAACGCAAGGCACAGTACATGGCATTTGATAAGGAAGGTCGGGACGTTTTTATGGCGGATTCGGCGTATGTGTTGCAGATGGCACAAAATGATTATAAACATATTCAATTCCATTTTACTTCAGAATTTTAACACCAAAAAGATATGAAAAACATCAAGTTTCGTTTAATTGTAATGAATTTCCTCGAATTTGCGGTTTGGGGAGCGTATTTAACCTCTATGGGACGCTATTTAGCCCACCATGGTTTGGCTGGTAACATCGGCATTTTTTATTCTATTCAGGGTATTGTGAGTCTGTTTATGCCCGCTTTGATGGGTATTGTGGCCGACCGTTGGATACCTGCCAATAAGTTGCTTTCGATTTGTCAGGCGTTGGCAGGGGCGTTTATGATAGGTGCTTGTGCGTATGCGTATCCTGCTGGGGAAGCGGTTGGTTTCACGCCGTTGTTTACGCTTTATACCTTGTCGGTGGCGTTTTATATGCCGACTATTGCGTTGACCAACTCGGTGGCGTATAGTGCACTAAATAAAGCGGGTTTGGACATCATCAAGGATTTTCCACCGATTCGTGTCTTTGGTACGATTGGTTTCATTTGCACGATGTGGGTGGTGGACTTGTCGGGCTTCCAAGATACGGCTTTGCAGTTTGCGATTAGTGGTGCGTTGAGTATTGTGTTGGCGATATATGCGTTGACCTTGCCTGCGAGCGAGATCAATAAGAACGTGGAAGCCAAATCGTGGGTTGATGCGTTTGGTTTGCGGGCTTTCAGCTTATTTAAGCAAAAGAAAATGGCAATATTCTTCATTTTTTCGATGTTGTTGGGTATCTGTTTGCAAATTACCAACGGCTTTGCCAATCCGTTTTTGGGCTCGTTTGGTGGTATCG
>JAEELX010000134.1 GCA_016282955.1 Paludibacteraceae bacterium | reverse complement strand
GCGTTTACACTACACCAAGAAGCCTAAAAATGATTTATGTACCCTCACTCTCCGCTACGGATTGGGTACGGAAAATATGCCGATGTTGGAATATGCTGTTGATATGATGAATGTGGCAGGTATGCAACCAGCCGATGACGCACAATCATTCCGCAAACGTTTGACCGAACTTGGTGGATATTGTAGTTATAGTGTGTCCGATAGTTATCTTACGATCAGCATCATCGGCGATGACAAGAACCTGGAAGATATTTGCCGTCTCGTCAACCTGCAAATTTTGATGCCCAAACACGATGACAAGCAGTTCCAAAACATCAAAGGTAACGAGCTCCGTGCACGTATGACCATGTCGAAGGCAGACGAGGCACAAGCACCTGCTTTGCTGGATTATGTGATGTATGGCAACAAGTCGGAATACATCGATATGCTCCCTTTCAAAGAAGTGTATGATATGGAACTTATCAAGGTGAACACCACTTTCCTCAACGCAACCAAGTACGCACTTGATGCACACTATGTGGGTAATCGTCCAATTGAAGAGGTAGAAAAAGCGTTGCCACTGCAAGAAAACGTGCTGAAATCTGAGTCGCCTTTTGTTCGCGAAAAGAAGGAGTATGCAAAGTCGCAAATTTTCTTCCTGCCGAACTCCAACTTGCAGCAAGCAAAGATTTATTTCTACTTCAAAGGTGCTCCGTATTCGATTGAAGATGCTGTGCTTTTCCAAGCATTTAACCAGTACTTTTCAGGTGGTTTTTCGGGACTCGTTGTGGATGAGATTCGTACCAAACGTTCTATGGCTTACTTTGCTAGGGGTAATATGGTGCCAGGTGAACTTCCTGGTAAGGATTCGTATTTCCTCGGCAATATCGGCACACAGTCCGACAAAGTGGCTGATGCGGTTGATGTGTTTATGGACCTCGTGAAGAATATGCCCGAGAATCCCGACCAACTTGAACCTATCAAGGCAGCTCTTCGCCAAAGCAATATGACCAATAAACCGTCATTCCGTCGCAAGAGTCAAACCTACGACCGTTGGCGTGAGATGGGTTACACGGACGACCCTGCACGCACCAGAATGGCTGCTATCGACAACCTGAAATTCGAAGATATTGTTAAATTCTACAAGGAAAACATACAAAATAAGCCTGTTTCTATCCTGATTGTGGGCGACCCGAAATTGATTAACACCAAGCAGATTGAGCAGAAATACGGCAAGATTACCAAAGTGTCGAAAGGCAAAATCTTCGCTCCCGTTAACTTCTAATCGCTGTTAGGGTTAAATCATGCTAAAAGATACTTGCTCCGCTCTGGGGCAGGTATTTTTTTATGTGCCGAAAGATGTTGTTGAGAGAAAGAACATTGTAGTGGGAAATTAGATAGAAAGCTTCTATTATTTTCGCACTTTTTTTAATTCGAAAAAATGTAGTAATTTTGTGAGCGAAGTTGCAAGGAAGTTTTAACGACATGACAAAAACGGTAATGGATAAGATTGAATACCTCGTATTGCTAGTGGCAGAATTTGCTCACAAGCATAATGTTTCGGAGGTACAATCATACCGCTATCTTCAGCAGTATGGAGCGTTGGCTCTGTGCGAGAAACATTATAATATCATGCACACGCTTTCCGTAGAGGACAACCTGCAAACTTTACAAGAATACTGCAGAAGAAAAGGAGGTAATCTATGATTCTCTACCATGGTTCAACGGTGGATATTGGGCGTATTGACTTGTTGAAATCCAGACCCAATAAGGATTTCGGACGTGCGTTCTATCTCTCTGTGAATTACGATCAAGCATTGGAATTGGCACAGTTTAAAGCGGAGTTTGTTGAGTTGCCTCCAGTGGTCAATGTATATTATTTCGACGAAAAATTCTTGCAAGAGTTTAAGTACAAACATTTTGAGGCTTATACCGAAGAATGGGCACATTTTGTCTATAATCATCGTGCTGACCCACAGGGAGGCACCTTGCACGATTACGATGTCGTGTTTGGACCGATTGCGAACGATACTGTCGGTGCACAGATAACACGTTTCAAGCAAGGTTATATCTCGTTTGAGCAGTTTCTGCAACGCATACAATATCCCAAAGGTATCACTTTTCAATACGCTTTTTGCACACAAAGGGCAATTGATAAACTGATTAAGCAATGAACGTATCGCAGGCAGAATTTCAGAATATGAAAGAGGAGATAGTGAAAGACCTTATCTCTCGTCTCATGGAGGAACGTGGCTTGACGATGCAAGAAGCGTTCGACACGATGTATAACTCACGTTTTTTTGAGAAACTTAATAACCCGAAAACAGGCTTGTATTTTCAGTCTTCTGGCTATGTATATAGTTACTTGCAAGAAGAATTGGACCAATAATAATCTCGTCCCGTGACGTAATGGTTTGTTTCACAATATTCAAACAAAGCAACACAGCGGACTTCTAAGAATATGAGATAATAGACGAATTTAGTAAAATAAAACTATAAATGAAAAAATTGTTTATTACATTAAGTATCATTATGCTGTTTGCAGCATTCAAAAGAGGAACAATAAATCAAATTGGTGTTGACTTCTCACATATTAAAGAGTTTATTCCTGTAAATAATGTTAATTATTATGTAGATTCTATTAATGGTTATTCTACTTTTTCTGCTGAGAACAACATTATTATTGTTCCTGAAGAAATAACAAAGAAGCAATATAAAGATTTGCTTACGGATAAATATGTTTTTCATTCAAAAAATGTAGAATCAAAAACAACTCTCTTTACCCAATTAGATAATGAGACGCGAAAAAATGTGAAGGTTTATAATAAACTTAGAGAATTGTACTACGATAATGAATTGAATAAAATAACAAGTAGTTTATGTGGTATTCTTCATTATCCAGAAATCAAGCAGTACGAATATTATATGACAACTCCAACGTCATTGGAATCATTTATGATGACAGAAGATGGTATTATAGATTCTACTTTTATGCAAACAGAGACAAGTTCCTATGGTAAAAATAGGATTTTTGTGGGACAGCAAGGACATAATTGTGATTTTCATGGCGATTTATGGTTTTATTGGTATGATGAAAAAAACTATCACATGGTTCCAATCTGCCATTACGTTGATTATCGTTGGCATGAAGATACATCTGATTTTAACTTATGTTGGATAAGTGATAACGAATTATTAGTATCTGCTGTTTCTACTGGGAATAGTGTATATGGTTGGGTTGGTGGCTACAAACCCCAAAATCTCGCTCCACATTGGACACCAGTTTATTACAAATTAAAACTCACCATTCAAAAATTACCGAAATAAATAAAAAAAAGAATTAGAGCAAATAAATATTCATTTTGATTTTGTTTCTGAAAAACCTTCTGAAAATCGGGAAAAAAGAAAAATCTGCTTGCTTGAGTAAATTCAAACAGACAGATTTTCCTCTTTCTTGCGGAAAGTGAGGGATTCGAACCCCCGGTACGACGTAATGCGTACACCGCATTTCGAGTGCGGCTCTTTCGACCACTCAGACAACTTTCCTAAAAATTTCGACACAAAGGTACTTTTTTTTCAAAAAAAAACATTATTTTTTGTACTTTCAAAAAAAACTTGTATGTTTGTGAACTTTTGATTGGATAAATTGATATTTAATTGAGAGAACCTAAGCGGGTTCTCTTTTTTAAAATTAAAAAGTACTTTTACAAAAAAAGATGGTGGTCGAATTACTGAAAAAAAACGTAGAAGAATTATTGCAAAACACTGACTATCAACTCGTTAGCGTAGAATTGGAGGACGAGACGTTGGTGGTTAGTATTGACCGATTGGAAGGCGTGGATATGGATTTTTGTGCAGATTTGAATAGTCGGTTGCGGGCATTGGACTTGCCACAACTTGATGATTACCAGTTGGAAGTGGGTTCGGTCTCTATCACAGCACCTTTTGCGACCTTGTTGCAGTACCAAAAACATATCGGCGAGCAGGTGGAAGTGCTGAAAAAAGACAGGCAAATCATTCGCGGAACGTTATTGCGAGCAGACGAGCAAGATTTTACGGTTGCCTATGAAAAAATGGAGCGTTTGGAAGGCAAGAAAAAAAAGCAAAAAGTACAGATAGAAGACACTTTATCGTATGATACGGTGCAATATGTTAAGTTAATGTTAAAAATATAAAAAATATATGCCAAGTAGAAAACAAGAAAAAATTAGATTGAGTGATGTTTTTTCGGAGTTTAAAGAGCTGAAAAATATAGACAAAGAGGCTTTCAGTCGCGTGTTAGAAGACGCTTTTCGGAGTGTGATTGCCAAAAATTACGGCTCGGATGAAAACTTTGACATCATCATCAACCCCACCAAAGGCGATTTGGAAATCTACCGTACACGTACTGTGGTAGATGACAATGAAGCAATCGACGATATCCGTCAAGTGGGTTTGTCAGAAGCACAGGAGTTGGACCCAGACGCACAAGTGGGCGAAGAAGTGGTGGATAAAGTGGATTTTGCGTCTTTTGGTCGCCGAATGATTTTGAACCTTCGTCAAACGCTCATGTCCCGTATCATTGAGTTGCAAAAGGAAAGTACCTACAATAAATACGTGGATTTGAAGGGGCAAATTGCCAGCGGCGAGTTGTATCAGATTTGGAAAAAAGAGATGCTTCTGTTGGACGAAAAAGGCGAAGAGTTGTATATCCCCAAACCCAACCAAATCCCAGGCGATTTCTTCAAAAAAGGCGAGATTATTCGGGGTGTTGTGATGCAAGTGGAAAACAAAAATCAGAAACTGCATATCACCCTTTCGCGTACGAGTCCGCTGTTCTTGCAACGGCTCTTTGAACAGGAGATTCCCGAGATTCACGATGGTTTGATTTCGATCCGCAATATCGCTCGAATCCCAGGTGAGCGTGCAAAGGTAGCGGTGGAGTCGTTTGATAACCGTGTAGACCCTGTTGGAGCGTGTGTGGGTGCGAACGGAACGCGTATTCATGCCGTTGTACGTGAGTTGCGGAACGAAAACATTGACGTGATTCATTACTCGGAGGATATGGCAGTTTATATCCAACGTGCATTGGCT
>JAEELX010000133.1 GCA_016282955.1 Paludibacteraceae bacterium | reverse complement strand
AAGGAAAAAAAATGGGGAAGAGTTACAATAATTTCATCACGTTGCAACAATTTTTTAAGGGCGAACATCCTTTGTTGACCGAAGCCATTCAACCTATGACAATTCGTTTGTTTATTTTGATGGCTCACTATCGTTCCACGTTGGATTTTACGAATGATGCTTTGCTCGCAGCCCAAAAAGGTTTGGATAAATTGCAGGAAAGTTTTAATAAGTTGAACGATTTGACAGCCCAAGAAAAAACGAATAACGAAGAAGCACAGAAGACTATTATTTCGTTGTATGATAAGTGTTTAGAGGCGATAGAAGACGATTTGAATACGCCGATATTGCTGTCTATTTTGTTCGATTCTGCCAAGATAATCAACTCCGCTTATGATGGTAAATTAACGTTGAGCCAAAGTGATATTGATGAATTAAAAAAAGTTTGGCAAAAATTTTTATGTGATATATTGGGAATTTCTTTTGCGAGCGATTCCATGAGTGACAAAACCAAGCAAGCATTCCACGGAGCAGTGGATTTGTTACTGCAAATACGGCTCTCTGCAAAGGAACGGAAGGACTGGGAAACGAGCGATTTTATACGAAATGAATTGAGCAAATTGGGCTTCCAAATCCAAGATTATGAAAAAAAAGTGAAATGGAATTTGTTTAATTAAAAATAAAAGTATAACTTTGCACGATTTTACATATTAATGACTAAGTAAAAAACAGTAAGACAGATGATAAATTCGCAAGACATAAAGAATGGAGTGTGCATTCGCTTAGACGGGCGATTGTACTTTGTTATTGACTTTTTGCACGTTAAACCGGGTAAAGGAAACACCATTATGCGTGTGAAATTTAAAGATGTTGTTGATGGACGTGTGTTAGAAAAACGTTTTAACATTGGAGAACGTTTGGAAGATGTTCGTGTGGAAAGGCGTCCCTATCAATTTTTGTACAAAGACGGCGATGGGTATATCTTTATGTCGCAAGAAACTTTTGAACAAGTGTCTATCGCTCACGATTTGATTACGGGGGTTGATTTCTTGAAAGAGGGAATGGTATGTGAAGTAGTAAGTGACGCTTCGACCGAAACGATTTTGTTCGCTGAATTGCCTGTGAAGGTTGAATTGCAAATTGCTTATACCGAACCAGGTTTGAAGGGTGATACGGCAACGAACACGTTGAAACCTGCGAAGTTAGAAACAGGGGCTGAAATTCGTGTACCATTGTTTATCAATGAAGGTGAAATGGTTCGAGTGGATACACGTGATGGAAGTTATTGTGAACGAGTTAAATGAATGTAAATAGGAATTAAACTTTATGGAGTGAGATTCCCTTTTGTGAATATATGAAACGCTCTTGGCTGCTTTTGATAGTACTTTTATTAACGACGACTTGTATTGCAACAGATGTAAATTGGTCTGATGAAATAACAAATCATACTTTGGCGGACGATGGCTTTGTTGTTACAAATGGAGTTGTTATACAAACATCAAGCG
Organism: Paludibacteraceae bacterium; assembly: GCA_016282955.1. Taxonomy (GTDB): domain Bacteria; phylum Bacteroidota; class Bacteroidia; order Bacteroidales; family Paludibacteraceae; genus Colicola. The sequence goes on along the minus strand of JAEELX010000133.1, from coordinate 13,130 downwards.
AGTATTTGCTTGAGCAAAGTAGTTTGAAAAGCACCAATTTGGCAGAACCTTTACGGATTGGACCTCCACCAGATCCATTCCCGACGGAACCTGACGAACCAGTTTCAGTGAATGGTGGGCTGTTTTTTTTATTATTATGTGTCGTTGTTTATGGGGGATTGAGGTGGCGAAAGATGAGTTGTCAATGATGGCATGTAATAGGTGCTTGTTAAAAAAAGGAATGTTATTGTTGTAAATTATATATAAAATGAATATAATGAGACGAATAGTTATATTGTTGTCGATTGTATTTTTTTCTATTGTTGCTATAGGGCAACAATCTGCTGATATACGACAAGATTTTGGGAATTTCTCTTCGTTGATAGCGCAAAATAAGAGTAAAGCCGACCAAGCCAAAGCGAAGGAGCAAGCGGCAAAAGCGAAAGCCAAAGAGCAGGCTGCCAAAGCCAAAGCGAAGGAGCAAGCCGCTAAGGCGAAGGCTAAGGAACAGGCTGCCAAAGAGAAGGCAAAAGAACAGGCTGCGAAGGAAAAAGCCAAAGAACAAGCCGCAAAAGAAAAGGCCAAAGAACAGGCTGCAAAGGAGAAAGCCAAAGAACAAGCCGCAAAAGAGAAGGCCAAAGAGCAGGCTGCAAAGGATAAGGCCAAAGAGCAGGTCGCTAAAGAGAAAGCGAAAGAGCAGGCTGCTAAGGATAAAGCCAAAGAGCAGGCTGCTAAAGATAAAGAGAAAGCACAAGCTGCAAAGGATAAAGCCAAAGAGCAAGCTGCTAAGGAGAAAGAGCAGGAGAAAAAAGTTGAGGCCAAAGAGAAGGTTGCTAAAGAAAAGACCAAAGAGAGTCCGTCCAAAGCAGCCAAGGCTTCAAGTGCAAAAGATAAAGAGAAAGCGAAAGAACAGGCTGCGAGGGAAAAAGCCAAAGCACAAGCCGCTAAAGAAAAGGCAAAAGCGGATAAGTTGAAGGCTGCAGAAAAAGCCAAAAAAGAAAAAGAAAAGGCTAAGAGTAAAGCTGCAACCGCGTCTGCAAAAGATAATAAGAAAGCACAATCCATGAAGGAGAAGGCTAAAGCCGATCAAGCCAAAGAAAAAGAAAAGGCAAGATTAGACAAGTTGAAAGAGATTGAGAAGGCGAAGAAAGATCAGGCTAAGGAGAAAGCGAAAGCGAAGACCTCGAAGAGTATACAAGATAATAAAGAACAGCAAAAGAAACAATTAGCTGCAAAGAAAGCGATTAGTAAGAAAGAATCAGAGAAGGCACATGCTAAGCAGATGCAACTCCAAAAAGCCGCTAAGAAAGATAATGCTAAGGGTATGAAATCGGTTACGGCTTTGTCTAAACCTGGTATCGGAGCACATCCATTCCGACCCTCTACGAAGGCTTCTACCAAGTTTAGTTATACAGCCTTGTATTTAGATGGTGGTGCGTCTATCGCTTACACCGACTACTCTACGAGCAAGATACCTTTGAGTGGATATGGAAGTATGACCTTTATGTATCATTTCACTCCTTTGTGGGGAGTAGGTTTGAACTATACTTTGCATAACTTGAATGTTAAACCTAAGTACTATAATGTGGTAGATGAGCCTGATTTGTCGAAGTTGTCGTATGGTGAAGAGGTGAATGGTGAGCAAGTGTACGAAGTGTATAAGAAGCACGTAAAACACCTTATGAATGACGTTAGTTTACTATTATCGTTTAACTTACGAAATGCTTGGTTGCCATATACTACAAAGGATCTCTTTAACTTGTATATCATGTGTGGATTAGGAGGTAGTTTCTATCCTAAGTCTAACATCTATTACTATTATGAACGTCATAATCACTCGGTAGATGAATCACACGAGGAAGAAGCAACGGGTCAGATGCGTGTATATACGCGAGAAAAAGAGGGTGCGAGCCTTGTTATTACGCCAGGTTTATTGTTTGATTTCAATATAACACGTTCTGTTTCATTAGGTGTGAAGACGATGTTGAATATCTATCCACAAGATCATATTGAGTACTGGAAGTCAGGTAATAGGTCGGATATGTTGTTGGATTTAGGTTTCTCGGCTCGCTATAAAATTAACGCAGAAAAGAAGACACATACTGCCAATATCGCCAATATGCAACCGTTCATAACGAAAGCGGAAAGACGCGAAAGTGCTATGGCATTTGATACCGATTCCTTACGTAAAATCATGAGTACGGCACAACGTGTTCGCGATACATTAGTCATCATACATTATGATACTGTTTATATGGCTTCTAATGCAAATGGTGATGGTGCTTATAGTACAGAACACCACCAAGAAGATACGACGCCATTGTTGCAGGTAATGAAATCGAATGTATTCTTTGTACCGAATAGTGCTGCTTTGAGTGATTATTCTGATAACATATTGAAGGAAGTGGCTCAAAAGATGGACGAAGACCAATCAATTATCGCCGAGATTATGGGTTACAACGATTTGACGGGTACGGAGGCTGCAAACAAGAAGATTGCTCTCAAACGTGCTAACATCGTTGCCAACCAGTTGGTTAACATCTATAAGATTGATCGGAGTCGTATTAAGTACATAGGTCAAGGTGTGTATAAGAATAGTAATGCTGTTCAGAATACGGCTGTGAGTCGTAGGGCACAGATTATATTGTACAAACCGTAGTGTCTGTTGGATAATGATTAAGCAATCACAAATAAGGAGTTTCTTACTTGTGGTTGCTTTTTTGTTGGGAATTTTTGGATAATGAATGATTATACGCGATATTTTTCTTTTTCTGCTTTGCAACAAGAACAGCTGCAAGAGATGATTGCGTTGTATCGCGAATGGAATGAAAAGATAAATCTCGTTTCCAGAAAGGATATTGATAACATCTTTGAGCATCATATCTTGCATTCGTTAGTGATTGGGAAATACGTTTCTTTTGCACCGCAAAGTACGATTTTAGATGTTGGTACAGGTGGTGGTTTTCCAGGTTTGCCTTTGGCGATTTTGTTTCCACAATGCACCTTTACGCTGATAGATAGTGTGGCAAAGAAGATACGTGCGGTTGAGGACATCAAAAATAGGTTGCAATTGCCGAATGTTACTTGCATTTGTGAGCGTGCGGAGGAGGAAAAGGGGCTGTTTGATTTTGTGGTTAGTCGTGCGGTGATGCCTTTGCCTGATTTATTTAAGATTGTGCGAAAAAATATCAGTAAAGTGCAAAAAAATGCCATTCCCAATGGTATTATTGTCCTTAAAGGTGGGACTGTTGATGCCGAAATACAACCTTTTCGTAAGTTGGCAGAAGTGCTGAATGTGTCGAATTATTTCAAAGAAGAGTTTTTTAGTACCAAAAAAATTATTTATTTGCCCGTATGAAAGTACATGTTTTTTATTTTAATCCGTATTATGAATGCACGTATGTAGTGAGTGAAAATGACGAGGCGATTGTCATTGATTGTGGCGTTTCGAATCCTGCCGAAGCGACTGCATTTAAGCAATATATTGAGGCGAACCACTTGCATTTGGTGGATTGTTTGGTTACGCATACGCATCCCGACCATATCTGTGGGAATGAATTTTTGGAGGAAGAGTTTGGCGTAAAACCGCATGAAATAGATAATCTTTCGCAAATCGAAATCTTCAATCAAACGATGCAAATTTTAGCCACACCAGGACATAAATCGGATAGTGTTTGCTTTTATTTTCCGAAAGAGAAGGTACTGTTCACGGGCGATACGTTGTTTATGGAAAGTGTTGGACGGACGGATTTGCCGACTGGCGACTGGAACACGCTGTTGCAATCGTTGCAAAAACTGATGGAATTGCCGAATGACACGGTTGTTTATCCTGGTCACGGTCCCAAAACGACCATCGGACACGAAAAACAGTTTAATCCTTTTATTGCTTGAAAAATGTTGTTTTCACGGATTATATACGGTCCCATTCATTCGCGGCGTTTAGGTAACTCGTTGGGAATCAATCTATTACCATCAGACCGAAAGATATGCAATTTTGATTGCGTGTATTGCGAGTGTGGGTTTGCGGAAAAGATGGCTTCAAAAGCGACTTTGCCGACTGTGCAAGAGTATACAATGGCTTTGGAAGAGGCTTTGCAACAAGCCGATTTGGATATTGATACGATTACGTTTAGCGGCAATGGGGAGCCGACTTTGCACCCCAACTTTTTGGAAATTGTACAGGTTACACGGACTTTGCGGGATAGGTATTTCCCGAATGCGAAAATCAGTTTGTTGAGCAATGCAACGAAGATAAGCACGAAAAAAGAAGCCATTATGCTTTGTGATAATCGGATTTTGAAGTTAGATTCGGCTGTCGATACGACTTTGCAACTCATTGATAGGCCTGTTGAACACGATTTGACGGCTGAAAAAATCATAGAAAATTTGCAGACATTTGCGGGTGATTTTGTGTTGCAAACCTGCTTTTTGCGTGGCGAATATCAAGGGAAAAAGTTTGATAACACAACGCCCAACGAACTGCAAGCGTGGTACGAAGCCGTAAAAAAGACGAATCCCAAGCAGGTAATGGTGTATGCAATTGACCGTCAAACGCCCGTAAAAACGATTGAAAAACTGACCTTTGAAGAGATACAATCGTTGGTTTTGCCCTTGCAGGAACAGGGCTTTGATGTACAAATTTTTGCTTAAAATACTACGAAAATGATAGATTATATTACAGGAACTTTAACAGAATTGGAGCCGACCTTTGCTATCGTTGAAAACAACGGCATCGGTTATAGTATCAACCTCACGTTGCCAACGTACACATCTTTGGCTTCCGAAAGTAATAAACAAGCCAAGTTGTATATCACGGAGATAATTCGCGAAGACGCTCATCTATTGTACGGTTTTACGACCAAAGCGGAACGTTCGTTGTTTGAATTGTTGATGACCGTCAGTGGCATTGGGGCGAACAGTGCACGTTTGATTATGTCGGCGTATAGTGTGGGAGAATTGCGTCAAATCATTGCGACAGGTAACGTGATGGCGATGAGTGCCGTGAAAGGCATTGGCAATAAAACGGCTCAAAGGATATTGGTTGACCTCAAAGATAAGATTCTTAAAATACATTTTTCAGATAATATAGAGAGCAATGAAAGTAGTGGAACAGATTTTGCAGTGCATAATGAAGTCAAAGTTGCGTCGGTAGAGGCACTTACAATGCTCGGTTTTTCTGCTCCTGCTTGTTCCAAGGTGGTGGATAAAATACTCCAAGAGCATCCGCAAGCGACCATCGAAAACGTAATTAAGATGGCACTAAAGATGTTATAAATTGCTTGTGTAGTAGGAAGTTCATATTCATACTGTTTTTGTATGCTGTTTCTCTGTGCGGTTGGGCTCAGGAGGCTGTTGTTGTACCCGAAAGCGAAGAGCAAACAACCGATACAGCGGGTATCTTTGCACCCTTACAAGTGCAACAATATGAACAAGAGACGAACGATGATATTGAAAAAAATCCTTCCCATTTAGACCTTCAAAACCCGCAAAACATAAGCACCGAAATAGAATTTGATGATGCAACGGGAGGTTATGTGATTCATACCAAAATGGGGACGTTGGATATTCGGACACCCTACAAAATGAGTATAGACGAGTTTATGCTGTACTCTGAACGCATGCAACTGCAAAATTATTGGCAGAAAAATATCGCCGAACAAAGCCATAGCAATGAGTCAAAATTCAATCTATTTGATATTAAGTTTAACATCGGACCGTTGGATAAGGTTTTTGGACCCGGTGGGGTGCAAATCAAACTGCAAGGGTCTGCCGATTTGAAGTTCGCTTTTAAGCACCAATATATTGATAATCCGTCTCTGACAGCCCGTTCTCGCAACAATAACATCTTTGATTTTGACGAAAAGATTCAGGTGAACGTGCGGGCTTCGGTGGGAAGTCATCTTAATTTTGATTTGAATTACAACACATTAGCCTCTTTTGATTTCGATCGGCAAAACATCAATTTGAACTATAAAGGTAAGGAAGACGGCATTATTCAGTTCCTGAATATGGGTAATGTGGCGATGGATATGAATTCGTCGCTTATTCAAGGGGCACAATCTCTTTTTGGTATTAAAACGGGTTTTCAATTTGGTAAATTGAAGGTGACAGGCATCATTTCACAACAAAACTCGCAAACGCAGACGGTCTCTTCACAAGGCGGTAAACAGACGACTAAGTTTGAGATTTCTGCCGATAATTATGATGAAAATAGGCACTTTTTTCTATCGCATTACTTCCGCGACAACTACGAAAGGAACCTCTCCACATTGCCGTATGTCTTGGGTGGCATCAAAATCAATCGTATTGAGGTGTGGGTGACCAACAAGCGTGGCAATTACGATGATGCGAGGAATTTGGTGGCTTTTACGGACTTGGGCGAAAACGATTCGAAGCACTTGCAGAGTACGTCTTGGACGGTTAACGGACGCAATCCTCACAACAAAGCCAACGATTTGTATGCAACCATTTCTGCCCTTCCTGCTATCCGCGATATTCAGCAAACCCTGTCTGTTTTAGCGGCTTTTCCAGATTTGCAAGTGGCAGAAGACTTTGAAAAAATAGAGTCGGCACGTCTGCTTTCATCGAGCGAATATACCCTTAACGAGGCGTTGGGTTACATCTCGCTCAAGTCGGCTTTGAATCAAGATGAAGTGCTGGCAGTTGCCTATGAATACACCCTCAATGGACAGGTTTACCAAGTCGGCGAGTTCTCGTCTGATGCTTCGGAGGTGTTGCGAGCACCGAATGCGTTGTTGGTCAAAATGCTTAAAACCTCCAGTAACGAGCCATTTTTGAAGGGTAGAGGGACATGGGATTTGATGATGAAAAATGTGTATTCGTTGGGTGCAAGCCAGATGACTGCGGAGGACTTTGAGTTGAGTGTCGTTTACCAGAATGACGCCAATGGCGTTGATGTGCAGTATATGCCCGAAGGAAAATTGCAAGGGAAGTTGTTCCTGCGGATTTTGCAATTGGATAATTTGGATAGCAAAAATAATGCTTCGCCAGACGGACGCTTCGACTATGTGGAGAATTACACGGCGATTTCGTCTGCGGGAAAAATCATCTTCCCCGTTTTGGAGCCTTTTGGGTCGTATTTGCGGAAACAAATCGGGGATAATGCGTTGGCGGACAAGTACGTTTTTGAGGAACTGTACGACTCCACGATTGTGATTGCCCAAGAATTTACGGAGAAAAACAAGTATAGTTTGAAGGGAAAATATCGTGGTTCGGCAGCGAATGAAATCCGTTTGGATGCGATGAATGTGCCACGTGGGAGCGTAATTGTTACGGCTGGTGGTGCAACTTTGGTGGAAAATGTGGACTATTCGGTGGATTATATGATGGGTATTGTGACGATACTCAACCAGTCGATTATTGATGCGGGGACCTCTGTTTCGGTGCAATTGGAAAACCAATCCACGTTTTCTATGCTACGTAAATCGTTGTATGGCATTGATTTAGAGTATGAATTTTCGAAAGATTTTATTTTGGGTGGAACGTTGATGCACATGCGTCAGCGACCGTTGACCACCAAGGTGAATATGGGTAGTGAGCCTTTGGCAAACACGATTTGGGGTATGCGTGTGGCTTGGAAAAAGGATTTTTATTGGCTCACAGAGGCTTTGGACAGGGTCCCATGGATTACGGCAACTCAACCCTCTTCGTTGGCTTTGCAAGCCGAGTTTGCCCAACTTATCCCAGGACATACGCGAGATGTGGGCAAGGCTGGAACGGCTTATATAGACGACTTTGAGGGTACCAAGACGAGCATTGATGTACATTATCCGAATAGTTGGTTTTTGGCTTCAACGCCTTCTATGTTCGCCGAATCGTCTTTGAGCAACAATGTCCAGTACGGCAAAAACCGAGCAAGGTTAAATTGGTACGTTGTTGACCCGATTTTTGGCTATCCACAAACGAACACGCCCTCGTATATCCGCAATGATTTGAGTATGCTTTCCGACCACCGCACCCGAATCATCTACCAGCAAGAAATCTACCCCAATAAAGCCTCTTTGGCGAATGAAGACACGCGTCTGCCTGTGTTGAACTTGTCGTTTTACCCGCAAGATAGAGGTCCGTACAACATCGTGGCAGACGAGATGGGAGCCGACGGCAAACTGACCAATCCACGTCAGCGGTGGGGTGGAATGATGCGAAAAATAGACAATACCAATTTTGAAAATTCTAATATAGAGTATCTTGAATTTTGGATGATGGACCCCGCTTTAACCAATCCAGACGGATTTGAAGCCGATATGTACATCAATTTGGGCGAAGTGAGCGAAGATATTTTGCGTGATGGAAAGAAATCGTTTGAGCATGGCTTGCCTATCAATAATAGCGATGACAATACAGAAAAAACGATTTGGGGTAGAGTGCCAAAAACCACTTCTACGACTGTTGCTTTCTCCAACGAAAGTGGAGCAAGAAAATATCAGGATGTCGGCTTAAATGGTTTAAGTACAGAGCAAGAATTTGCCTTTACGTATTCGGACGGGACAAAACCCTATGCCGATTATGTCAATGCTTTGCGTACCAAAGTCCACGATACCGTTTTGACCAAATGGGAAGCAGACGCTTTTTCACCTCTCAACGACCCGGCTGGCGACAATTATCACTACTATCGAGGAGGGGATTATGATGACCGACAAGTCAGTATTTTGGAGCGATACAAGTACTACAACAACCCCGAAGGTAACTCGCCTGCGACCGACCAGTCAACGGAGCGATACGGAACAGCGGCAACGCTTGTGCCCGATATTGAGGACATAAACAAGGATAACACGCTCACCGAAAGCGAACGTTACTACCAATATCACGTGTCGTTGCGACCAGAGGATTTGAATGTGGGAATGCAAAATATCACCGAAAAACTTGTAACGAAGGTCTCTTTACGCAACGGACAATCGGAGGACGTGGTTTGGTATCAGTTCAAGATTCCGATTCGTGGCAACAACGCAAAATGCGAGAAAATAGGCAACATTCGCAGTTTTAATTCCATTCGTTTTATGCGACTATTCCTCACCAACAGCGAAAAAGACATTCATTTGCGTTTGGCTTCGTTGGATTTGGTGCGTGGCGAATGGCGAGCGTATTCAAAGGCTTTGCATCCTCCTACCATGACTCCAAATACCGAATCAACCTTGGACGTTCAAGCCGTAAATATCGAGGAAAATGCTGGACGTATGCCCGTGAATTATGTTTTGCCACCAGGTATTAGTCGTCAAACGGACATCGGACAAGCCCAACTTATTGCCCAAAACGAGCAAGCCATGGTGTTACGTATCCGCGATTTATCGCCACACGATGCACGGGCGGTGTACAGAAATGTGAGTTTCGATATGCGTAATTACAAGCGAATCAAGATGTTCGTCCATGCCGAGCAACTGCCGACCGACAACACGTTGCAAGACGGTGATTTGGCTCTATTTGTGCGGTTGGGAAGCGATATGAATAGCAATTATTACGAGTACGAAATCCCGCTTTATTTGACCGAGCCAGGCATGTACAACAATGGCAGTCAAGCCGATAGGCGTGCCGTTTGGCGAGAAGATAATGAACTCGATTTTGCTCTTTCGGTGCTCACCAAAGCCAAACTGAAACGCAACAGAGCCCAACAAGCAGGCAATACAGACGTGGGAACGACCACGCCGTATATCATTTATGATGACGCTTCGGATAAGCCTAAAAATAAAATTACGATTTTGGGTAATCCGACTCTGGCAGACGTTTCAACGATTATGATGGGTATTCGAAACAACAGTTCGCATGTGGCTCATGGTGAGATTTGGGTGAATGAGTTGCGGCTTTCAGAGTTTAATGAAAAAGGTGGTGTTTCGGCTATGGCAAACGCTTCGTTGATGATTTCGGACATTGCCCAAGTGAATATGTCGGGTAAGTTGGAAACGGACGGATACGGCTCTATTGAAGCCAACGTGCTGGATAGGAATATGGAAAATATGTACCAGTATTCGGTCAGTGCAGCCTTGGAATTGGGCAGATTCTTCCCAGAGCAAGCCAAACTGCGTATCCCGTTGTACGTTTCGCACAGCAATGAGATTATTTCGCCAAAATATAACCCATTAGATGATGATTTGGAATTAAACGAGAGTTTGGATTCGTACGATAAAAAGACACGCGATTCGCTCAAAGCCATCAGCAATACGGTCGTTACGTCCACCAATTTTTCGCTTTCCAACTTCAAAGTGGACATTAGTTCCAAAAAGCAAAAAATGTTCTATGACCCTGCTAATTTCTCGCTTTCAGCCGCTTATTCCAAGCAGGACGAGCATTCGCCCGAAGTGGAAAAAGACGTTACCACGATGCACAAAGGTTCGCTGACGTATAATTATTCGTTCCCAGCGAAGCCTTGGGAGCCGTTGAAAAAGGTTAAAGCGTTGAAGAATTGGCGTTTATTGAGCGACTTTGGACTGTATTATTTGCCACAATCGTGGGGGGCTTCGACGGATATGGTGCGTAACTTCTCGCATTACAAATTGCGGGATAACGTGGGCATAGAGGGCAAAATGGACTTGACGTTTTCGAAGGATTTTATGTGGAACCGCAATTTCACGTTCAACTATGACCTGACCAAAAACCTCAAATTCACCTTCCAAACTGCCATGAATTCGTCTGTTGATGAGGGAATGTACACGCCCGAAATCATTCGCGACTATCACTTCACCAACGATTACTACGAGGCGTGGAAGGATACGATTAAACGCTCGTTGAGAAAGGGTGGCGACCCGTACATGTATCAGCAAGTGTTTACGGCTTCGTGGATGGTGCCCTTCAACCGCACTCGTTACTTGAATTTCCTCAGTGCCAATGCCTCGTATCGTGCCGATTATAATTGGACAAGAACGGTGCAAAATAAGCAGTTGGATACCTTGTCGTTGGGCAACATAATCACTGCTACGCGTACGTGGCAAGTAGATGGACGAGTTAATTTTGAGATGCTGTACGGACTTTCGAAGTATTGGAAGACGGTAACGCAACGGCGTGGTGCAGTCAAAAGACGCACGGAAAACAAAACGTATAGCCAAACCGTCAGTTTGAATGGCGATGTGCCGTTGGAAATCACGCACCGTTTAGGGACGCAAAAACTGAAAGTAACGGCTCAAGATAAAAAAGGCAAAGACGTTCCGATTACTTTTACGCTCGTCAATGACAACAAAATCTCTATTTCGACGCCCAAAACCAAGAAAGATGTTTTTGTAACCATTACGCCACAAGCCGACAAAGCCAAAATTGGACAGTTTGTGGGGGATATGGCAATCTATTTTGGAACGATGATTCGCAACGTGCAAGCGACTTATCGGCAAACCAATTCGTGGAATATCCCAGGTTTTTATCCGCAAATCGGCTTCTTTGGGCAACAGAATACGGGCGAAAATATCTATGCACCGGGTTGGGACTTTGCGTTTGGTTTATTTGGCTCGGATTATTTGGACAAAGCGAAACGAAAGGGTTGGTTGAGCAGTGATACGAACAATATCCAACCCGCTTTGGAAGCCGTTACGACCGACTTAGACCTGCGTGCCACGTTGGAGCCAATCCCTGGCTTGAAAATCCAACTCAACGGTCGCCGTTACGAAGCCTCCTCGCAATCCATTATTTACAATTATGACCAGATGTTGGAAAGTTTTACGGGTTCGTTTAACATCACGCAAATCGCCATTACGACTGCTTTTGCCAAAAACGGAACCGCTCGAAATAACTATAAATCGACTCTTTTTGAGGACTTTCTCCGTAACCGCGACATCATCGCCAACCGCGTCCAGAGACAATATGATGGAGCCCGCTATCCGAATGTAGGGTTTTTGCAAAACACGCCATACGCCTCCCAACGGTACGATAAGACACGCGACATAAACGTGCCAAATAACTCTGCCGATGTGCTGATTCCCGCATTTTTGGCAACCTACACGGGCAAACGTGCTGACCGCGTGTCGCTCAATCCGATTCTGGGTTTCTTGAGTATTTTGCCCAACTGGTCGATTACCTTTGATGGTTTGGGACGTTTGCCGTGGATTAGAGACCATTTTAGAGGCATCACGCTTACCCATGCCTACACCTGCAAATACGCAATCGGGGGCTATACGACTTATTCTACGTGGGTGCCAACGGTTGACAATGGGAAAATTGGCTTCATTCGCGATGTGGTAACCGATGAGCCGATTCCGTCCTCGCAGTATGACATTAGTGGGGTGTCTATTATGGAGAATTTCTCGCCTTTGGCAGGTTTGAAGGTGGATTTGCAAAACTCGTTGAGTTTCAAAGCCGAGTACCGCAAGCAGCGTAACATTTCGTTGAGTATCGCCTCTGTACAGATAGCCGAAGGGCATACCGATGAGTTCGTTTTTGGGACAGGTTATATCGTGAAAGATTTGTCGTTTATTGCCAAGACCAAAGAGGGTGAAAAGAAGGTGCAAAACGACCTCAAAATAGCCATTGATGCCTCGTATAAAAAGATTGAGACTTTGTTGCGAAAGGTGGAGGAGGACTTGACACAAGCCTCGGCTGGGACAAAAGTGTGGGGATTGAAATTTTCGGCGGATTACGTTTTGTCGCAAAAAATGAGTTTGCAACTCTATTACGACCACCAAAGCACTATTCCGCTACTTTCAACCTCGTATCCAATCAAGTCGGACGAGGTGGGTTTAATCGTCAAAATAATGCTCACAAGATGATGAAAGAGGCACTTTTGGGCAAGACGTTAGCCGAGTTGCAGGCACTCGCCATCGACAATCATTTTCCGAAATATGTCGGCAAGCAGATTGCGGATTGGCTGTACAAAAAACGCGTTACTACGTTTGACCAAATGACTAATTTGTCGCTCGCAACCCGCTCTTTTTTGCAAGAAAACTACCAAATTGGACGACATAATCCCGTGCAACAAATGCAGTCGCAGGACGGCACAATCAAGTATCTGTTTCAGGTCGGCAATCAGTATATCGAAACGGTTTATATCCCCGAAAATGACCGTGCAACGCTGTGTGTATCGTCCCAAATCGGCTGCAAAATGGGCTGTAAGTTTTGTATGACGGGAACGCTCGGCTTTCAGGGCAACTTGGAGGCTTGCGACATACTCAACCAGATTTTTTCCATTCCGCAAAGCGAACAACTCACCAATGTCGTTT
>JAEELX010000132.1 GCA_016282955.1 Paludibacteraceae bacterium | reverse complement strand
CATTCGTAAAATCCAACGTGGAACGATAGTGAGCCATCAAAATAAACAACCGAATTGTCATAGGCTGAATGGCTTCGGTCAGCAGAGGATGTTCGCCCTTAAAAAATTGTTGTAACGTGATGAAATTATTGTAACTCTTCCCCATTTTTTTCCCTTCGACCGTAATCATATTGTTGTGTATCCAATAATGCACGGCATCATGCCCTAAAACAGCACAACTTTGGGCAATTTCGGCTTCGTGGTGCGGGAACAACAAATCCATCCCGCCACCGTGAATATCAAATTCTTCGCCCAAATACTTCATTCCCATCGCCGAGCATTCAATATGCCAACCTGGAAAACCGTCTGACCAAGGCGATGACCAACGCATGATATGTTCTGGTTTGGCTTTTTTCCAAAGAGCAAAATCGTAACTATTTTTCTTCTCTTCTTGCCCTGCCAACGTGCGAGTTTCGGTTTTTATATCCTCCAAATTACGCCCCGATAGTTTCCCATAATGAAAATCCTTCGCATACGCATCCACATCAAAATAAACATTCCCATCGCTCACGTAGGCATAACCCTTATCCAAAATCTTTTTCACAAATTCTATCTGTTCGATGATATGCCCACTTGCCAACGGCTCAATACTTGGGGGTAGGATGTTCAGTTTTTCCATATCACGATGGTAGCTGTTCATATAATATTGTGCAACTTCCATCGGCTCCAAGTGTTCCAATTTGGCTTTTTTAGCGATTTTATCATCGCCCACATCCGCATCGTTCTCCAAGTGCCCAACGTCGGTTATATTGCGGACATAACGCACTTTGTAGTCCATCGACAGAAAATAACGATACAAAACATCAAACACAATGCCGACACGAGCGTGTCCTAAATGGGCATCGCCGTACACCGTAGGGCCACACACATACATTCCCACCCTATTTTCGTGTATCGGTTTAAAGGTTTCTTTTTTGCGAGATAATGTATTGTGAATTTGTAACATCGGAATGAACTATATGTTATCTTTTTCTATATCTTTGAAGTATCTATAGGTGCCCACCATCAGTTCCTCGCAAGCACTCTCGTCGCACACAATCATACCGTTGGGATGCAACTGCAAAGCGGTGATGGTCCATTGTTGCGTCACAGCCCCTTCCACAGCGTGTTTCAAGGCACGTGCTTTATTATGGCCATTGACCAAGATTACCACTTCTTTGGCATCAAGAATCGTCCCTACACCTACTGTCAAAGCCGTTTTTGGGACTTTATTGACATTATTATTGAAAAACCGTGAATTGGCGATAATCGTATCCGTTTTGAGGGCTTTTAAGCGTGTCCTACTGCCCAACGAACTGCCTGGTTCATTGAAAGCAATGTGTCCATCGGGTCCAATTCCACCCAAAAAGAGTTGCACTCCACCGAATTCTTTTATTTTAGCCTCATATTGCTCGCATTCTTTTTGCAAATCGGTGGCGTTGCCGTTCAAGATATGCACATTTTCTTTCTTTATATCAATATGCGAAAAGAAATTATTCCACATAAACGCATGGTAACTCTCGGGGTGTGTTTCCGACAAGCCCACATATTCATCCATATTGAACGTTACCACGTTTTGGAAACTTATTTCGCCTTTTTTGTTCAATTCTATCAACTTTTTGTACATTCCCAACGGCGACGAACCCGTAGGCAAGCCTAAAACAAACGGTTTGTCTTGGGAAGGCGAAAAAGCATTGATGACTTTTACTACATACTGTGCCACCCACTGTGATAGAGCATCATAATCTGGTTGTATAATCAATCTCATAGTTTTATATTTTTCAAATTTTATCTGCCTATTTGAATAAGATAACCTATTTTTAATCCGACTTCCAACGGATGTACTGCCGAAATCAGATTGGTTCCATAGGCACTAATGTAATCTAAGTTGCCCGAGTGTACATCAAAAGGCGTTATCAAAGACGATTTTGTATAATTCAATATGCCATAATTCAAATAAGCACCTACTTTTAAGGATGACATAACCACTCCTGCTTCTAATTGCAGTCCTACATTAAAGTTATTGAAATCTAAATTTCCTGTTTTATTAAACGTTGTATCCACAAAACCATGACCGATATTAAAGTATTCGACTGCCGTTTCGGCAAAAACTCCTCGCGGGGAAACCAGCATGTCTTGGATCTTATATTTACCTACCACAGGAATATCAAACGTAAAACCTCCTGCCATTTGTATGGACATTCTTCTGTTGATTTTATGTAGATAAATGACTTGTATAGGGATTTGCAAAGCATATAATTGCTGTTTTTCGGTTCCTTTTGCTACAATTTTAAATAAATAATCCCCACTTCCAGCAGCGTCTTCATGCTGAAAACCTTTATAGGAATTAGAAAATTTATCCCATTTTGTAGACCCAAAATATGAACTAAACTGTAAACCTGCTCCTAATCCCCACGACGCATCAAACATAAGTTGATATTGTACTTTAAGCATTCCACCACCGCCTAAACCTTTATCTATTTTATTGGCCTTATAGGTCATTGTATGCAAACCACCTCCCAAATCTATATCCAAAAAATGACGTGGACGCACTCTCCGTGGTGCAGCAAACAACATAGACGAGACACACAGAAGAACTAATAGTATACGAACTTTTTTCACCTAAAATAATTTTTGCATATTTCGTGCAAAGTTAGCATTTTTTATAAAAAAAGAAAAATCTTTTTACAAGATATTTTTTATCTTTGTGTGTTTTTTAGAAAAGAAGAAAGTATGCAATCTCAAAGTCAGACCCCGATGATGCGTCAATTTTACACGTTCAAAGAGCAACATCCAAATGCTTTGCTCTTGTTTCGGTGTGGTGATTTTTACGAAACCTATGGCGAAGATGCCGTCATGGCGAGCAAAATCCTCAACATCACACTTACCAAACGCAACAACGGCGTAAATGCAGCAAACATTGAGATGGCAGGGTTTCCGTATCACGCTTTGGATAGTTATCTGCCAAAATTGGTGCGAAATGGGCTTCGGGTGGCGATTTGTGACCAATTGGAAGACCCGAAACTAACCACTAAACTCGTCAAACGAGGCGTTACGGAATTGGTTACACCAGCGGTCAATTTTTCGGACATAAGCGAGAAGGAAAACAACTTTTTATGCTGTATTTGTAAGGGCGAAAAGGCTATCGGAATCGCTTTTTTGGACATCTCAACGGGCGAATTTTTCGTCTCGGAAGGGAGCGAAGATTATATCGAAAAACTCTTGCATAATTTTAACCCCAAAGAAGTACTTTTTTTACGCAATCATCGCAACTGGTTTGAAGATACTTTTGGGAAAGAATTTTGTACGTACGAGTTGGAAGATTGGATGTTTTCCGAACAATCGGCTACCGAAAGGTTGCTCAAACAATTTGACACGCAAACGTTGAAAGGTTTTGGGATTGAGATGTACCCATACGGCGTTATTGCAGCAGGTGGAGCGTTGCATTACTTGGATATTACCAAGCATTATCAGACCAATCATATCCAAAAAATCAGCCGAATTGACGAACATAAATACGTCTGGCTTGACTCTTTTACGCTACGAAATCTGGAGATTTTTGATAGTTATCACCACAATGGCTATACGTTATTTTCCATTTTGGATAACACAAAAGGAGCGATGGGAAGCCGATTATTACGGCGTTGGCTCTCGTTTCCGCTCAAAGATGTACGAAGTATCACCAATCGTCAGAGTGTCGTTACGTATTTTGTGCAGCACCAAGCCGATTGTGCAACGCTACAAAAAGCCGTTGAAGAGGTGCAAGATTTGGAGCGAATTTTGAGCAAAGTAGCAACCAGACGCATCACGCCACGCGAGTTTTTACAACTGCAAAACGCCCTCACGGCAATCAAAAACATTAAAACGCTTTGCAAACACATACCAGCGGTGCCTTATATCACTACGTTGGGCAACCAAATAACCGAATGTGGCAACATCCGTGATGCTATCAAACGAACCATTCAGCCCAACGCCCCTGCCCTGCAAGGCAAACGCGACACGATACAAACGGGCGTAGACCAAGAGTTGGATGAATTACGCGATTTGCTCAAACATAGCCGCGAAAAATTGTTGGATATTCAAAGCTGCGAAATACAACGAACGGGCATCAGTAGCCTGAAAATTGATTATAATAATGTGTTCGGCTACTTTTTGGAAGTGCGGAACACCTTCAAGCATTTGGTGCCGAAAGAATGGGTGCGGAAACAGACTTTGGTGAGTGCCGAACGCTACATTACAGACGAATTAAAAGAGTATGAACAAAAAATTCTCACGGCAGAAGATAAAATTTTGAACATCGAAAATCGCATCTATTCCGAACTGATAGATAGGGTTGGCGAAACGCTTGACGTGCTGCAAATCAACGCGAATGTAGTGGCACAATTGGACTGTTTGAGTTGTTTTGCGGCGATGGCTTCCGAACGAAATTACTGCTGTCCGACCGTTAATGATGACCTCAAAATTGATATAAAAGATGGTCGACACCCCGTCATTGAGCATTTTTTGCCGATGGGCGAAGAATATGTTGCAAACGACGTGCTTTTGGATAACGAGGACCAACAAATCATCATCCTCACAGGACCAAATATGTCGGGTAAATCGGCTTTGCTACGCCAAACGGCGATTATCGTTTTGATGGCACAAATTGGAAGCTATGTCCCAGCAAAAAGTGCGACTATTGGCTTGGTGGATAAAATTTTCACGCGTGTTGGTGCGAGCGACAATATCAGTTTGGGCGAAAGTACGTTTATGGTGGAGATGACCGAATCGGCAAGTATTTTGAACAACATTAGCGAGCGTTCCTTGATTCTGTTTGATGAGTTGGGACGCGGAACGGCTACCTACGATGGCATTTCTATTGCGTGGGCGATTGTGGAGTATTTGCACGAAAATAAATGCCATTGCAAGACGTTATTTGCAACCCATTACCACGAGTTAAACGACATGGCAAAAACCTTCAGCCGAATCCGCAACTACAACGTTTCGGTGAAAGAGATGGCCGATAAAATCATTTTCTTACGCAAACTCGCACCTGGTGGCGCAGAGCACAGTTTCGGTATCCATGTGGCAAAAATGGCGGGTATTCCTAACACAATCATCCAGCGTGCCGAGCAAATTTTGGCACAATTAGAAGCACAAGCAAACAACATCACCACGCAAGAAAAAAAGAAAATTAAGCCCCAAAGCACACAATTAAGCTTTTTTGAACTCAACGACCCCGTTTTGGAACAAATCAAAGAAAAATTGCAAGCTATAAAAGTCGATTCCATCACGCCCATTGACGCCTTAAATGAACTAAACGAATTGCAAAAGTTATTGAAAAATTAAAGAGGTATAATTTTTGAAACAAATATAATATGATTTACAGAATAATTTTTAGTCAGGAAGAAGTGAACGGCTTCAAACGTGTTTTTGAAGTTAATGACGATGCCACTTTTTTGGATTTGAATAAAGCCCTTTTGGACTCAGTTAAGTATAGCGACGACCAGATAACTTCGTTCTTTTTGTGCGATGACCAATGGGAACGCGAGACGGAAATTATGCGTTTGGATATGGGCGTGAATAATGCCGATTGCATCACCATGAAAGAAGCTGTTGTGGGCGACTTAATTGAAAATGGACAGCGATTGGTGTATGTTTTTGATACCATCAATAACCGCTATTTTATCGGAAAAGTGAGCGACATAAAAGCCGGAAAAAATAAGGAAAAAGTAACGTGTGTGGAAAGCAAAAATGACGCACCTGTGCAGATTTTAGAAAGCAAAAAACAGAAAAATAAAATGCACGAAGCCTACCATGAAGACGATTTAGGCGAGGATTTTTACGGTAGCGACGATTACGATGACGACGATTTGGATATGGAGAATTTTCAAGACCTATCGTTTGAAGACGGAACGATGTTTTGATGCAAAAAGTTTTAGTAATCATCGGTCCAACAGGAGTCGGGAAAACCGCTTTAAGTATCCAAATAGCACAACATTACCAATGCCCGATTATCAGTGCTGACAGCCGACAGATTTACAAAGAAATACCCATCGGAACCGCAGCACCCACCGAACAAGAACAACAAAGTGTAAAACACTATTTTATTGGCAATAAATCCATAACGGAGCATTATAATGCGGGACAATACGAACGCGACTGCTTGCAACTTTTGGAACAACTGAACCGCGAAAAAAATCCTATTGCCATTATTGTGGGAGGTAGTATGTTGTATGTAGACGCGGTTTGCAAAGGGGTTTTGGACGATATTCCGACCATCGACACGGCGATTAAAGAACAAGTGAAAGCGTTATATCAACAGCATGGGTTGGAGTTTTTGCAAAAACAAGTGCAGCAGGTTGATGAAGCGTATTGGCGACAGGTTGATAAGAATAATCCACAGCGATTGATGCACTGTTTGGCAGTAAAAATGCAAACAGGGAAGCCACTGACGAGTTTTTGGCAACAGAAAAAACGGGAAAAAAAATTTGACTTTATAAAACTCGGGTTGCAAATGCCACGCGAAAAATTGTACGAACAAATCAACGCTCGTGTGGATAAAATGATGAAACAAGGGCTGTTGCAAGAAGCAGAAAAAATGTATCCCAATAAGCACTTAAACGCCTTAAATACAGTAGGATACAAGGAACTTTTTCGCTACTTTGACGGCGAATATACATTGGAAGAAGCCATAGAAAAAATTAAACAAAATAGTCGGCATTATGCCAAACGCCAAATGACGTGGTTTAGAGCCGACCAAACCATAAATTGGATAAATAAAGATGAAAAATATGAAGAAATTATTCGTTTTGTTGACGATTTGCTTAGGTAGTGTCGCTTGCAAAGACATAACCGCTGATTTTACGTATTCACCCGAGCAACCCAAAGCGGGCGAGACCATCACGTTTACTAACACAAGTAATGGCGATAAATGGTCGTGGGACTTCGGTGATGCAACCACTTCAACGAGCAAAAACCCCACAAAAACCTTCAAAAAATCAGGCGTTTATGCGGTCAGATTGAAAGTCAACGGAAAGTCATCTGCAACGAAGACTAAACAAATCACCATTTACGATACCGTGCCTTCGTTTATGATTTTTATGGGCGACGATACCATCAAAAACGAAACGATTCCAGCGTTTACAAACCTCAAATTATATGCTATGGTCTATAATCCCTACGGATATACCAACCAATTTCAGTGGGATTTGGACGAAAATGCTGTATGGATTAGCGGTAAAACGAGTTCTACGGCAACAGTGTACTTCAAAAAATACAACTATGAAACCACGATTCAGATGAATTTAACGCAAAATGGCAAGACGTTTCAAGCCAAAAAAACATTCTTTGTGAAGGCAAAAGAATCGTATGCCGTTTTGATGCGAAATAGTGAAAAGAAGTTCAGACAGCGGATATACGATGATTTGGGAATGGGAATAGTCGAAGAAGTGGATTATCCAGAAGCCAAAACGTTGTTAGATGCCTCACAAAACGGCTCGCAAACGCTCAATGGTAACGAAGTTACGACTTCTTCTTTATCCTCCAAATTGGGTGAAACGGTGCTTGGTTTCCGAATCGACCCTCTGACGCAAAAAGTCTATTACTACACATCTAATGGATTGTTTGTCAGCAATTTAGATGGTAGTAGCAAAAAGAGTATTTCGTCCGAAACGACTAAATTTGTGTGGACTGATAACCAAAGTGGT
>JAEELX010000131.1 GCA_016282955.1 Paludibacteraceae bacterium | reverse complement strand
CTCATGACCGCCACCATTAGAGCTTTGACCACCTATCATCACAGGAAGACCCGCTTCTAAATTACTATAAATCTCATCCAACATATCAACAACGGAAGACCATGTACACGATAGTGAACCAACACTAGTAGTATAAGAAGCGTTATACCAGATATACCTCAAGGACTTATCGTAACTGAAATTGTTCACAAAAGCACGAGCCATCTTTTTATCTACGGCACCCGAACTTGGACCGTAGTCCATTTCAGTAGAATAACCTATATCACGCAACAAAGATGATATAGCAGTTATTTGGTCAGCAGTGTAATTACCACCTTTCACATATTTTGGCAAGATATTATCCCAATTATACGTGCTGTTATTTAAATCAGCCGAAAGAGTGGTATTATTCCACGTATAACTTACTTGCCCTTTACCTTTGACAGGATATTTATGGTAGGTCATTATCTGACCAGCAGCCGTTGCAACACAACCCGTAACAGTCCGTTTACCATTTAGCATAGGACATTGATTATTATACGGTTCATCCTGATTATGCTGTATCGCACCCAACAGAGGCTCAATAGGCTCGTATTTAGGCGAAGGACTCGTAGAAGTCACTGGTTTTTCGTCAGATGCCATCTCGACCTCGTGGGCATAACGCTCCAACCAGAACTGCACATGAGGCGGGATGTCTTCGGGAACAAAGGCAGCCTCGTTCGAATAACCTAAAATCTGCTTCGTGTTATCATCTGCAGAGACAATAACGAAGCCTTTTGTGCCATTATTGATGATATAAAACGCCGGCTTACCGTCGGACTGGGTACCCGTCATGGATAAAGACAAGTCACCTTGGCCCGAGCGAGAACGTTTAGCGGATATTTTAGACGCAGAAGGTGAAGACGATGCCGAAAAAAACGAAGAAGCGGTTTTCAATGCGTCATTATAGGATATTTCCTTGCTGTAAAAAGACAAGGATAGCAACAATGCAATAACTAAAAATAAAGAACGTTTCATAACAAAATCAATAAAACACACAAAATCTGCGTAAAGATAATGCTTTTTTTTCAAAAAATCACATAAAATTTTAGAAGAAAAAAAAGGAAGCGAGTGTAAGCAAAATGAAAGGTGAAAGGCGAGAGGTGAAAGGCGAGAGGCTCGCCACCCAACAAACGCCAAAATGCACAACGTAAAAGAAGATGAAAACTGAAAGATGAGAGATGAAAATTGGTGAAGCGGTGAAGCGGTCAAGCGGCGAATCGGTCAATCGTACATTGTAAATTGTACATTGTTAATTGTAAATTGGCATCCCCTTTTCCCTTTTCAATTTTCAATTTTCATTTAGGTTTAGCCCGCCAGAAGCAGCCCGCATCTCGGAAGCCACGCTTTTTTGCCACTGCAAAAGATTATTGCAATTTTTCACGTATCGCATCTGTCCATTGCGGAAAGGTTTCTACATATTGTTTAGCCAATTTGCCATCTCTGGTACGGAATAACAACTGTGCATTTTGATTATCAATGGAATTGTCATAAAAATACGCTCTATCGGCGAATTGACTTACTCGAATAGCGTTAATAATGGCTTTTTCATAGCGTGAAATCACTTTTTGTATCGGCACATCATGTCCTCCTTCCATTACTCGATTGGCAATACGTGCAGCATTGATTGTGGGCGATTCGGTGCAAATAAAGAACATACGAATAAAAAATCCCGCTTCTTTGGCACGTTTAAGAAAATCCACTTTGCGTTCGGAAGATAAGACGGTTTCAAAAATAAAGTTTTGATGTTCACTCAGCAACTGTTCACGCCATTGTTCACAATACGCTACGGCTTGTCGAATGGCATTCGTATCATTCCAGTCACCAAATTTAGTTTGTGCTATTTCATCGGGGTTGATATATACACATTGTTGTGACCATTCGTACTTGATAACCATACGAGTGGTGGAAGTTTTACCCGACCCATTGGGACCAGCAATCACGATCAAGACGGGTTTATTCATAGTGATTTGGCCATTTGACGAATATGTTCAAACAAGGCTGCATGGGCTTTGTCATGCCGTGCTTTGGCTTCGAGGGCTACATCTTGCATCAGTTGCAACAGTTGCTCATCGGTCGGCTCCTCGTCAATGTTGATAAAACGATACGGTTTCATAATCCATCCTTTTGACCACAAAGGTACGACTTTTTTTTAAAGTGAAAGAGGAAAAATCAAAGGCGAGAGGCTCGCCACCCAATAAACATCAAACCTTTCAATTTTCAATTTTCAATTTTTAGTTAGGTTAAGCCCGCCAGAAGCCACGCTCATCTCGGAAACCACGCCTTTTTTGCCACCGCAAGCAACCAAGCATGGTACAAAGGCAAAACAAAAAAGGTGAAGAATCTTTCACCTTTCAAATTTCACTTTTTCTTGGCGGTATGTTTGGCTTTGATGAACTCTAAGCCATATTTGCGGTAATGGACGAACTGGCTGTCGCTACTGACAAGTTCCAAACGATTCGACAAGGCTTGGGAGATAATCAGACGGTCGTTCGGGTCGTTGTGGTTGGGAACAGAAGGGAGTCTTTCCAACTCTTCCAGATGTTGTGGAGCAACATATAACACTTTAAAATAGAGTTTTTCTGTAATCAATTGTAGCACTTTTTCTTTGCCAAATTTATGATTTTTTACTCTACCTGACTGCACTAAGTTTATAAACTCCATTACGCTTACCGAAGAAATGTAAATTTGATTGGCATAATCACGCAATAATTCATATGTGTGTTCATCCAATACTTCTTCTAAAAAATGTACCAATACATTGGTATCAATAAGGAATCGGCTCATTTCATTACGGCTCTTCTGTCGATAACTGTTATGACTGGCTTTTCTTGAGCATTTAACCACTCGGCAGCTTTACTTAACCTCTTGGGTTGTTCCATTTCTTTTGTTTTCATATCACGTAAATTTTAATTCGTTTTGCAAAGATATATTTTTTTATTAAAACTCGGTTCATTTCATTACGGCTTTCATGTCATTAATCACGAACCAACCGCCAGGGTTTGCTTTTGCCCACTCGCCAAATTTGTTTAGTTTGGTAGGTTCGGGAAGGTCATCAATGATGTGCCTTTTTGAAGTTTTCTTTTTGGTAACTTTTTTTTCCATAACTGTGTTTTTTTTGCAAAGGTAGCACTTTTTTTTGAAGGAAGAATTTTTTTTAGGAGAAGCCCGCCAGGAGCCACGCTCATCTCAGAAGCCACCCTTTGCCACGCCAGCGAAAGGCTCGCCACCAAAGCGGCGTAAAAAAACCTCGCCACCCAGCAAGACCAACCGACCAAAAGCACGCAACTTAAATCGCCTGTAGTATCCATTCTCTAAAAAAAGGGTCTTCCAATTCGTAACGCGTGGTATAAATCACATATCCGCCTCGCTGTAACTGCTTCAGGGCACTATAAATCGTACTGGTCTTGTGCTCGCCTGTTTGTAATACGCCATTGCAAGCCAAGCGTTGCAGAATCCATCTATTCGTGCGATTAAGATTCATCCATAATCGCTCATAATCCAAGCCATGCGTAGATACGATTTGTTCGATGGCCGTCTGCAAGACATCGTCTACTTCGGGTTGCAACATAGCCACTTGCCACACATTCGCCGCCAACTGTTGCGAGTAATACGGATGACAGCCTGTATAAGCCAATATCTTGTCTGCCAACTCACCACTTTTATCAGCAAAGAGATGGCTCAAACGTGTAGACAGATACGCGTGAAAATCATCGTATGGCAATTTCTTAAGGCGCATTAACTCGCCAAAATGGTAGAAAGGCGACTTCTTCTTTTCAAAAATATCAATCATCATACTTTCTTGACTGCCCAATAAAACATAGTTAATATGGTTCTGATTTTGCATGATGGCACGGAGTTTTTTATCCAAGTAAGGAGCAAGGTCAAGAATTTCCTGAAACTCATCCAACACCACGACTATTCTATCCTGTTGGCTATGGGCTTTTTCGATCAAATCCATCACATCTTCAAGGAGCATTGTG
>JAEELX010000130.1 GCA_016282955.1 Paludibacteraceae bacterium | reverse complement strand
GGGGAGTTTATTTGGAGCTATCAAGTACGGAATAGTGGTTTTAATTGTGGTTTTTTGTGTCAATAAGATTGATTCGATTGTGCATTTTTTGCCACAAGAAACAAAAGAAGAGTCGTTTTTATATCTACCCTTTGTCAAAATGGGTAATAATTGTTGGGAAAAAGTAGTATGAAAGAAATTTATTTTGGTTTAGGCAGTAATTTAGGTAATCGCGAACAGACGATTCAAAATGCGTTGCAAAAAATGGCTGAAAAGATAGGCAAACAGCAGAGTTGTTCGGCATTTTTTTACTCGGAACCGTGGGGTTACGAAAGCGAAAATGGTTATTGCAATGTCGTGGCTTGTTTTACCACAAATTTGGCTCTGATAGATGTTTTGCACATAACGCAAGACATTGAAAAACAGTTGGGGCGTTTGACCAAATCGGTCAATGGCGTTTATCATGACCGCACGATTGATATTGATTTGATTTTATGCTTTGAAAATGGCGAATCAGTGTCTGTTCAAACGGACGAATTGACCATTCCCCATCGGTTTATGAAGGAACGCGAGTTCGTGATGACACCTTTGAAAGAGATTTGTAAGTATCCAATTCCGTAAAAAATGGGAAATATATTAGCCATAGTAGGGCGTCCAAATGTGGGCAAATCCACGCTCTTTAACCGCTTGACGAAAACTCGCCGAGCCATCGTTAGTGCCGAAGCGGGTACAACTCGCGACCGTCAATACGGGAAGGTTGAGTGGTGCGGGAAGGAGTTCAGCGTCATTGATACGGGTGGTTGGGTGGTTAATTCGGACGACACGTTCGAGAACCAAATCAACCGACAGGTAACATTGGCGATAGAAGAGGCGACCGAAGTGTTGCTGTTGGTCGATGTGCAGGTGGGCATCACCGAGTTTGACATGGAGGTGGCACAGTTGCTCAAACGCTCTAATAAGAGGTGTCTTTTGGCGGTCAATAAGGTGGATACCTTCACGGCACAGTATGGTGCGGCGGAGTTTTATAAGTTGGGGTTGGGGGAACCCTTCGTGATTAGTGCGGAAAATGGCTTGGGGACAGGCGAATTATTGGACGAGATATGTGCTCGTTTCCCAGCATTCGACGGCGAGGAGTTAGAAGAGGAGTTACCACGTTTTGCGGTGGTGGGGCGACCCAATGCGGGTAAGAGTAGCTTAATCAACGCTTTCATTGGCGAAGAACGCACCATCGTAACCGACATCGCAGGCACCACACGCGACAGTATTTACACAGAATACAACAAATTTGGCAAGCGTTTTTATTTGGTGGACACGGCGGGTATCCGCAAAAAAGCCAAAGTAACAGAGGATTTGGAGTATTATTCGGTGGTTCGGGCGTTGCGGGCGATTGAAAATTCGGACGTTTGCATCTTGATGATTGACGCTACCAAAGGCATCGAAGGGCAGGATTTGAACATCTTTTCCATCATCCAAAAAAACAAAAAAGGGTTAGTCGTATGCGTCAATAAATGGGATTTGGTGGAGGACAAAACCACGCAAAGCATTAAGGTTTTTGAGAATGCGATTCGGGAACGCTTGGCACCTTTCACCGATTTTCCGATTTTGTTCATCTCTACGATCAATAAACAGCGAATCTTCAAGGTGATAGAAACGGCTCTGACAGTGTACGAAAACAAGGAACGCAAAGTGCCGACCTCGCAACTAAATGAAAAATTTTTACCCTTGATAGAAAATTATCCGCCACCCGCAACCAAAGGAAAATACGTCAAAATAAAGTACTGTACACAACTGCCCAATACGCAAATTCCGACCTTCGTGTTTTTTGCCAATTTGCCGCAGTATGTGAAGGAAAATTATCGGCGTTTTTTGGAAAATAAATTGCGTTCGTGGTGGAATTTTTCGGGTACACAAGTGCAAATTTTTATTCGTCCGAAGTGATGTGAAATTAGTTGGATTTACATACGAGCAAGCGGATCTTCCAACCCTTATTTTGAAGAGCGATTCGTCGTTATTGGTCAATCGCAAGCCATTTTTTATTCCCGATTTTGCCCAACATTTTACGGCGACTCCGTGCTTGGTTTTTCGCTTGTGTAAGGTGGGAAAATCCATCACAAAGCACTTTGCACCGCGTTATTGGGATAGTTTCACGTTTGGATTGAACATCAAGGCGAAGGATTTGTTGCAGCAGGCACACCAAACGGGCGATGCTTGGACGGCTGCCATAGCGTTTGATTACTCGCTTGTGGTGGGCAAAATGTTGGACAAAGAACTGTTTGAAGATTTTGTTTTTGATTTGCAAATTGGTGCTGAAAAACAACAATTTACTTTGCAAGATTGGGCTTTAACGGCAGAAGAAACCATTGAAAAAGTGAGCCACTTGATGACGATTCGGCAAGGCGACTTACTTTTTATGGATAATAAACGCTATGTTTATGATTTACAACAAAATACGAACTGCAAAGTAACCTATAACGACGAAGAAATTTTATTCTGTGCCATCAAATGAAACGACTTTTGTTTGCGATATTTTTTGCGTTGCTCGTTACGCCTATTGTTGCGGGCATTCATACTTTTCCGACTTCTTCGGTCTTGCGAGAGGGAAAATTCGTGAAAATCAGGGTCGAGCAATCGGGCATTCATTCGCTCACGTATGAGCAAATCGAAAAAATGGGTATCAACCCGCAAAAAGTGTGTATTTTTGGCTATGGTGGAGCGATTTTGAACCAATCATTCAAGCAAAAAGATAGTAAAATAGATGACCTTCCGATGGTGTCGATTTTGATGAATAAAGGCTCTGACGGTGTTTTTGGGCGAGGCGACAACATCCTTTTTTACGCACAAGGACCCGTTTCGTGGCATTGGGACAAGCAAAAAGCATTTTTATTCCACAAACGCAATCCGTACAGCAATTTTGGCTACTATTTTGTGGGCGAAAGCGAAGATGCAAGCCGTTTTATCAAGGCAATTGCAACGGACATCAACGGCAAAACTGCAACCGATATGGATTTTTGTGTGCGAACCGATTTGCACGAGCAGGAACTTGTTAATTTGGTGGATGTCAATGGGATAAATGGCGGTGGAAGGGAGTTTTTTGGCGAAAGTTTTAACCCCAAAACTTCGCATACGGTTTCTTTCCCAACTCCCAATATCATCACTTCGACACAAGCGACTATCCGCTACGAATTAGCGGCTGCGAGCCACGATAACAGCAGTTCGTTCACGGTTTCTGCCCAAAATCAAACGCAACAGCACACCATTTTCACGCTCACGGATTTTTATATGCAGGCCAAAAATGTGGTTGCACAACTTGCGTTTAGCCCTTCTGCCACCCAACAAAACGTCTCCATTTCGTTCTCCAACGTGGATGCAACGGCGAAAGGTTGGCTCAATTTTATTGAACTCAATTATCGGCAAAATCTGTCTATGGTAGCGGACGAAATGCAATTTTATAATATCACCAACGTGGGAAATGATGTCCTCCATGCCTATCGTTTGCAAAACGCCAATGAATACACGCAAATCTGGGATGTGAGCCGTTTGGATACGATTTTTCAGGTGCCTGCAACACGAAGTGGGAATACGCTAACTTTCTATGGTTCAACAAAAAAAGTGCGACATTACGTTGCCTTCAATAGCCAATACACCAAGTTTCCAACGCCCACGGTCATTGGCACGATTCCGAATCAAAATCTGCACGCTTTTTCCGATGTGGAGATGATCATTGTAACGCCTGCAGCATTCGTTCAACAAGCCGAAGAGTTGGCAAAAATCCATCGGCAAAACGACGGTTTGAATACGGTTGTGGTTACGGACGAGCAGATTTTCAACGAGTTTTCGTCGGGAACGCCAGACGCAACGGCTATTCGTTGGTTCGCAAAAATGCTATACGAGCGGGGCAATGGCAGTTTGACATATCTTTTGCTTTTTGGCGATGGCACCTTTGATAACCGCAACATTTTGAATAAAAACCCTGAAAATACGCTCATAACCTACCAAATAAACGATTTGGAAGGGCAAAACTACCTCAATGAGATGTACGCTTTTCCGATTGATGATTATTTCGGTTGTTTGGGTGACGAAACGGGCATTGATGCGAATGGAAACTACCAAGATAAGATGGCGACGATAGACATTGCAGTGGGTCGGTTGCCGATTTCGACCGTGCAAGAAGCCAACGAGATGGTGGAAAAAATCCGCAATTATATCACGGAATGCCGCTTGGGCGAGTGGAAAAATCAGGTTGTTTTTTTGGCAGACGATGGCGACAAAGCGGTTCATCTCAACGTGGCAGAACGGGCTGCCAAAGGTGTGGAAACCAAAAATCGACAGTTGGTCGTGAACAAAATTTATTTTGACGCTTACCAACAGCAAACAAACGCCTCCAATGAAAGTTATCCGATGGCAGAATCGCTGCTGAACGAGTTTTTGACAGAAGGAATGCTGTTTTTTGATTACAGCGGGCACGGAGGTTACAATAACATCACTTCGGAGAACATTCTGTCGATTTACGATATTCGCAATTTGAAGAACAAGAATTTGGGCTTTTGGATGTTGGCAACGTGCAGTTTTTCGCATTTTGATTCGCGTCATCAGAGTGCAGGCGAAGTCGCGGTTTTGTCTCCAAAAGGTGGAGCAATCGGCGTTTTATCCGCTTGTAGAACCGTTTTGGCGAGCTTCAATAGCGACATCAATTATTACGTTTGCACCAACCTCTTGGGCGATATGTCCAAAAACATCTCCTTTGGCGAAGCAACCCGACAAGCGAAGAATCAATGTGGCGTAGAACATAATAAATTAGCCTATGTTTTGCTGTGCGACCCAGCCTTGAAATTTAATTATCCAAACAACTATACTATTCAGACGACTTTGCAAAAAGACACGCTCAGAGCCTTGTCGTTGCATACTATTGAAGGCGACATAATCAACCCAAGTGGGCAAAAGGCGACCGAATTTAATGGCAAATTGGATATTTCTATCTACGATAAAAAACAAACTGTGCTGAGTAACGACAACGACGAACGAGATGAAAGTCAAAAGACCCGCATTGCCTACGACGACTACCCCAACCTGCTTTACAAAGGGGTTGTTGATGTGGTTGATGGACATTTCTCGTTCCCGTTCCGCGTACCGAAGGATATTCACTACAACTACGGCGATGGACGGATGGTTCTTTATGCCTACGATGAGAGTTCTTGCCAAGATGCAGTGGGTCATAACGAAGATTTTACCATCGGTGGCACCGACCCGAACGCGATAGAGGACATCACGGGACCACAAATCAGGTTATATCTTGACCACGAAAACTTCAAAGACGGCGACGGGACGAACAACAACCCTATTTTTTACGCACACATCACGGACGAAAACGGAATCAATATCTCGGGGAGCGGGATTGGGCACACTGGAATGCTGATGTTGGACCAATCGATGGATGCTATTTACTACCTCAACCACAAACACTACACGCCCATAGACGCTAATGGAGGCATCATAACCTATCCGCTGTCGGATTTGGCAGAAGGAAAGCACACGCTGTCGTTTCGGATTTGGGATTTGGCGAACAACAGCACAACCAAAAATCTCCATTTTGAAGTGTTCACGGGTTACGTGCCCGACGATTTTGCGTTGCTAATTTATCCAAATCCTGTGAAATTGTCAGAAAATGTGTATTTTCGTATCGCAATCAATCAACCCGAATATGTTACCGACATGGAAATTCGGGTGTATGACATAAGCGGAAAACTCTATTGGCATCACTCGCAAGAGACGTATAGCGAGATACAATGGAACGTAAAAAATAATGTGATTGGTACAGGTTTGTATATATATAATGTGCAATTTTTCGTAAATGGTACAAAAATTGTAAGGAAAGGAAAGATAATTGTTAATTAAAAAAGTCATATCAATGAAAAAACTACTTGTCGTTTCGCTTTTCGTGTGTTTGGGAGTAATGAATGTGTTTGCGGTAGAAAAAGAACTGAATCCTTTGATTACAGCGATGCCATCGTTGACGATTTCACCAGACGGACGTGCTTCGGGCTTGGGAGATATAGGTGCTGCAACATCAACTGACCAAAATTCACAACATTGGAATGCGGCTAAATACGCTTTCATCAACAGCAAAGGAGGACTTTCTGTGAATTATTCTCCTTGGTTGCGTAAATTGGTAAAGGACATTAACTTGGCATATATTGCTGGTTATTATAAATTTGATGATTTGCAGGCTATTTCCGCTTCTTTCACGTATTTTTCGTTGGGAGAAGTGAACTTGACGGACTATTCTGGACAAGATTTGGGACACGCAAAGCCGAACGAATTTGCTTTTGACGTGGCTTATTCGCGTAAATTGCACGATTTTATCAGTATGTCGGCAACCTTGCGTTTTATGTATTCTGACTTAAATAACGGCTCGAATTTGTCGACTAGTGATGCTTCGACCGAGATGAAAGCAGCGTGGACCATGGCAGCAGACATCGGTTTTTATTATAGACAACCCTTAGAAATTAAGAGTGGTACGAGTCTGTTGAGTGTAGGTTTAACCCTCAATAACTTGGGTGGTAAAATGAGTTATGACGACATCACCAAGCAATTTATCCCTGCAAGTATACGTCTGGGACTTGGATATAAAATCCCCTTCAACCGCTACAATAGTTTGGGTATCTATGCAGACGTGGGCAAATTGATGGTGCCGAGTCGTAATTCAAAATATGCCAAAGACGATGATGGCAATGAATTAACTGGACAGAAATTGAATGAATGGTATTCGGAGTTGAGTTCGGTAAAAGGTATTTTCTATTCTTTTGCGGATGCTCCGGGTGGCTTCAAAGAAGAAATGCAAGAATTGCAACCGGGTGTAGGTCTGGAGTATAGTTATAATCAGCAGTTCTTCGGACGTTTAGGGTATAGTTACGAGAACTACTACAAAGGTAACCGTAATTACTTCACGTTGGGTGCAGGTTTCCATTTGAGTATTTTCTCGTTGGATGTGTCCTACTGTATAGCGACTGTTTCAACCAACCCGCTCGACCAAACGTTGCGTTTTACGCTCGGCTTTGACGTGGCAGGCATTAAAGACTTAGTTAGCAACAAGCGATAATGCGTATCGGTTTTGGGTATGATGTACACCGTTTGGTAACCGACCGTCCCCTGATTTTAGGTGGCGTGAACTTACCGCATACGCACGGATTATTGGGGCATTCGGACGCAGATGTGTTGCTACACGCGATTTGCGATGCGTTGTTAGGAGCGGCTTGTTTAGGCGATATTGGAAAGCATTTTCCCGATACGGACGAAGCATACAAAGGCATTGATTCCACCAAATTATTGCGAAAAACGGGCGAAATGATAGCCGAAAAATATACGATTGCGAACATTGACGCAACCATTTGTGCACAAGAACCGAAGTTGGCACCCTACATAGAGGCAATGCAACAGAAAATTAGCAACCTACTGCACCTTGAAACTTCGCAAGTCTCCATCAAAGCCACGACCACCGAAAAGTTGGGTTTTGTGGGCAACAAAGAAGGAATAAGTGCTTACGCAGTAACTTTATTACAAGAGATATGAAAAAAATGGCTTTCTTTTTGGTTTTACTATTTTCAGTTACGTTTTCTTTACACGCTGAAAATCGATTGGCTTTCTTGCGTTCGCTCACCAAAGCCGTGAATGGGCGTCCTGTCATTGAGCAATCGGGCGATGTGGTTTCGATGAAGATGGCAGACGAATGCTACGCTTATTTTGCCGAATCGCACGACACTATTTTTTGCATTCAGACTGTTTGCGAGCCGATTTGCTCGTCTATTGTGAAAGCTTACGACAAGAGTTGGAATTTTCTGACAAATATCAAACCAAACATCAAAGGTACGTTTTTGCAAGCCACTTTCAGCGAAGATTTGCAAATCGTTTGGCAAGATAACACCTACCAAGTAGAGATTGATTCAACCTTCCAATGATTCAACTCCCGCTTTTCTTAATCGGTTATATGGGGGCTGGAAAGTCCACTATCGGCAAGTCGTTGGCACAGCGATTGGACTGGGCTTTTGTGGATATGGACGATGCTTTCGAGGAGTATTACAACATCAAAGTGGGCAAATTTATTGAGCAATACGGCGAAAATGCGTTCCGAATCAAAGAAAAACGCGTGGTGGAAGAGTTGGCAGACTGCGAGATACAAAAGGTGGTGTATGCCCTCGGTGGTGGCTATCCGTGCTGGGAAGATAATATGGATTGTCTGTTGGAGTTGGGGACGAGCGTGTATATCAAATGGCACCCTAAACACCTGACACAACGGCTGATGCTCACGGATTTGTCGCTCCGACCGTTGCTCAAAAATAAGACGAACAAGGAACTTTTATCGCACGTCCAACAGCAAATGGCACAACGCGAGCCCATCTACCGCAGAGCGAATTGGGTGGTTGAGGCACCGTTGCAGGATTTTAGCGAAGAAAATGACGAACAAATTGTAGATTATCTATACAAAAAAATCCAAAACTATGACAATCAACGAGATACAAGATGAAATAATCGAAGAATTTGAATCGTTTGACGACTGGACAGACCGCTACGCCTTGCTCATCGACTATGGCAACCATTTGGAGCCGTTTCCGCAAGAGAAGAAGACGGACGAGAATCTCATTCCGGGGTGTCAAAGTAAGTTATGGTTTTTCATCGAGATGCAGGAAGGACGTATTATCTATCACGGCGAGAGCGATGCTATTTTGGTCAAGGGTCTTGTGGCATTGCTCATCAAGGTGCTTTCGAACCACACCGCCCAAGAAATCGTGGATGCCGATATTTACTTTTTGGATGCCATCGATTTGAAAAACCACCTCTCTCCTTCGCGAAGCAACGGGTTACTATCCATGCTCAAACAAATGAAACGTTTCGCTACCGAGCAGTATGAAAAGGAGAAAGGATAAGTGAACATCTTGCTAACCGAAGACCCAACAGCGATGGCAAAAAAGCCTATAACATATCCTGAAAAAACAGAAATCAAGCATGAAGACGGAACTTCCAAAAAAGAATAATGCCACAGACGGAAAAAAAGCACACAATGATAACAAATGTATTAAAGTGGGACGCATACGCATGAATAGTTGGGCAACAAAAATTCTCAAAGCGTGCGATATCGTTATATATGAATCAGAATTAGTGCATATTAAGAATAAACATAATGCCGAATTACAGAAGATAGGTATGACGGCATTTGATTTCGTAAAATTTATTTGCAATAACTTCAACGAATTAAGACAGGGAACGAATGGAACAATTTTGTTAGCGGTTCATAGACAACACACATCCAATATAGCAGCGGTTGAAATACATAAACTCGTAACAGAGGAAAAGATAGTATATAAAATAAACACAGCCACTCCAATTAACTCGAAACAGCTGTGTCTTAAAAAATTATTGTGTGCTAACGACCACTAATACAAATGTATTCAAATTAGCATAAAGATAGCCTACACTCTTTATTTCTGTACCGCTTTTATTAGAAAAATGTAGGTCTAATAAAAGAAGTGGCTGAAACACAATAAATAAATTACACCACGAAGGTAGAAAAAAATATACAAACAAAAAATATTTTTGAACACCCAAAGAAATCGTGGATGCCGATATTTACTTTTTGGACGCCATCGATTTGAAAAACCACCTCTCTCCTTCGCGAAGCAACGGATTACTATCCATGCTCAAACAGATGAAACGCTTCGCTACCGAGCAGTATGAAAAGGAGAAAGGATAAGGTTATAAGATATATAACAAGTTGCTCAAAGTTGCTATTTGAAAAAATACATAAAATCGTTGTATTTTCGTTTCACTTTTCCCAATTTCAAAAGAAACATTAAATATATTTAGCATTTCATGTAGATTAATAACATTGATGGAGCATTATTAGATATGTTTTCAACCATGTTGTTTAAAAAGTTTTTAGTGATTATGGGAAAATACTTATTTTTGTAACAAAATTCGTCGCATATTATGGAAACAAAGCAATTGAATCACTATAAAGTTTTCTTGGCCAGCAGCAATGAATTGGCAGATGAGAGGAATGATTTTTTCCAATACACAATCAAAATAAACAAAGTCCTCGCAAAATTTGGTTATCAGATTGATGTGGAGGCTTGGGAATTTGCCGACCCTGCTTTACCTGATAAACGTAGCCAAGATGAATACAACAAGATTCTGAAAAATTGTGACGAGTGCATTGTATTGTTTTGGAGGAAGGTAGGTAAATACAGCAAAGAAGAATTTGAGATTGCATATAATGAACGCTTTGGAGGTGGAAAAATAACCAGATTGGTGGTTTATTTCAAAGATGTGAAAGATGGTGATATAACTTCTGAAGTTGAAAAAGACTATAAAAAACTGATAAAAATAAAAAAAGGATTTGCAAAAAATCACGGTGAAAAATTTTATTCCTCGTATCGTGGCATAGAAGGTGTTGAGAGCGATTTTCTCTTGTTTTTCATTGGCAAGAATGTCCCTGCTGCCAAATTGTCCATCCAAGATTCCAAGATTATGTTAGATGGACAGGAATTGGGCAATATTTCCAACCTGTCTTTGGCCTATAACAACAAGCTATACCAGAAATTGAGCAAAGAAGTTTCGGATTTGGAAAAGGATTTGCTTTCGTTGAAAACTTCAAATCCTGAAAGTTCAAGTATTCCTTTGCTTGAAAAGCAGTTGTCAGAAAAAAAGAAAGAACTCCTGAATTTTGAAAAAGCCCTAATGGAAATGGCCCAAACCATTACGAGAATTACCACTGCCGACCCTGACGACAAACGGGTTGCCTTGGCCCAAAAGGAGTTTGAGGAAGGCAATTATCATAATGCCCTTGACATCTTGAACCGCGAAGAGATATTGGCTGATGCAGCCCAATGTGAAAAGGACTTTGAAACTGCCAAAGCCTTGGCCGACAAAGCAAAGGAAAAATATCGTGCTAAGATTGAAACCATCGTGCTGCGCATCCAATACTTGTCTGTTGCAAAAGTAAAGAATTGGGTTAGTGAGTGCAAAGAACTATATGAAAAGGCAGTGTTTCACGCTCGAAAATGCTACACTATTCCTGAACTTGCTGATTTGCTTTTCAAACAAGCCTATTTCCTTCAGGATAACAACCAATTTGCAGATTCAATATGTGTCTATGAAGAAGTGTTTGAGAAATACCGCAAGTTGGCGGCATCTACCCCCGAAGCCTACCTGCCGTTTGTGGCGTATACATTAGGTAATTTGGGCCTTCTTCATATAGGTACGGGCAAATATGCAGAGGCGGAAAAGGAGTTTAGTGAGATTTTGACCATATTTCGGAAGTTGGCGGAAACCAGCCCCGAAGCCTACCTGCCGGATGTGGCGACGACGCTGAACAATCTGGGCAATCTCCATAGCGATACAGGCAAACACGGCGACGCGGAGAAGGAATACGTTGAGGCGTTGGAGAAATACCGCAAGTTGGCGGAATCTACCCCCGAAGTCTACTTGCCGTATGTGTCTGGGACGCTGAACAATTTGGGCAATCTCCATAGCGATACAGGCAAGCACGGCGACGCGGAGAAGGAATACGTTGAGGCGTTGGAGAAATACCGCAAGTTGGCGGAAGCTACCCCTGAAGCCTACCTGCCGGATGTGGCTATGACGCTGAACAATTTGGGCATTCTCCATAGAAATATAGGCAAGCACGGCGACGCGGAGAAGGAATACGGTGAGGCGTTGGAGATTCGCCGGAAGTTGGCGGAATCTACCCCCGAAGCCTACCTGCCTGATGTGGCGACGACGCTGAACAATTTGGGCGAGCTCCATAGCGTTACAGGCAAACACGACGACGCGGAGAAGGAATTAGCGGAAGCATTGGAGATTCGTCGAAAGTTGGCGGAAATTAGTCCTGAAGCCTACCTGCCGTATGTGGCACAGACGCTTTTTATTCTTGCACTTTGGTATAATGGACAAGGAAATCAACATGATGCTTTGAAGGCAGCACAAGAAAGTTTGGAAATCTTTCAAAAGATGGCAAAAATAAGCCCTGTATATGATAAAAAAGCACAAAAGGTAAAAGATTTCTTAGATTCTTTTTAAGGTGAAAAGTAACATCTAACTTATTACGAACAAATGGCAAAATCCTCTGTATTCACCACTCAAACGTGGCAAACATAGAGAAAGATTTTTTACTCTTTGATACTCACCACAGCACGCCGATAAGCGGAGCGTTTGGGGAAACGAAACTCTTTATTCCGTGTTTCGCCGTACCACTTCACTTCGATGTTGCTTTGTGGGATGCCAGCCGCAACAAGCGTACTTGCCACATTCTGGGCTCTCTTCTTCGAAATCCAGTTATTCGCCCAACGCTTCCCTATGCTACAAGCATACCCTTCAACCACTATCACAGCCGTTTTATCCGTCTTTAAATACGCCTCGGCAAACGCTTGCACTAACTCCGCATCCTTCTTGCTTATGCTAAAACGTCTGAACTTGTAATGCGTTGCAATCGTAGGAATCCCAACCGTGTTCGCATTGGCTTGTTCCGCCGAAGCCACGCTTTTCTCAAAATCGGACTGGAACAACCCCACCTCGCTAATTGGCTTATCAAACGTTAAACGAACCGCTTTGGTGTTCGCCAAATTAAAAGCTGGTTTCTCGGGCACTTCCACCTTGGGTTCCTCTTTGGGTACTTCAACTACTGGCGGTTTCACCTCTTTTGGCTTACTATTTTTCTGCCAAATAATGTACCCCGCAACAGCAATCAAGACACAAATCACCAGTAACAGAATGAGTGCACGCCTCCGTTTTTTCAAACAATCATTGCACACAAAACCATTCGAAGTATCTTTTCCATATCCTGCATCAACCACATTATCGCATTTGATGCACGTTCTTTTACTATCTGCCATCATATTAACTATTAAAATTTATATTCACATCGTTTTATTTTCCAAAAATAACCGCACCGCACACGCCACCATCTCATCGCAAGGGCGTTTCTTGTAGTAACTATCCGTTCGTTTTTCGGGCGTTGGGTCGTTCGGCTCCGCTTTTGGCACCAACCCCAGCAACTCACCACACATCAGCGAACCATTGGCTTCCTTAAAGGCTTTGGCGTAAGTTTGGATGTTGGCATAATTATTTTTCTTCTTTTCCACATCCTGCCCTTCTGTACTGCCCGAACGCATTCCTTCCAAGATACTCAACCCACAAAAAGCCCCGCAAGTCTGACGCATACGCCCGATCCCACCACCAAAAGACGCACTAACTCGCAGTGCCACCTGCTCATCCAACCCCACCACATCCGCACACGATGCCACCACCGCTTGACTGCAATTAAAACCCTCATGAAACAGCGTCTTTGCTCGCTCTACTCGTTTTTCTATCTCTTCATGTGTCATATCAAAATAATTTTTGCAATTTACTATTTGGGAAATAATGTGCCAAAATCTGCTTGTAATCATACCCTTTTGCTGCCATCACAGCCGCTCCAATCTGACAAAATCCGACACCGTGTCCCCAACCAGCACCCGTCAAAATGAAGTTGCCATGCTCGTCCCTATCCACCACGAAAGCACTACTGTATAGATGACTTTTGCTCAACGCACGGCGAATCTCCAACTCCTTGCCGATAATCATCGTCTTCTTGCTACCCACAATTTCCAACTCATAAATGCGACCAGACGAGCCTCGTTTGATGGGGTTAAGTGCTTGAATTTCACCAAAATCGATGCCCAATTTTTCTTGCAACAACGCCCTAATTTCGGCAGGGGTATAAACCACTTCCCAACGGTAAAAATCGGTCGTTTCTTGGTCGTAGGTATTCAACACTTGCTTCAAAATCGTTGCGTCATGCGTGTTGCAAAACGACTTGGGTGTTGAACGAATCCATACTTGAGCATTCACTTCGATGGTTAAATCTGGCAAAACACCTTCCGAAGCGTCTCGTATCGGCTCCAAATAATCGTAATGCTCGTTTGCCCACGCGTTTTCGAACAACTCACTCACCCCACCACAACACTTGGAAAAGCGTGCGTCGCAAATCTCCACGTTGTTTTCGTCGCTCGTGGCTTCCACCAAAACCTCTCCCCACGTCTCCTCAATCGCCTTGCGAACGTTTACAGAAGCCTCTTTATGCTCATCACGGCGAGTGATACCCTCGTAACGTTGGCAGTGGTCGTCAGCACACACATCAAAACCCACATGGGCATCACGTTCGTACCACACAATGCGTTTCTCGTCCGTGTTGATGAAGCCCTGACTTTGCTTGTTCGCCACGTGCTTGTTGATAATCGGTCGCAAAACCCAACTCCGCGAGATAACTGAATGGGCTTTGAGGTACTCAAAAGAGGCGGTTGCGTTCATCTCGGACGTGATAACCGACGTGAGATAATCCTCCACCCCAATGCGATTGATAGCCGTCTGCGTGCCGTCTGGGTTATGCACGATTTCGAGCGAACCCTCAAACTCTTGGTCTTCACGCCGTTCCCAGTGGAAATTAACCCCGATAAGTACATTTTTCAGCACAAAAGTAGGGTTGGTTGGCGTGCTATGCGGACCGGGTTGGACTACATCTATTTGCTTTTCCGTCATAATGCCGACGGCGATTTGTGGTTGCGTTTTCATTTTCTTGCGACTTATTTGCACGAAAATAGGAAAAAAGTTTGAAAAAGCAATGTATTATGTGGATTTTTGGAGAAAAGTATATAAAAAATGTGATTTTAGGATTTATTTAGGCATAACTGTGCATTCCTCCCAACAGAAAATTGACCCCAAAATAGGTGATTAGTACCGAGAAAAAAGCCAACAGACAATAAATATGAAAATGTTTGGGGTTTTGAAAGAATTTAAGATGTTGTGTATGCAGAGGCAAAGCATAAATAAGCATTGTAATCAATGCCCACGTTTCTTTTGGGTCCCAACCCCAATAACGTCCCCAACTGATATTTGCCCAAATAGCCCCGATAAAAATCCCCATCGTTAGTGCAAAAACAGCAGGATAGAGCATAATTTGCGAAATAACCATCAGTCGTTCGCGTAAAGTCGGCATACAAAGCCCTAAGACGCTGTTGAGCATAATAAAAGCCAATAAACTATAAGCCAACATGATTATTGCCACGTGAATACTGAGTAAGGGCGATTGCAAAACGGGCATCAGGTTCGTTAGTTGGGGATTAGAAGCCGTCATCATTGAAACCATGAGCGATAAAGCGGCAATCAGCACGCCAAAAGGTAGTTGTAAGTGCAACGAATGTGGCGAATGACCACGATACATCGAAATGCAAATGGTTAACAAAAACGTAACCCATGCGAGAAATTGCATCGTTTCGTGTCCGTTGGATAACGGTAAATGTCCACTGATGTACCAACGCAAGGCTAACATAGCCGTGAGGAAAAGCCATTGCAAGCAAAGCAAGACTATGATGCCCCAAAAAGCACGTTTAGACAGCGGACGCTCTTTGCTCCACAAAAGCACAAAAACAGCAAACAAAAAAATCCCAAACAGCATGTTTCCCATCGCCAGCGGACGCGTGTAATGGATACGCACAAAGGCTCGTTCGGCGTTGAACTTTTTTTCGGACGGTAACTGGTCAACGCTTACACTTTTGCGTTGATAGGCTCGCATTTTGCCGATGGTTTCAAAAGCGGTCGTGTTTTTCTGCTCGTCCAACAGCATGGCTATATGCGGAATGATTTGAGTGCGGAACTGCCAATCTTCAAACGCCAAATCGGGTGGCGAATTTTCTACCCACGAATACCATCGTAGTGTTTTATGCTCTTCCACAGCCCAAATGCGAAACAGCGTACCCGTCGCAACCATAGAAATAAGTTGCACTTTTTCGTCCGTAGCGATGGCGTTTTTATCGCGTTGTTCCAGCAGATGCTTCAATTTATAGCCGTTTTGGTCGTAAAAATCGTTCAAAGAGGCATATTTCCCGTCAATCCCCAATGCTTCCCGAACGTTTTTGCCTTTCACTTTGATGAAGGGCGTTTTTTTCCAACTATCATAATACAGCAGCCAGCCCATGATCACTTGTTCTTCGGTTAAACCGTGAAAGTCGCTTTTGCCGTACACTTTGAGACAAACATCGTTCGCCATCGTTCGCAACGGACATACACGCTCATTATGATAAACGTACAAGTTCCCAAATTGGCTTGCTACAGCACGTTCGGGCACGCGAGGCAATTCGGTAGCCTGCACTGAAAGCCACGAACCAAGCAACAACACAACCGAAAGTGGTTTCTGAATTTTGGCAAATAACACCTTGAAATACGATCGTTTTTGCAGAAAAAATCCCAGCATAGAAAGGAAAAGCAACGCATATCCAAAGTATGTAATACCGATGCCCCACGGGTCGTACGAGATGGCGAGCGTTACCTCTCTGCCGTCAAAACTATGCTGATAAAAACGATAATGAGCGTACTCAAAAATACGATTCATAGACACTTGCCCCAACACTTTTTCGCCTGCCGTAGGGAAAATATCAAAGGTTGTGATGTAATCCAAATGTGCCGAAGTGCCTGGATAGTACTCCGTGTCAAATTTTTGCAATGCAACCGAAAAAGGCAATGGAACGCTATCTTTTGGCGTGATACAGATATTTTGCTTTACATTTTCGTGCAATCGTATCGTGCCTTGCACACCGAACCAATGCGTAATCAAAGCCCCCAGAAGGATAAAAACAAAACTGACATGAAGCAGGAAAGTGAACGATTTTTTGTTAAAACGAGCAAACGTAGCCATCATCAAAAACGCAAGCACCGCCCATAACGTAATGAACCAAACGCTTCCGTACATGTTTTCGCTTGCCCATTGTTCGCCGTTGATTTTCTGCAATAAAGAGGAAACTATCAGCGTGATAATAACAAGTATCACCACACCGATAGTAACCTTCTTTGTTTTTTGTTGATTAAATAGCATCTACAAACGCTACGATTGCATCTCTTTCGGTTTTAGAGAGCTTGTAAAATTGTTTTACACTTTCATACGCATCCGATTCTTCGCTTACGGCATGCCACATGATGGCTTCGATTACGTTCCTGGCACGCGTGTCATGCAAACGTGCGGCTGTCTCATCGCCTGTACATTTTTGGTGCAAACCGCGTCCCCACAAAGGCGTTGTACGACACCAACCCGTACGAATATCCTCCACCATACATAATTTATGTTGCACAAAATCCGAATACGGCCATATCTTCTGATAAGCATAATGTGGCATATCTTTTTCGCTTTTGAAGAACTTATTGGGATCTTGCAAATTATCGGGACCCGTAGTCCACGAAGGACGATGGCATTGTGCACAACCGATTTTTGTAAACAACTCTTTCCCTTTCCATACTGCCGAATCGTTGATATTTCGCACAGCTGGAACCGCCAAACCACGATGCCAAACCATCACATCGGTGTATTCCTCATCGGTCATTTCCACAGGAAGATTGGTCGAAGTGAGGTAATTATAGATGTTTTGCTCTACATTTTCGGTAAAAAATTCGGGATTGTCTGTCGCATTTGCATATTGTTTGATATAATCGGGGAAAGCGGCTTGTACTTCAGCATCTTTTGAGGCAACTGTCGCATAGTTGGTTCCTTTCAAGTCCAAATAATGGTATCTGCGGTCGGAACGAGTAACGTTGGGTATGTTCCAAATGGCGTTTGCACCCGCTGCATCTAAAATCGGTCCTCGCGACATCGCATATGTATAACGGCGAACATACTGCGTGCCATCACCTTGACGACTGTTAGTGTAGTAGGTTTTCCAAGTACCTCCCTCGAACCAGTCTTTTCTCCAATGCTTTAAGTAACCTTTGTTAAAAGCCTCCTCTTCTTTTGCCCATTGTGCCGTAATGGAATCGTCTGGAATAGCGTCCGTCAAACCTGTACCAAATATACCGATTGTGTTTTCCAATTTTACGGCATAATCCATATCGTTTCCTAATTCAGCCAATTTATCATAGCCATAAATAGCCGAAGTAGGCATTTCAACCGTAGGATAGACCAATTCAAATTTTTCACCATCGGGGAACGCATTGCCGAAAACGCCAACCGTGTAGGTGTTCCACTTGATAATGATTTGGCTCTCATCAATCGGTGCCTTAAATGGTGCTACGGCATGCAACTGTGGCATTCCAGCCACCCACGTACAATAGGCTTCCGTTGTAGGATTATAGATGACGAGCAAGGTACCATTGCCTATTTCGGTTGAGTTATATGTCCCTGCTTCAATTCGTTTTCCGTGCCCATACCCTGGATGGCAATGAATACATGACGACCGCACATACACAGGGCCTAAGCCACCACGCGTTCCCTTAGGATTGCTCATAAACTGCTTTTCAAAAAGAGCCTCACCACGCTTGAACGACTCATAAAAACCCGCTTCAACAGACGCAGTCGGCTGCTCAAAAGCATTTGAGGTCGCAAGGGTAGTCGTACCTAATTTTCCACCCGCATAGTACCAATCGGGCAAAGAATTGTTTGTTTTATCGGGCGTGGGAGAGTCGTCATTTTTGCAACCAACAACCAAACCCAAAACAACTGCACAAAGAATGATATACTTTACTTTCATAACGTTTTATTTTTATTATTTTGTAATCAACTCCATCACTTCACTCAACACGTCTGCTAAATCAGTTCCCACTACCTTTACAGCATTTTTGGACTCCGTACCCGTAGCGTTTGTAGCAAACGGTTCTGGGATAGCAGCAATAGCCTTCAAGGCATCTTCAATCGCTTTTTTAACCTTTGTATCCAAATCGGGATTGATGCTTTGCACATAATTGGACAGTGCCGAACCACCATTTACACCCGCATACGAGTTACAAATGGAACGGATATTATCTTGAAAATCCTCAATCGAATTGAGCGAATAAGGCGACTCAATATAGTTGCGGTCTTTGTCATTGGCAGCATTGCAGGGCGTACCAATCTTCGTATTGCCCACTTCGTCAGCGATGTCAATGCAACCTTGAATGATTTCTTCGGCAGACTCTTGGAAGGTCTTAAAACTGCTACCAGGAG
The DNA here is from genome assembly GCA_016282955.1 of Paludibacteraceae bacterium. Classification (GTDB taxonomy): domain Bacteria; phylum Bacteroidota; class Bacteroidia; order Bacteroidales; family Paludibacteraceae; genus Colicola. The sequence continues at coordinate 18,154 of JAEELX010000130.1, read as the reverse complement.
CCCCTGCATTGTTCATATACCACGCATAACCCACTGATAAATAAGTATATCCATCTAATTCAGCCTCTTTTAAAATTCCTTTTTTATTCGCCGAAACGTTGTTAATACCTTCCCAGCACGCTTCCAACAAAACTGTTTGATTACGCAAATCTTCGGCTACAGCTTTCAAATAAACCAACTGTGCACGCGTATAATCGCTAACAGGGTAAAGTTGTACATTGTTTTTGTTCGTGTTATTATGGGCATAAAGCATATACTCGGCAGCGTGAAATCCTAACAAACCGTAGCCTAAATTACTGATATAATCGGCTCCTTTTTCTTCAATTTGTTTCATTGTTTCTGCATTGCCTAATAATGCGTCCATAGCCGTTTGGTCAAGAGGCCACGAATCGATGTGCGGGTCAATGTTATAATCTGCCACAGGACCATACAAGAAACTTTCGCTTCGTTCCCAGTATTTACGTGCATTTTCCCAATGACCTGCCGCTACTTTTACGTCTGCTTCCGTGAGATTACTTCCGTATTTTTCCAACATTGTAGCACACGCATCATAAAGGTCTATTGTTGCATTGGCTAACGAATCATAAATAGGAATCACATTTTTAGCCGTATAATCTGCTACAATCCTCTTCAATGCTTGTTCTTTGGCTGACATGTCCTCCGAACCATTATCGTCATTTTTACATCCAACCAGCGTTGCCACACAGGCAATCATCACAAAATAAATTATTCTTTTCATACCCTTTTATATTTTATTTTTACAACTTAAAAAATCCACAATAGGTTATGCCAACCGAAAATTCGGGTTCTGGATTATATTTCCGATACATCTCACCATCCGCATTTTGTGCCTTATTGAGTAATCCGTAAGCATACTCACCCTTGATAATCAGCTCTGACAGAGGCGAATAGTTGAAACCTGCCGAAAAACGTTGCCTGCCACACCACGAATAACTATAATTTTTCTTCCCATCCACCAAATACTGCGAATTAAAGTTATCATAGTGGAAAAAGAGATAGAATTTTTGTTGTTTTTGGGCAAGTTGTGCATTTAATCCAAAGAAATCGTAGCCCACTTCACCCCAAAAAGAATAAGCATCGCTCGCCACAGATTGCCGTTTGGAGATGGAATTTTTAGACATCGACAGGTTAAACGAAGTAATCGTTGCAGCGTCAGCCAGATGCCCATATATCCCACTACCGCGAATAATCCAATTAAAACCTTGATACTTCAACTCCACCGAACCCATCGCCAAAGTCCCATGTACATTATCGTATTTCGAGGAAGACGTGTTTTGCAACGTGTTATGAAACGTATTGCCACAGTAGCCCGTTGCCGACAATCGCAGTCCTTTGGTCGGATAAAAATCCAAGCGTCCCAAGCCCGCATACGTATTGCCCAATTTGAACTCATACGGAGACGAAGCACCGTTTTTAACCCAGTATTGACAGCCAAACAAGTCGCTTTCCATGCCCGCTAAAAATTGTGCCGTATAACCTAACCATTTATGCCTGCCGTGAAATTGGATGCCTAATTCATGCCACGTACAAGGCAAAATTGTGTTATCACCTTGCGGACGAAAAACGCCAAAAAACTGGTTGGGCTCGTGATGGGCATTCGTTCCACCCATCGGCACGATAAGCATACCAGCACGGATATTCGCCTGTTTACAAAACGATTTCTGCAACCAAAACTGCTCCAAAAACACCTCGCCACCACGTTCCACTTCCGTTTCATATTCGCCATTTTCTTCTGCTTCCACCTCCACAGCGACCTCTGTTCCACCGTGTTCGTATTCAATCTCCGAACTCATTGACCAACCTTTGCCAAAATCATAGCCCAAATAAATCACCACATGGGGCAAATCAAATTCGCCATACGAGTCATGCTTGTAACCCTCTGGATTGGTATATCGCTTGTAATTATTGGAGTAAAATTTGCGAGACATAGTCGCTTCGCCGTAGCCACCAATGGTGAACTTATTTTTGCGTTCGCTGTTCATGATTCTGGGCTGTTCGGCAGCACTAATACTCATGCTGTCGGGCGTCATTTGTTTGTTTTCCAATCGTTCTACACGTTGTAAAAGGGACTCCCATTGCGTCTGACTAACCAAAATCGAATCGTCTGCAAAGGCAAAAGGCGACACCAAAAACAGAATACTGAAACTATATGCTATTTTTCTGGCAAGAAGTCCTCGCATCACTTTTTCAGCGTGTCTATGGAGTGCAAAATTCCCCATTTTATACGCTAAAAACTTAAATCCACTCACTGCACCTACCAAAGCGAAGAATCTCTGATAGCGAGTTTTCAAAAATTTTGTTCTACAACCGAGGTAAAAAAGCCAACAAAGAAATGTTATGCAACCCCAAAAATCAATCCAAGAATCCATCGTGTTTTCGTATTAGATTAACCTGCGAAGGTACAGCTTTTTTTTTATTTGCAAATAAATTTTTAAATAAATGATGTTTTTTTGTTTTCAAAATACCTAAAAAGACGGTAAAGAAGTGACTAAATACAAGGAATAAAGGGTTTTGGTAAAAAATTTTTTTAGGCATTTTTGCAACGTCACGATAACTTTTATGAAAAAGCCAAAATGCAGTAGATTTTTACCGTACGAGCCGACTGGGCTATTGTAAAAGAAGAGATTTTACTCCTCGACTTCCGCTTTATCCTGCAATCACACCATAAAAAAAATTAAACGCCAAAAGACTATTTTTTACAATTTTATCATTACTTTCGCACTCGGAGGTGATTGATTTCAACTCCATTAACTAAAAACTAAATTTGGACAAAACTATGCGAATCATTACAGCGAATTTAAACGGTATTCGTTCCGCTACGAACAAAGGGTTTTTGGCGTGGTTGGGAACGACGAATGCGGATTTTGTGTGCGTGCAGGAACTCAAAGCACAAGAAAACGACTTGTCAGCGGACATGAAAAACCCGTGTGGCATGCACAGTTGTTTTGCGTTTGCCGAGAAAAAGGGCTATAGTGGCGTGGCGTTGTATTCTCGTCAAGCCCCCGACCGTGTGCAAGTGGGTTTTGGTGTGGAAGAGTTTGACCGTGAAGGACGTTTTGTGCGTGCGGATTTCGGCGATTTGTCGGTCATTTCGCTGTATTTACCTTCAGGGTCTGCGTCCGATGAACGGCAAGCATCCAAGTTTCGCTTTTTAGACGTGTTTCGACCTATTTTAGACCAACTGTTGCACGAAAATCGTAAAATGGTGGTGTGTGGCGATTTTAATATCGCTCATCAAAATATCGACATAAAAAATTGGAAAAGCAACCAGAACAACTCGGGTTTTCTGCCCGAAGAACGAGCGTGGATTGGCGATGTGATTGCGTCTGGCTGGACGGATGTTTGGCGATCGCTGTATCCTGATTTAGCGGGTTATTCGTGGTGGAGCAATCGGGGACAGGCGTATGCCAACGATGTGGGTTGGCGAATTGATTATCAACTATTGAGTCCCGCTCTTGCCCCGCTCGCACAGCAGGCTTTTATTTACAAAGACGAGAAATTTTCCGACCATGCCCCGGTGATTGTGGATTATCACGATTAAGAAAAATGGTCGGCCAAAGAAGATATAAACCATTTTCAAGGATTGAACCACCCAAGTGATGGCTTTCCAAAGAGGAAATAGAGGCGATGAGAAGCCCTATTTGTGCTTCTGCCTCCCAAAAATAAAAAAATGCTACAATCCGTAAAAAATCCTATCTTCGCAAGGCAATTTTGATTATGTCCAACAACATAACCCCAACAGAACGGCTCTGGAACGCTAATTATTGGCGTGTGATGACGGCGAATTTTTCGATGGCATTCTCTTTTTATCTGCTCACGCCGTTGCTCCCGCTGTACCTCTCCGAGCAGTTTGGAGCGGGCAAAGATACGATTGGTTTGGTGCTGTCGGGTTATGCGATAACGGCACTGTTGGTGCGACCTTTCAGCGGGTATATTGCGGACACGTTCCCTCGAAAAAAGGTGTTGCTCATTAGTTTATTGCTGTATGTGGTGTGTTTTGGAGGCTATTTGGTGGCTGGCACGTTGCTTCTGTTTGGTATTTTCCGCACGTTGCACGGTGGTCCTTTTGGAGCCGCAACGGTTGCCAATAGTACGATGGCGATTGATGTGTTGCCCTCGTCTAAACGCACTGAGGGAGTAGGTTATTACGGATTGAGCGGTAATGTGGCGACTGCGATTGCACCTTCGGCAGGCATCGCAATTTATAAATATACGGGGAATTTTGATGTACTTTTTTGGCTGGCATTGGCTGTGGCAGCGGTTGGGCTGTGGGCAGACTCGCGAATCAATATCGCAACACGGCAACCTGTGGCAGAAAAGAAAAAACTATCCTTAGACCGATTTTTCTTGCTCAATGGCTGGATGATTGCGGTCAATACGATGTTTTGTGGGCTTTGTTACGGCGTTTTGAGCAACTATTTGGCAATCTACGGCAAGGAAGTGATGGGCATCACGAGTGGCACGGGGGTTTATTTTATGATTTTGGCAATCGGCTTGATGCTGGCACGGTTGACGGGCGTTCGTGCCTTACGAAAAGGGCTTTTGACACAAAGTGCATGGCAAGGTTTATTCTACTCTACGTTGGGTTATTTGGTGTTTATCTTGTTCCCGAACAGTATCGGATATTATAGTTCGGCAGTGCTGATAGGTTGGGGAAATGGGCATTATTGGCCAGCGATTCAGAATATGATTATCAATATCGCCCGTAAAGATGAGCGTGGCACGGCTAATTCCACCACCTTGACCGCGTGGGATTTAGGAATCGGGCTGGGAGTGCTGTTGGGAGGTGTTTTGACGGAGCATTTGAGTTATCAGTTTGCCTTTTGGACGATTGTGGGCGTGCACCTAATCGGCTTCTTGTTCTTCTTTTTCCGCACCCGCGTCGATTATGCCCAACAGATAGAAAAGAAAAGTGTTACTGAAGTGTAACGCGTTCCAACTCCGCTTTGACAACTTGCTTTTGCTCGCCTGAGAGCATGTTTTTTAGCAAAATAAATAGTTGTAAATCAAAAAGGTATGCTCATTATTTGGGTTTTAAGGAAAGATTTATTGTTTTTGATATGTTGATTATGACAACTCAAGTATTCCCATTTATTAATTGCTTTATTCTTGCTTTGATATTCTCGAATGTTGTATTTAAACTTTGTTTTGCTACCTGTGTAATTAGAGAAGTGTGTGCCACAGCATCACGAATTGGCTTATATACTTTTGCATCTCTTGCAATACCCGATTGTTTATTAGGATCTTGCGGTTTATCTACAAGATTTGCCAAATCGTCCATACTAAAATACAGCAAATCAGTAGAGTTTTGCCTAATATCAAAACTGATATTGGCAGCACCTTTCGCTGTGTTTTCTCTCTTCTTATACTCGCTTAATTTCGTTTGCGCCTCTTTTGACAATGCTATTTTGTTGTGGTCAATATATTTACGCAAAAGATTTTCGGAAATAAAGCATTCTGTGTAAGATGTTAGATTAAATTGTGCATCATCACGTAACGAATTTACCCATTCATCAACTTGGTGACGTTTAGGTGATTCTTTGGGTGGTGTGTATTCATCAATAACAGTATCAAATAATTCCTTTGATTTTCGTTCTTTTTTTGTAATTCTTGTATTCTCAGAATCACCTTCTTGCCTATTTTCGACCCTCCAAATATCCCAATCCTCAATAATTGTTTTAACGATATTTGTTTTTAACTCTTCTAATAATAATTTTAGTTTTGGATCATCAGAAATAACTCCTTCGCGACTGCTCGTAAAACGGTCGGTATCATCATCCAATTCATTGTAATGAATTTGTCCGTATAGATAACTATCAACAACTCTTGTAGTTTGAATGTGTTTTAATATATCTTTTTCTCGCAATCTTCCATTGACAAATAAATCAACCGAAACTTTCTCGTCCGACCCTGTTATTTTTAACTTGGATGGTTTTTCCACAGATGCAATAAAACCGCATATCTTCAATTTTGAAGTAAGTTTTTTGTATTGCTTGATATATTCTTGCGTTGCAGAGATTTTATCACGTAAATAAGCATCATCAATTGATTCAATTTGCCAAACAAATTGTGTACTTAGTGCTAAATCGTTTAGTTCATTGAGCGATATTTGTTCATCATTCAAGAATATTTTGAACGAGTTATCAAGTATCGAAAAGCGAAATGATAGAGCAATTAATTTACGAATATATTCTACTCTATTCCTTATGCCATCGTTTATGTTTTCAAACAACAGTATTGTTCCACTTTGTAGCGATTGTTTTAATTGCTGAAATCGGCTTAAGTCAATAGTATCCAATTGATATTGAGAATTGTCATCATTAATAGCCTTGTCAAGATTACTGTTATCAATAATGCCACCCACAAAATTATTATTTTGAGTTTTAGTACAAATATGTACTTTTTCTGCACAAGATAACAACGCTAACTTTCCAATCCCCTTTCTTCCTATAAAAGGTCTTCCGCCTATTGTTTTAGTTTGTCCATCTTTACGTTTAGAATAACCAATTTTCAGAAATTTTTCTTGAAAATCATTTTCTGTCATACCCAAACCATCATCTTTGATTATAAGGGTATTATTGATTCTATCAATGTATATCCAAACATTTTTTGCATCTGCATCCCACGAGTTTGAAATGGCTTCGCCCAATACCGTTATAAAATTTCGGTAAAGATTTCTACCTAAATGATTGAGTACGCTTAATGAAATATTAAATGTGAAATTTTTCATTTCTCGTATGATTTTATATGATTAAGAATACTTTGTCCTATAATACAGCCCAATTTCACAGGAACAGCATTGCCAATATGGGTTCCTAATTTTGTTATATGAAGCTTTTCGTCTTCACGAGCAAAAACATAGTTTTCAGGAAAAGTTTGAAGTATAGATGCTTCTCTTACAGTCAGTGCTCGATTTTGTTCAGGATGTCCAAATCGCCCAGTCCCGTAATTGTAAAACTGTGTAGTGATGGTTGGAGAAGGTTCATTCCAAGCCATACGACCATATACTGCTCTGTATGTCTTTCCTGTTTGTTTCTTGTGACAGTTTAGTTTCAGATCATCACTCCATGTTTCCCAAGTTCCATTGGGAACAGAAGACATCATTCTTTTCATATTCAATTCTGATAATTTTGAGGTAAAGTGCAATCTGTCTTTTGAACAACATTCTCCATCATTTACCTTTGGTAATGAGCCAATTGCTTCTTTAACTGTAGCATACTGAGATTTGGTATGTGTCGGGGATAATAATTCTATTTTGCCAAGTTTTGAGGCTAATAAAACCAACCTTCTTCGTTTTTGAGGTATGCCATAATCTGGACAAAACACTTTCTTATACGAAACATTGTAGCCAATCTCTTCTAATCTTTGTACAAAATGCTGAAAAATATCCTTATTTGCTAGATTTGTAACATTTTCCATTGATATTACCAATGGCATTGATTCTTCTACAAGTCTCAAATATTCATTCAATAGAAACCATTTGCTACCTAATTCTTTATCTTTAACTTTGTTGGAATGAGTGGAAAATGGCTGACAGGGAGCACACCCTACCAAAATTCTAATATCATCCTCGCCCCAAATTTTTTTTAGGTCATCACCTGAAATTTTAGCGATGTCTTCTCCAATGAATTTGGCGTTATTGTTGATTTCGTACGCATATTTACAACTTTTGTCGGAATCAATCCCTGCCTTTACGGTTATTCCTGCTTCTTTCAAACCATTTGTTAGTCCACCTATTCCGCAAAAGAGGTCTATTGCTGATATTTGCTTTTTATCTATTGCTTCCATATTCATTTTTTCAATTTTATTTTCTAAACACACAATCCAGAGGCATTTTTATTTTGACATTTTCTTTATTTTTATTTTTTTTAATCGTTATTAGAGTTTAATAAGGCTTCACGCCAACGTCCAGATTCTTGGCAATGTCAAATCGTTAGTTACTATAATGCATCCAACGTAAAATAATGTTTCCGATATTCTTTACCGAAGTGTAAAATGTTCCAACTCCGCTTTGGCAACCTGTTTTTGCTCGCCCGAGAGCATGTTTTTCAGCAAAATAACCTCGCTTGCCATCTCTTCTTCGCCAATGATTGCCACGTACGGAATGCCTCGCTCGTTCGCATACGCCAGCTGCTTTTTGATTTTGCTTTGGTCGAGGAACACCTCCGTCTTAATCCCATTCTGACGCATCATCTTGGCACATTGCATAGCGTATTGCGACTCCTTTTCGCCAAAACAAACAAACAAAACATCGGTATTTTGTGCGATATTTTCGGGGAAACGATTCAACTCCGTTAGCACGTCGTAGATACGGTCAGCACCAAAGCTGATGCCCACACCCGACACGTCTGGCAACCCAAAAATACCTGTTAAGTTATCGTATCGACCACCACCGGTTATACTACCCATTGGGATTTCGGTTGTTTTGACTTCAAAGATAGCCCCCGTGTAGTAGTTCAGGCCACGAGCAAGCGTCAGGTCTAATAGCAGGTTCGTTTTGTCCACCCCGCAGCCCTCGCACAGCTGGAATAACTGCTGCAACTCTGCCACGCCCTTCAAACCCTCGTCGGTATCTTTGAGCAAATCGGCTAACTTGGTCAGTTTCTGCTCCGTTGAGCCCTCCAACTGCCAAATCGGTTGCAACAAATCAATCGCCTCTTGCGTCAGCCCCTTCTGCCGTAACTCCTCTTCCACAGCCTCTTTGCCAATCTTTTCGAACTTATCAATGGCAACGGTCAAATCCACCATCTTGTCGGGGAAACCGATGTATTGTGCGATGCCAGCCAGCACTTTGCGGTTGTTTATATGCACTTCCACCGCGATATTCAGCCGTTTATACACCTCCGCAATAATCTGCAACAGTTCCACCTCGGCAAGCAACGAACGTGTCCCGATGATGTCCACATCGCACTGAAAAAACTCGCGGTACCTGCCATGTTGCGGTCGGTCGGCACGCCAAACGGGCTGTATCTGGTAACGCTTAAACGGAAAAACGATTTCGGCACGGTGCTGCACCACATAACGAGCAAACGGCACGGTCAAGTCGTAACGAAGCCCTTTTTCAGCCACTTTGTTCGTGGCTTGTCCCAACGAGAGGTCGCTCGTGTTGTCCAACGCCGAACGCCAATCGCCCGAATTAAGAATCTTAAACAATAGTTTGTCGCCTTCCTCGCCATATTTGCCCATCAACGTGGATAGGTTCTCCATCGCGGGCGTCTCAATCACCTGATAACCATACAGTTGAAACACATTTTTGATGGTGTCAAAGATATAATTTCTCCGATTCATTTGCAACGGCGAGAAGTCGCGTGTGCCTTTTGGGATACTCGGTTTCATACTTTCCAAATAAAGTTATAGATTTTTTGCGTAGTGCCTTTTTCGGCTTGTACGTAGGCTTTGGTTATCTTGCCGATGGCTTTGCTGTCGTCCAAGGCATAGTCCATATTCTCTTCCAAGGTTTTGTAGTTCTTCACCACAAAACCACCTTTGTTCTCGACTAAGTCGCACGCCTCACGGAAACGCTTGTAGTTGGTTCCAAACAACACCGGCACGCCGTACACAGCAGCCTCCAACGTGTTATGGATGCCTTTGCCAAAGCCACCACCAATGTACGCCACATCGCCGTAAGCGTAGATAGAAGACAGCTTGCCAATCACATCGATGAGTAGGATGCGTGCCGAACCCGAGTTATGTTCGTCGGTTTGCGAATAGTTGGCATAGCGACCCTCGAAGAGTTGGAAGATAAACTGCAGATGCTTTTCGTTCAGTTCGTGGGGTGCCAAAATCAAACGTACATCGGGACGATTCTCCAAGTACCTCGCCAAGAGCACCTCATCTTTCGGCCACGTACTGCCTGCCACAATCACTTTTTGGGCATTCTTCACAAACGCCTCCACGATGGGCAGTTGTTGATGTTTATTGGCTATGTCGTCCACTCGGTCAAAGCGTGTGTCGCCCATCACCGTCACGTTTTGCACACCGTGTTCGCCCAACAACTTTTTAGACGCCTCATTTTGCACAAAGATATGCGTAAAGCAGTGCAACAGATTGAGATACGCCCCACCAAAAATTGAGAAAAAGAACTGCGAAGGACGGAAAATAGACGAAATGAGATAGGTCGGAATCTTCTTCTCTTTCAACTCCTTCAAGTACGCTGGCCACAAATCATACTTGACCAAAAACGCCATCTGCGGGTGCAACGCTTGCACAAAACGGTGGGCTTTGGTGCGAGAAGCAAACGGCAAATAAAACACGTCTGCCAACTCGTAGTTCTTGAAATGGTTGTAGCCCGAAGGCGAGAAAAAAGTTGCCACGATACGATACTGCGGCTGCTGTTTGTGTAGCATTTCAATCAACGGAATCGCCTGCTCAAACTCTCCCACAGACGAAGCGTGAAACCAAACAATTTTGTCATCTTTATGTATGGCTTTTGATAAAGCGGGAATGGTTTGACCTTGCCCTTGCACCAACATCTTAGCCTTCCGATGCCCAAACAATGCCGCTAAACGAACCAAGAAAAAATATATCCACATTATTCTATCACGTAAAAATTTGGGGCAAAGGTAAGAAAAAAAAAAGAATTGAAACGATTTTTTCGCAACAGACCGACCAATTTATGATTCTGCAGCTCCCTGCAAAGCACCAAGAGGTTTTATTTAGGTCAAAAATGGAATTTTTCACTTTTCATCTTTCAATTTTCAAATTAGGAGAAGCCCGCCAGAAATCAGCCGCTCATCTCGAATGCCACGCCTTGGCGAGAGGCTCGCCACCCAACAAAAAAACGCCAAAACACCACGCAAAACACGGTCAATGGTTAATTGTAAATTATTTAATTTAGATTTTAATGGTGTGTCGAATTAGTGTTGTAGATTATGGCAGTATCAACGCGGAAAATTCATCTAAAGACAAAACTTGGATGTGCGGAAAAGGACTATTGGTAACCTCGTCAAAATGCTTGTCGTTCGTTACAATAAAATCCGCTTGACACGCGAAAGCACAATCCACAAATTTATTATCATCTTCATCTGCTTTTATTATCTCCAACCTAAAAAAAGGATCTTTCTGAATAACATTACGTGACCGTGCAATAACTTTCAGAAACAAATCTGCTGCTTCGGTTGAGGCTTTTTGGCACAATATCTCTTCATATTCAAGAAGAATTTCGGTAGATATACAAAGTATATAGTTTCCTTTCAAAAATTCTGAAAATAAAAAATGGTACTTGGTTTTAGCACCAAGTATTTGAATCAAGCAGTTGGTATCCAGCACGATACGAGGGGTATCCATGAAGGTAATTATTTTCGATAAGGAGTCCGCAAATGTTTATTTTCTAACTCTTTAAGGGCATTTTGGTCTAATGTTCCACAATCCCAGAGTCGTTGCATTTCACGTTCTAACCGATTGGCATAGAAATCACGCAATACGTCCATCAAAGCATTCACTTCGTCCTCGTTTTGAGCACCAGCAAAAGATTCAAGAATCATCATTTGTGACTTATTCATACTACTTAACTGCATGTTTCTTTAATTTTTGAATTACTTTGTTTGCAAAAATAACACAAAAAAACAAATTATCAAAATAATCATCGGGATAGATTCAATAGCAAAGAAAAATAAAGGGAGATAAGGCGATTCTTATCTCCCACGAAATTTTAAAGATTCGTCACATAACGTGTATATCCGTTATATCTACCCCCTTCACTTACATTCCATCTGTTATAACCACTCCTAGCTGTAAACATATAATAAGAACCCGAGACATAAGTAGTAGAAGTCCAGTAGTATGGATCTGAGACTTGTGGTATAAACACACACCCTTGCAACTGCATCTTACGCCAGTTGTCGTCTGTAACTGTACCGCCAGAAGAAACGGCACAAAATTTCCTGTTTTATTCGTCAAATGACGGCAAGGTTAATGTGCAGGTTATTGTTGATACTGTACGCGATACCATTTGGACTACCCAAAAGGGGATGGCTGAGATTTTTGGAGTAGATATTTCTGGCATATCCAGACATATCAATAATATTTTCAATAGTGGGGAACTTGATGAAAAAAGCAATTTGCAAAAAATGCAAAATGCAAATTCTGATAAGCCTGTTATATATTATAGCCTTGATACAATCATTGCCGTCGGTTACCGTGTGAATAGTTATCAGGCAACCCAGTTCCGTATTTGGGCGACCCGCGTGTTGAAGGAGTACCTTATCAAAGGATTCGCTTTGGATGATGAAAGGTTGAAACAAGGAAATAATCTCTTTGGGAAGGACTTCTTCAAAGAACTCATAGAACGAATACAGGAGATTAGGGCTTCTGAGAGGATGTTCTATGACAAGATTACGGACATCTTTAAGGACTGTAGTATAGATTATGATCCCAAGTCGCCAGAGTCTCGTCTGTTTTATGCTACGATGCAAAATAAGTTCCATTATGCCATTCATCAGCATACGGCAGCCGAAGTGTTATACCGTGCAGATGCCTCAAAACCCTATATGGGACTGACAAGTTGGAATAATCAGAAAAAAGGAGGTAAAATATACAAATCCGATGTTACGAAGGCTAAGAATTATTTGTCCGAGGATGAGATAAAAGGCTTAAATCGACTTGTGAATATGTTTCTGGACTACGCTGAACGTATGGCTGAGAAGGGACGAGGAAGTTATAAAATGGCTGATTGGGCAAAACGACTTGAAATGTTTTTGAATTTTAACGAATACCCAGTGCTGACAGATGCAGGGAAGGTTCGTGCTGATATTGCCAAACAATTTGCAGAAACAGAATATAGTAAGTTCAGAGTTATCCAAGACAGAGAATATAAATCTGATTTCAATCGATTAATTGAAGCAAGCCATAGTGGACTCCCCACAGAAGACACAACAATACCAGAAGACCCTTTGGATTGAAAAATGCGTGGCATTCGAAATGCGGGCTATGTTGGGTGCTATGTAGTAGTGCAGGCCTCAGGCCTTCATTTTTTGTGTGGCTTTGTGGGGTGGCGAGCCTCTCGCCATGGCGTGGCATTCGAGATGAGCGGCCGATTTCTGGCGGGCTTCTCCTAAATTGAAAATTGAAAGATGAAAAGTGAAAAACAGTTTACCAATTCCTCATTTCCCCGCTTTGCTCAATCGCGTGGTGCTTGCCTTTTTTGTTATGTGGGTTTGCTTTCGCTCCTTTCTTAAAAGGTATGCATTATGTACATATTGGGGTTGAGAAAAATTACTAAACTGTTTTTTGTGGTTTTTAAAAAATAATTCTACCTTCGCTGATTTTTTAATTTTTAAATCTTAGTGTTATGAAGAAATTTGGGATCAGTATTTTTTTAACTTTTTTTGTTTTAATGGGGTTTGCACAGAATGATGCACACATTGTCGGACACGTGTTAGACGCCTCCAATAGAGAACATCTGCCTTTTGTGCATATACAAGTGAAGGGGACGACGATTGGCTGTCAGACAGACGAAACGGGGCATTATTTCCTCAAAGACTTGCCTGTGGGGCATCTCACCCTCGTTTTTTCGTATATGGGGTATAAAACGCTCGAAATTCCCGTCGATTTACCAGCCAATACGACCAAAGAAATCAAAGTGGAGTTACAAGAAGATGCGATTGCGTTGGACAACGTGGTCGTTACCGTTGACCGCTACGAGACCCGCAAAAAAGACATGGCAACCATTGTCAATGTCGTTTCGCCACTCGTGATTGAAGCGACTGGGGCGACTTGTATGATGGACGCACTGGGCTTCCAAACGGGCTTACGGGTGGAGTCAACCTGTGCCAACTGTGGTCAAACGCAACTGCGAATCAACGGCTTGGAAGGACAATACTCGCAGATTCTGATGGATTCGCGTCCGATATTCTCGTCGTTGGCTTCGGTGTACGGCTTGGAGCAAATCCCGATGGGCATGGTGGATTATGTGGAGGTTGTGCGGGGTGGAACGTCGGCCTTGTATGGCTCCAATGCGATTGGTGGGGTCGTGAATATCATCACCAAAGAACCCACGAAGAACTATTTCAACGTCAGTAACACCTCTTCGATGATGGGTAAATCGGCATACGACATCAACACATCGCTTAATGCAACCGTGCTTAGCGACAACCAAAAAGCGGGGATGTTCCTCTTTGCCGTCCAACGCAACCGCAAGCAATACGACCACGATGACGATGGTTTTTCGGATATACCCAAATTGAACAGTACTACAGCGGGGTTCCGTTCGTTTTTCCGCACGTCCACTTACTCCAAGATAACGGTTGATTACCACCATGTGAGCGATTTTCGGCGGGGTGGTAATAAATTTGATTTGCAACCACACGAGTCGGACATCACCGAGCAAGCACGCCACGAGATAGATGCAGGTGGGTTGAATTTTATGTGGACAACCCCCGATAATCACCATCAAATCTCGGTTTATTCCTCTTTGCAAAACGTCTTGCGGAACAGTTATTACGGGGCTCAAAAAGACCCTAATGCCTATGGAAAGTCTCGCGATTTGACTTCCGTGAGTGGTGCCACCTATCGTTGGTTGGTTAATAAGTTGGGTTTTATGCCTGCCGAGTTTAGTGCTGGTGTGGAGTATAGTTATAATAATCTCAAAGACGACATCATGGCATACGACCGTCATATTCGGCAAGAGGCGTACACCTACGGCGGTTATGTGCAAAATGAGTGGAAAAATGAACAGTGGAGTGCGTTGGTTGGCTTGCGAGTGGAGAAACATAACCTGCTGAACCTGCCGATGTTTTTGCCCCGTGCGAACCTGCGTTGGACGCCTGCCAAGTGGGTTATCTTGCGGACAGGTTACTCGTCGGGCTATCGTCCCCCACAAACCTACGAGGAGGACTTGCACGTCAATGCAGTCGGGGGTGAGGTGTCGCTTATCTCGAACGCTTCCAACCTCAAAGCCGAGAACTCGCACAGCGTCAACCTAAGCAGTGATATGTATGGCAATTGGGGCAGATGGTACGGTAATCTGTTGGTCGAGGGCTTTTTTACTCGCCTCAATGATGTATTTTATCTCCGCGAAGATGGTCGCGATGCAGGTGGCAACTTACTGCTGACACGTATCAATGTGGCAGGGGCTCAGGTGGCTGGGTTGAACATAGAAGGCAAGATTGGCTATAAACCTTTTGTTGACTTGCAGGCTGGCTATACCTTCCAAAAAAGCAACTATTTAGAGGCTCAAACGTGGAGCGAGAACCCCGACATTCAACCGCAAAAACGTATGTTTCGAACGCCCGACAACTATGCTTATTGGTTGCTGAACATCAAGCCGTTACGGGCTTTGACGCTCGCTATTTCGGGGAAAATTACGGGGTCGATGTTGGTGCAACACTACGAAGGGTATATCCCCGAAGATAGGGAGGAGACCACCCCGACTTTTTGCGAAGTGGGTGTGAAGGTGGCATACGACATTCGGCTGTACAAAAACTACTCGTTGGAGGTGAATGCGGGTGTTAAAAACCTGTTCAATCAGTTCCAAAACGATTTAGACAAAGGCGACCTGCGGGATGCAGCGTATATGTACGGTCCCAATATACCCCGCACGTATTTTGTGGGGGTAAACGTAAAAATTTAACGGATTGATTTACACGTAGTTTTTGACGTTTTCCAAGGTTATTTTATCGTTCGAAAGGATAATCAAGCGTTCAATCACATTGCGTAATTCACGTATATTTCCCGTCCAAGGGCGTTTTTGCAGCTCTTGGATGGCTTCTTTGTTGATGGTTTTGATTTTTATGCCCTGTTCGGTGCAAATCTGGTTCAAAAAGTAATCAACCAACAACGGAACATCCTCCAAACGGTCTTTGAGAGCGGGTACGTGGATAGGGATGACGTTCAAACGGTGGAATAAATCCTCGCGGAACGTTCCTTTTTCAATCTCTTCGTGCAGGTTTTTGTTGGTGGCTGCCAACACGCGAACATTGACTTTGATGGTTTTGTCCGAACCCACCCGCGTGATTTCGTTCTCTTGCAACGCTCGCAACACTTTGGTTTGTGCCGAGATGGACATATCGCCGATTTCGTCCAAGAAAAGCGTTCCACCATCGGCTTGCTCAAACTTACCTGCTCGGTCTTTGATTGCACCCGTAAACGAGCCCTTCATGTGTCCAAACAGTTCCGATTCAATCAACTCGGACGGGATAGCAGCACAGTTCACCTCCACCAACGGCCGATTATTGCGGTTGGACTGCTCGTGGATGAGGCGTGCAACGATTTCTTTTCCCGTTCCATTCTCACCCGTAATAAGCACACGAGCGTCTGTAGGAGCCACCTTTGCGATTATCTCGCGGACTTGTTCTATTTCTTTGCTTTGACCAATCATCTGATTCTTGGTCGCAATTTTCTTCCGCAAAACCTTCGTTTCTTGCAACAGCGACTTATGGTCTAAGGCATTTTTGGTCGTTATGAGCAGCCTATTCAAGTCCAACGGCTTCATAATGAAGTCGAAAGCCCCTTTTTTGATGGCATCAACGGCTGTTTCAATGTTCCCGTGCCCCGAAATCATCACGATAGGCACATTTTCCAACAGTTCATCATTTTTTATCATCTGCAACAACTCCATGCCGTCCATGCCGGGCATTTTGATGTCGCAATAGATGAGATTATATGCTTTTTCTTTCAACTTTTCGAGGGCTTCTTCGGCATTTTGAGCCACCTCTACTTGATATTCTTCAAATTCTAACACCTCTTTGAGTGTGTTCCGAATCGCACGTTCGTCGTCAATAACTAATATCCGTTCCATTTTTTATCCGTTTTATTTCTCGCAAAAGAATAATTGTTGTCGTAATCGCTGCCAAAACGTCTGAAATAGGCAAACTAAACCAGACACCGTTGATATTTGGCGTTACAAATTTAGGTAAGATTAAACAAAGTGGAATAAAATAAATCACTTGTCGCGTCAAAGATAGAAAAATCGACTTCTTCACCTGTCCGATAGACGTAAAAAAGTTGATGGTTACCATCTGAAAGCCAATCACCAAGCCCACCGAAGTGATAATCCGCATCGGTTTGATGGTTTGTTCTATTAGGGTTTGGTCTTCGGTGAACATCATTATTAGCGGTTGCGGAATGCACTCTCCCAGCAGAAAAACGACTCCCATGATGATAGTGGCAAAAATGGAGGTTAACTTAAACGCTTGCCACATTCTATCGAACCTTTTCGCCCCAAAATTATAGCCCACGATGGGTTGCATTCCCTGATTTAAGCCCATGACAATCATCATAAAAATAAATGTTACGCGGTTGATAATCCCAAACGCAGCAATGGACAAGTCGCCCCCGTAGGTTTTGAGTTGGTTGTTTAAGATGATAACCACGAAGCATATCGCCAAGTTCATCAAAAACGGTGCAATGCCAATGGTGAGAATGTTTTTCGCCATATAGACGGTTGGCTTCCATATATTTCGCTGAAAATGCAACAATTGACGCCGATTGCAGTAGATAAAAATTTGCAAACAAATAGCGACCGTTTGTGCAATAACCGTTCCCCAAGCCGCTCCTCGTGTGCCCATCCCCATCACATACACAAAAAGATAATCCAAGAAAATGTTCGTAATCACCGCTACAATAGTTGCATACATCGCGATTTTCGGCTTGCCCATCGAACGCAATAGGTTGTTTAGCCCAAAGTAAATATGCGTAAAAATGTTGCCATACAGAATGACTTCCATATAACTATGAGCGTAAAAAAGCGTATCATTACTCACCCCACACAACAGCAGCAATTCGTCTAAAAACAGCAACCCCGCAATCATCACAACCATTCCGAGCAAGATGTTAAACACAATCACATTCCCCAAGATTTGGTTGGCGGTATGATAATCTTTTTCGCCTAATTTGATGGACAAAAACGCTCCTCCACCCACTCCAATCATCGCTCCAAACGCCGCACAAATATCCATCAGTGGTTTGGCAATCGCAAGCGCCGACAACGCCAACGGTCCCACACACCGACCAATGAAGATGCTATCCACTAAGTTGTACAACGAAGAGGCGGTCATCGCAATAATCGCCGGCAGTGCATATCGCCACAACAGTCTGCGGACAGAAACGGTTTCTAATTCGGTGATTGAATATGACATAAAATGTCCTGATACATTTGTTTAATGGTTTCGTCACGCAACACAATCGGTGTGCCTTG
>JAEELX010000129.1 GCA_016282955.1 Paludibacteraceae bacterium | reverse complement strand
GGAACGGGCAAGGTGTGCTGTTTAACACCCTTCCTGGCATTCGCTACTTGCGGTTGCGGGAGTTGGCGAGTTGTAAAGTGGCTTACGGGAACGGCGAATTAACAACGCCATACATTGAAATGAGTGCGGGTATTGGGAATATCTTTCGCATTTTTGAGTTGCAGTATTTTTGGCGATTAACCCACCGCGAAGTGCCTAAAACGAGGAATATCGGGCTTCGATTTACCATTCGGGTTGAACATTAAAAACGGCGTTGGGTTGCAATTTTGAAAAAATCTGCTGTGATTGTCATTGTCACTTTACAAAACAAAAATAATTGCAAAAAAGTATGAAAATAACAAAAAAAAATATACCTTCGCCATCAAAGCAATCTCATACTATGAAAGAATTACAATTATTAAAATCCGATCCCTATTTACTTCCATACGAATCGGCAATAAAAGGACGATATGATTATTTTGTTCAACGTGAAAAAGAACTCACGGGCGGAGTAGCCCTAAAAGACTGGGCAAATGGTTTTTTGTACTACGGTTTACATCATCAAGCAAAAGGTTGGGTACTGCGAGAATGGGCTCCAAATGCCACCGCAATCTATCTCATAGGCGATGCCACAAAATGGCAAAAAGACGAAAAATATCGCTTTCAACCCCTTGAAAACGGTGTTTGGGAGTTGCAACTCAAAGAAAAACAACTCGAGCACGGACAACTCTACAAACTCTGGATGGAATGGCAAGGTGGTGCTGCAGAACGAATCCCATCGTACGCAACACGGGTCGTGCAAGACGATAACACCAAGATTTTTTCGGCACAGGTGTGGAACCCCGAACCCTACAAATGGAAGCACAAAACGGCTAAGCTGAACTTCAAAAAACAGAGTGTTTTCATCTACGAATGCCACATCGGAATGAGTGGCGAGGACGAAAGAGTAACCACATACAATGAGTTTCGCGAAAATGTGCTGCCACGCGTAGCAAGTTTAGGCTATAATTGTTTGCAAATCATGGCGATACAAGAGCACCCGTATTACGGCTCGTTCGGCTACCATGTGAGCAATTTTTTCGCTGCTTCTTCCCGTTTTGGAACGCCCGAAGAACTCAAACACCTCATTGACGAGGCTCACGGGCTGGGCATCGCGGTCATCATGGATATTGTGCATTCCCACGCGGTGAAAAACGAGTTGGACGGCTTGGCATTGTTTGACGGAACGCCTTATCAGTACTTCCACACGGGTGGCAAACGCGAGCATCCGAGTTGGGATAGTTTGTGTTTCAACTACCAAAAGCCCGAAGTGGTGCATTTCCTCTTGTCTAACTGCAAGTTCTGGCTCACGGAGTACGGTTTTGACGGCTTCCGCTTTGACGGCGTAACGTCTATGATGTATTTGAGCCACGGCTTGAACGAAAATTTTGTCAACTACGACTGCTATTTCAATGCCAACGAAGACGGAGACGCTATCTGCTACCTCACGCTCGCCAATAAACTCATCCATCAAGTCAACCCGAACGCTATCACGATTGCCGAAGATATGTCGGGCATGCCGGGCTTGGCGTACCCCATCAACGGAGGTGGTATGGGCTTCAATTATCGGTTAGCGATGGGGATACCCGACTTCTGGATTAAGTACCTCAAAGAGGTGCGAGACGAGGATTGGAACGTGGAGCATGTGTACTACGAGCTGACCAACAGACGGCAGGACGAACTCACTATCTCCTACGCTGAGAGCCACGACCAAGCTCTTGTGGGCGACAAAACCATCATTTTCCGCCTCATTGATGCCGATATGTATTGGTTTATGGCAAAAGATAGGAGCAATTTTATGGTGGATAGAGGCATTGCGATGCACAAGATGATTCGCCTCATCACGGCTTCTACCATCAACGGCGGTTACCTCAACTTCATGGGCAACGAGTTCGGACACCCCGAATGGATTGATTTCCCACGCGAAGGCAACGGCTGGAGTTATAAGTACGCAAAACGGCAGTGGCACTTGGTGGATGACGGTTTGTTGCGGTACGGACAATTGAACGAATTTGATAAAGCGATGGTGCATCTGTTGCGGTCGGAGTTGCCGATGATAGACGATGAAAACGGGCTTCATTTGCCGTATATCTATAAGTTGTGTGCCAATCATGGCGACCAAGTGTTGGCGTATCGGCGAGGCGATTTGCTCTTTGTTTTCAACTGGAATGGCAACCAATCCTTCGTGGATTACGGCATCATGGTGGATAAAGGTAAGTATCAAATCATTTTGGATAGCGATGCTCCCGAGTTCGGTGGCTTTGGACGCAACGACGACAGCATTATCCATCAAACGATTCCCGTGCAGTCCGAATTACTCAACAAAGGCGACAATCGCGAATGGTTACGGCTCTATTTGCCGGCTCGCAGTGCAATGGTTTTGAAAAAAATAAAGTGATTATGAAACGATATACTTTGCTTTTTTTGTTAGGAATGTTCTTATCGGTGGCAGCCATACAAGCCCAAGATAATAGGTTAGAGTTTAAATTTGATTTTAACCCTATTGACAAAATATATGACGGTACTACAGAGGTAGAAACCAACCCTAATTTAAGATTCATAGACGTCATCGGAGAAGAGTCTGGAGACGACGTACATTTGTCCATTACGGCAAGTGTAGATGACCCGAACGTTGGGGAAAATAAAAAAGTGAAGTATACCTGTACACTCAGCGGGAAAGACGCACATAAGTATCTTGCTCCAATACCACCAACCGACCACACCATTAATATCACCAAGAGAAAAACAACCTTCCAAGCAGCAAATTTCGAAAATTATAAAAATAAAGAATATGATGGCACTAAAAATGTTACGATTGAAACCAACGCAAGCCTCTCTGGCATTATTGAGGGAGAAGATGTGGGCGTAGAAGCCACAATTGAGTATGATAGCAAAAAGGCAGGTCTAAGGAAAATAAATGTAAAATATGAAATCACAGGGGAAGGTAATAGGAATAATTACGAGATTAACATTCCCAAAGAATCCGAGGTGGCAGCTGAAATTTACAAACGAAACGTTACGGTGAACGAAGGAGGCTTTAATTTTAAGAAATTTTATGACGGTACTACGTCCGTAAAAATGTTGGCAGAAACAACGCTAAATGATGGAGATCTTATTGAAGGAGACGATATACAAGTTGAAGTAGAGGCGTCTTATGCAGATTCCAAAGTGGACTTAAATGTACCAGTTTATGTAAAATTTAAAATCATGGGGAAGGATGTAGATAATTATCAATTAACTGAAAGTATGAAAACATTAAATGGCATGATTTGCGAACACATCACGGGCACTACTTCTGTCGACCAAAGTTCGTATTGTCAAGAAGATGTGGTAACCATTACGGCCTCAAATCTGAAGGGCAATCCAAAACAATACTATGATAACACAAGAGACCAATGGTTCCCCTATGGTGATGGTGTCGCAATGCAATATGCTATTCCCAATGGTGCCAAGGGAGGGAAGGATAGTACGCTTTTATTGATTGAAAATTTCTACGGTTTGGTAGATACGTTCAAAGTCGAAATTAACATCGGTTATTTGCGTACCGTAACGAAGATTTTTGACGATGTGATTAGTGTTATCAATACAGACGGCTCTTATACAGGCAAAACGATTCAATGGTACCATGACGGAGTAAAGTTGCCAGGAGCAACCGAGTTGTTTTACTTGGAGCCAGGCGGAAAATTGACGGGTTACTATTATTATCGGCTCAATGAAGGCTTGCCTGACGAAGAGCGGAGTTGTAATTTCTTTGTGGACGAGGATCCAGACCCGTTACAGCGAGTATCCAAGCGGATTCGTATCTATCCTAACCCCATCGAAAATCAGGTTAATATCGACTTGGAGGCCTTTGAAGAAAACACGAAACACACGGCTCAAATATACGACTTGATGGGCAACAAAGTGATGAGCCTCACCTTGCAACCCAACATGAACACTGTGGACCTCAGTGGCTTAGCCAAAGGCATCTACACGGTGTATATCGAAGGTGTTTTCACCAAATTGATGAAGCGTTGATGGAGATTTTGTTGGCTTCGCATTCGCCACGCCGAAAGGAACTGTTGCAGACCTTGCAAGTGCCGTTTAGTGTGGTGCAGGTGGACTGCGAGGAGGTGGTGCCAGAAGGTATCGCACCGACCCAGACACCCCAGTATCTTTCGCAACAGAAGGCACAAGCCTACCTCCAAAGCCATACTTTACAGGCTGACCAGATTCTACTCACAGCCGACACGATTGTGCTGTTTGACAACCAAGTGCTCGGCAAGCCAACCGACGAACAACACGCACGGTGGATGTTGCAACACCTGAGCAACCGTACCCACCAAGTCATCACAGGCGTCACACTGGCGTATCAAGGTGCCGAAGACTTGTCTGACGGTTTTGGAAACCTTGCCGAGAAGT
>JAEELX010000128.1 GCA_016282955.1 Paludibacteraceae bacterium | reverse complement strand
TCTCCACGCCCACATCGCTACTGACGAGAGCGTCTTCGATATTGTCTAAAACCTCGTCATCAATCGTTGATTTCCCGATGACAGCATAGGCGAGTTTACCCAGTATGCTATTTTTGCTTTTTTCTAACCCTTCTAAAGCCATCTTGGATTACTTACGTATGCCTAACGCTTTAATCAACTTACGGTAATCCTCGATGTCTTTGGATTTGAGATAATCCAACAGCCGACGGCGTTTACCAACCAAATTGGTCAGAGCACGTTCCGTTCCAAAATCTTTTCGGTTTTGTTTCAAATGCTCGGTGAGGTGATTGATACGATAGGTGAACAAAGCCACTTGGCTGTGCACCGAACCTGTATCTTTGGCATCTTTGCCGTACTTCGAAAACAATTCTGTTTTTTTCTCCGTTGTTAAATACATCACATTAAATTTACTTGTTAAACCATCATGACCTTGCACCATCGCGTAGATAGGAACAATGCCACATTTATCGGTGCGAAGTTAGCACTTTTTTTGAAAAAAGCAAAAATTATGTAATTTTGCTGAAAATAAGACAAACAACTATTAACGTTTTTGGGATTAAAAAATGAGAAAAATCAGCTGTGCTAAACAGAAGGCAACGAAAGAGAAAAAAACGGAAAAGTTATAAAAAAATAGATATGTATTAAACTAAAAATAAGATGGAATGGATATTTAATGGTATCGGTACGGCTCTTATATCAGGCATTATAGGACTAATAATCGGAGGAATCAGCGGTTATTCTATTGGAATCCAAAAAACAAATAGAATGAAACAAAAAGCTGGCGATAATGCAAATCAAACTCAGATAGGTGAAATAAATTCTAATGGAAATGGATATACAGAAAGCAGGAGATAACTCAACTCAATTGCAAGCGGGTGTTATCAATGTTTTTAGCGGAATCACCGAGGCAAGAGCAAGAGAAATATACAAGGAAGAATTTGAGAAGGTAATAGAATTCACACAAGAAGCAAAACAAACAACTATTAACAGAGTGTGCGAATTGGAGAATCGTGTTATTCCAAAATTATCACAAATAGATAAAGGATTGGATTTCTTTTCTAATCCCGATTTCCAATTTTTGTTGATAGAGGCTCAAAAGGCAGCAGCAAGGTCAGAAAGACCTGTTGATTATGATTTGCTTTCGGAACTTTTGATACATAGAGTAAAGAATGATACTGATAGAGAAAAAAGATTGGGTATAAAAAAGCTGTCGAAATTGTGGATGCTATTTCCGATGAAGCTTTATTAGGTTTAACTGTTTTGCATTCTGTTTCATTCTCTCCAGCCTCAGGAGATATTATTGAAGGGTTGAATGTTTTAGATAATTTATTTGGTAAAATTATATATGGGAAACTACCTAATGGTGATCATTGGTTAGATCATCTTGCTATTTTAGGAGCAATCCGCATTAATTCGTTTGGAAAATTAAAACCTATATACGAATTTTATTCGGAAAGTTTGGATGGATATGTTTGTACTGGAATCAATAAGGAATCAGAAGATTATCAAAAAGCCCTAAAAATGCTGTCTAACATAAAGATTCCAAATAGCATTCTTGTTGACAATGTTCTTAATCCTGGTTATGTAAGAATGGAAATTCCCCAAAAAGAATCTATTGATTCAATGAAGAGAATTTTCCATCCAAATGTTACTATACCTTTATCAGAAACAGATAAAACAACATTAAAAGAAATATTTTCAATGTATAACAATGACTCTAATCTTATCCAAAACGTAAAACAAAGATTTGTAGAGGAATGGAATAAACGGGAGTCTCTTAGAAAATTGAATGAATGGTGGAATGATATTCCAAATTCAATTACAATAACAGAGGTTGGCAAAGTCTTAGCACACGCAAATGCTCAAAGATGTGACAATTCATTACCACCACTGAATTAAAAATTTGAAGTTTAATAGATAAGATTCTGTCTGATAGAACAATAAAAGTTGAACCCTCTGTTGTGATATATACTTTATTATATTTTTTCTATACTTTCAAATACACCAATATAAAAAGTTGTAGTTTGCTTATCTACGAAAAAAGCCCGTGCTTTTCCACACGAGCCTTTTCTTTCTTCTGATTAAATAAATCTTAAATTATCGAAAACGCCACGTCCATCATTCGTGTAAAGCTATTCTGACGCTCTTCGGCAGTGGTTGCTTCGCCCGTTAGGATATGGTCGGAAACGGTACAAATGGTCAACGCCTGTTTTTTGGCACGCATCGCATTCAAATACAAGCCCATCGCCTCCATTTCCACTGCCAAAACGCCCATCTTTTGCCATTTATCGTTCTGCGGACAATCGCTATAAAACACGTCCGAAGACAGCACATTGCCCACTTTGTAGCGATATTGGAACTGCTTGCACGCCTCCACCGCTTGCGACAACAACTCGTAAGACGCAATCGGAGCAATCGTGCCTTGAACACCGAACTGCGAAGCGTAGTTGGAATCCGAACAAGCACCTTGTGCAATCACCAAATCACCCACGTGCAAATCAGCGTTGATACTGCCTGCCGAACCCACACGGATAATCGTTTCCACATCGTAAAAATTGAACAACTCGTAGGTGTAAATGCCAATCGACGGTATGCCCATGCCGTGTCCCATCACGCTCACTTTTTTGCCTTTATATTCGCCCGTAAAGCCGAACATATTACGTACAGAGTTGAACTGCACGGGGTTGGTGAGGAACTTTTCAGCCATCAGTTTGGCACGCAATGGGTCGCCTGCCATAATCATTTTACTTGCAATTTCGCCTTTTTTCGCCGCAATATGAGGCGTAGGAGTTAGATTACTCATAATTTTATACATTTAATTGGTTAATATATTCTAAATCTTCGGGAGTATCCACTGAATAGGACGGGATTTCGGTTATCGCCGTTTTGATGGCATATCCCGCTTCTATCCAACGCATTTGCTCCAAACTTTCTGCTTTTTCCAAAACAGAGGACGGTAAATGAACTATATCTTGCAGTATATCAGCACGATACGCATACATTCCGATATGTTTGTAAAACGTATGTGTTGCGAGCCATTTCTCCTGCTCCACACCTCGCAGATACGGAATGACAGAGCGTGAAAACGTGATTACGTCCGCGATATTGTTGTGGATTTTTCGCAATAAGACCTTTGGAAAATTAGGGTTTTGCAAGTCCTCCAGCGTGTTTTCTTGGGTGAACGGTCGCACAAGGGTCGCAATCTCGGTTGGAAAACATTGTTTGATTTGTTCGATTTGCTGGGGTTGAATGTAGGGTTCATCGCCTTGTATGTTGATTACGACGAGGTCTTGAATCGTAGCAATTGGACGCGAATCATTATGTTGTTGTAAGTAGATTTGCAACGCCTCCAAACACCGTTCTGTTCCGCAAGTGTGTTTCTCGCTCGTCATCACCACCTCGCCACCAAACGACTGCACACAGTCAAAAATTCGGCTATCGTCCGTGGCGACCACAACATCCTCCAACGCTTGCTTGGCTTGCTCATAAACGCATTGTATCATCGGTTTGCCTTTCACCAACGCCAACGGCTTGCCTGGGAAGCGTGTGGAAGCGTACCGAGAAGGGATTATGCCAACAAATTTCATACTCATTTCGCTGCATTTATAACGTCCATAATGGGCGATTTGGTCAAAGAAATTAACTCAAAATCGATAGCACTGAGTTGGATATTCAGGTTTTTCAGGGCTTCGGCGATACTTACGTCTTGTATCAGCACCGAAACCACTCGCCGTATCTCTTTGTCGCCATCAATCGTTATCAGTTCAACGCGGGCTTGGAACCAAAAATGCCCATCTTCTTTCGGGAAAATATCGTAAATCCGCACCTGCTTACAACTCACCACCTCGTGGTCGCCCGAAATGAACGGTTTGAGCTCACGCAGAAGCCGATTTTCCACATCACTACAATTGATTCCTTCCACAATGTAGGTTTCTTTCACTTTGCCAGGCGTATCTTCGCCGGTTTGACGCTGGTAATGTACCTTGATTTCGTATAAAGCCATGTTATTTCAAAATTATATTTTTAATATCGGTTGCTATCATCATTTGGTTGGATTGTGTCTTATAACCCGCTCCCCAGAACATTATGGGCGAAATGGGGTCACTTTCAATCACATAATCCAACGCCTTTTTTTCATTTTCGTATAACTGCCAATTATCTTGGAGCAAAAAGCACACATCGCCCGCTTTTTTGTAGCAGATCGAGGGTGCTAAGTCCGTACAACTAATCTGCCCAACAGGATACGCCTCCTTCACGCCTTCAAACTCCATCAAGAAAGTCGCCACTTGGTCTTGAAGGGTCAACAACGAGATTCCTTCCTGCTCGATGAGGGTACGGTTGAGGAAAACCGACTGCAAATGCCCACCTAAAATCCATTTTTTATTACCGTAAAGAGCCGATAGATAGACCGAAGTGAGGGCGATGGCTTTATCCAAATTGAATTTTTTGGTTTCAATCTGACTCATTTGTAAAGTCTCAACCGAGCGTCCGTAAACAGGTTTGCCTATCATCACGATACGGTATTGTGCCTTCCCCACCCGCTTGTTTAGTTGTTCCATCAAATTTCCTAAGTCTTTGTTGAAACGCAAATACATATCCTCTTGTTC
>JAEELX010000127.1 GCA_016282955.1 Paludibacteraceae bacterium | reverse complement strand
TCGTTTTGCACGCAGACAGAATATCGGTGGCATAGTCCAACAAAAAAAACGCACCATGAACAATAAAAGTTTGTTGATACTCTGTTTGATGGCCTTGTCAGTGGGTTCGGCATACGGTGAAGAAAATGCGTTGGTAGTGCAGGAAAAATATGAAGGAATTAAAGAATGTTTCGAAAGACGCCAAAAAGGGACGGATATTTTGTTGCAAAACTACCTCAAAGATTATCCGTACACGCCTTATTTTGACGAAATCACGATGATGACAGGCATTTTGCAAACCGAACAAGAAAATTATGCCCAAGCCAAACGAACCCTCACCGAGGTGAATAAACACAAAGTCAGTCAAGCCGACCGATACCAATGTAACTATTACATCGGTTATTGCACGCTGATGCAGGAAGGTTTTGAGGAATGCATGGAGTACTTCTTGCCACTTACGCAAAAGGAAAATTTATTCAAACCATACGCTATTTACTATTATGCTTACGCCAATTATACGTTGCAGCGGTATGATGAGGCGTTGAAATACTTCTTGGAAATTGAAAAAGATTCGACTTACCAAAATACTGTGCCATTTTATGTGGCACAGATTTATTATATGCAAAATAATCTTGAAGAAACTCAAAAACGTTGCGAGGAACTGTTGAAGAAAAAAACAAAAAATGAAAATATAGGCGAAATTCATCGTATTTTAGGGGAAATCAACTACTATAAAGGCGAATATCGCAAAGCGATTATGAATCTTTCGACTTACCAGAAAATGTTTTCCAAAAAAGGGAAAGAATTGGTGCGTGAAGATGTGTATATTTTGGGTATTTCGAATTATCACCTCAAACAATACAACGATGCCACCCAATATCTCAAAATGGTTAAGCATCAAAAAGATACAATCTCCGAAAATACCTACTTGCATTTAGGGCATTGTTATTCGCTTTTGCGGAACAAAGGACAGGCACGATTGGCGTATCAAAATGCGTATCAAATAGGCATAACGCCCACCATCAAGGAGGAAGCCATGTACAATTATATTCTGCTTTCCTATCCTGCGGCTTCGGCTTTTGGCGAAAACATCCAAGCATTTAAAGATTATTTGGCACAATTCCCTAACTCAACCCACCGCGATGAAATCAAAGAGTTGATGGTTAATTCGCTCGTAGGTGCAACCAATTATCAAGCGGCTTTGGAAGCGTTGGAAGAAATAAAAGATAATAATCCCAGAATTCAAACCATCAAACAATTTCTGTTGTATCAAATTGGAGCAGACGCTTTTATGCAGAACCTTTTTGAGATGGCAAGAGATGATTTTGAATTGGTTATCCGCTACAATAATGCAACCATGTATCAAACAGACGGCTATTTTTGGCTCTCGGAAATATCCTATCGTTTGCAGAGTTACCAAGAGGCCAAAAAATATATGGAAATTTACCAAAAGCAAAGCAACAAAAATCAATCACCAAATCTGGGAGAATCGCACTATTTAGACGGTTATATTAAGTTTCAGTTGCGAGATTATGAAAGTGCCAAAAACGCTTTTAATCAATATGTGAAAATCGCTGACAAAGAAAAAGTAACGTATGCAGACGCCCTGAACCGCTTGGGTGACTGTTATTACAATAATCGTAACTTTGACAAAGCCACCAACTGCTACAATCAAGTCATTGCCATGCGTGCTACTGGAGCCGATTATGCCACCTTTCAGTGTGGTTATTCGTTTGGGTTGATGCGGCAATATAAAGCCAAAATGAACAAAATGCAGAACCTCGTTATCAATTATCCCAACTCCGATTTTGCCGACGATGCTTTGTATGAATTGGCTCGTGCAGCCCTCGAAAGTGAAGACGCCAAAGAGGCTATCAAAGCCTACAAACAACTTTTTAATAGTTATCCCAATAGTCCGCTTAATTGTAAAGCCTCGTTGGAATATGCTATGATTTACCACGCGACACGTGATTTTCCCAATGCCATTGATGCTTTCAAACACACCATCGAGACCTATTCGGGTACGGACGAAGCCTATATGGCACTGGAGGGCTTGCAACAAGTGTATATCGAAACGAATAACATCAACGAATACCTCGTTTATTCTAAAAAGTTACCTCAGTTGAATATGAACGTAACCTCGCAAGAAGATTCGCTTATCTACATCACCGCCGAGTTGCAGTATATGAAGGGTAACTACGAGGAAGCGGTCAAAGGTTTAACATCGTATATCAATCTGTTCTGTTCGGGTGGAAGGCACTGTACGGCTGCTTATTACTATACGGCTGATAGTTACTATCGTTTGGACGAGTTTGACAAGGCTTTGACGCATTTCCAATCGTTGGTTAAAATACAAGGTAACCCGTTTATGGAGCAAGCATATACACGCATAGCGGAGATTTTGTTTGATAAAGAAGATTACCAGACGGCGATGTTTTATTTCAAAAAAATGCAGTCCATTGCGTCCAATCCATCGGATAGACAAGTGGCAAGCATAGGCGTTTTGCGGTGTAGTCGTAACTTGAATGACAATAATACGACCATTGAAATTGCAACCGACATTCTGACCGACAATACGATTGATGACGAATTGCGAAACGAAGCCATGTACAGTAGAGCCAAAGCCTATTTGGAAAACAATAATTCGGGTTTGGCACTCGGCGATTTGGTGTATTTGGCAAAGGAGGTTAGGACGTCTATTGGAGCCGAATCAAAGTATATGTTGGCACAAGTGTATTTCAATATGAACAACATCAAACAAGCCGAAGAGGAGGTGATGGATTTCACGCAAATGAACACTTCGCAGCAGTATTGGTTGGCGAAAAGTTTGATTTTGCTTTCGGATATTTATGTCAAAAAAGGAGACACGTTCCAAGCAAAACAGTACTTGATTTCACTCCAAAATAATTACAAAAAAGAAGATGATATTCAGTTGCTTGTGTTGGAAAAAATCCAGCAAATCGATATACTTGAAAAACCACAACCCACTAATTCTTCCGCTGATGATTTGAGTTCTGAAACGGTGTAGGTGGGCATAAATGATAAATAATTACAGTTATGAAAAAATATATTATTC
>JAEELX010000126.1 GCA_016282955.1 Paludibacteraceae bacterium | reverse complement strand
GTATGCCGAACCCACCGACAACACCATTAAACAAAGAATCAAAAGACTTTTGTTGTTAATGGTTCGCTTTTTATTTTGCACTATATCGCCGATATTTTGCTTGCGTACAAACCGTATCGCAATCACAATAACCAAAACCAACACTAAAACCGAAAGCGACCAAATCATAAAACGGTTCAAGTTATCGCCTTTCACCCTACTCCACATCGCGAGCATATATTCCGTTTTGTCGGCACAATCGTGCATCAACGCACACCTATCAATCGTTTCGATAGACGGGTAATAAACAGGATTCACTGGTATTTTTTTGGCTTCTTCACCAAAGAAATACGACACATCAATTGAATCAAAATCCTCGTCAATCGCCCACTCCAACACCTTATCGGTTGACACCACACTGACGTAACCAATTTCTTCCATGTTGGCAATCGCATTATCTTCACGACACATATAATCAATAAAATAGGTCGCCGCTTTGATATTTTTTGCATATTTTGGGATACACCAACCGTCAAACCACACATTGCTTCCTTCCACAGGCACCGTATATCGCAATTCCAAGCCCATTTCTTTTGCTTCATCAATCGCCCACTGTGCATCGCCCGACCAAAGCAGATTCAACCATGCCTTGCCTTTCGCCATTTCTTCCTTGCCAAAGTCCACTTCCCAAGCCGCGATATTTTGTTTGGCACGCAACAGCAGACGCTCTACACTATCCACTGCTTCCAACGGAATATCCGAAACCAAATCCTCTCTATTTTCGTCTCCCGAAGCAATATCGTCCTTGTAAGCGTACTGCACAAGCACCGAATACACATCGCGGAAAGCGTCTTTCATAAACACTTTATCCACAAAACGCTCGTTGAGAATCGCACCCCACGTGGTTACTTCGCTATCCTGCACAAAATTGGGATTGTACAAAAATCCAGTCGTTCCCCACATATAACCCACTGCATAGTCGCTCACCTTGGTTCGTTCATCGGGTGCCATTTTCTCGAATTGCTCCGCTGCATAAGCCGACACGTTGCCAAAATAGTTGATGCTATCGGGAATGATGGACTTATCTATCGGCAAGAGCAAATTTTGGTTCAACATCCGCTCAATAATGTACTCCGAAGGACAAATCAGGTCATAATCTTCGTGCCCAATCTCAATCTCGGCAAGCATAGTTTCGTTGAGTTCAAAGGTTTGGTAAATAATCTCAATGTCTTCGCCCGTTTGCTCTTTATACCACTTTGGGAAGGTTGCGAGCACACGTTCCTCATCTATATAATCTGCCCAATTGTAGATTTTAAGCACATTATCTGCCCTTTTTACTTCTTTTTGGCAAGATGTCATTACTCCAACAAACGCAACGAGGAGTATGAAAAAAATGGGTTTAATCTTCTTCATGTTTTTTACTTCTGAAATTGATAACTACTAATAAAATTAACAAAACTACAAAAATAATAGTAAAAAGTGGTCTTAATTCTGGCGTAAGTCCACCTTTTCGTGCATCAGCATAAATATATGTTGATAGCGTATTGAGTCCGTCACTGCCTTTGGTGAAGAGCGTAACGGCAAAATCGTCAATCGATAAAGCAAGCGACAGCACAAAGCCACTTACCATCCCCGGCAAAAGTTCAGGAATGATTACTTTGTAAAACGTCTGCGAAGGCGTGGCTCCGAGGTCAATAGCCGCTTCGTACAAGTTGGCAGGCATTTTTTCCAAGCGTGGCATAACGCAAAGCACCACATACGGCGTACAAAAAACGATGTGTGCAATAATCACTGCCACCATTCCTCGCGAGATACCCAACGCCACAAACAGCAAAAACAAACTCACACCCGTGATAATATCGGGGTTGATAATCGGTATCTGGTTGACCATCAACACTTTATTGCGGATGCGAGAGCGTGTGTAAAAAATGCCAAAAGCCGCCATCGTACCCAAAAGAGTCGAAAGAAAAGCCGCTACCAAAGCGATAAAAACGGTATTAAAAATCGCCATATTGAGCGAATGACCAGCCTCACCGATAAATAAGTTTGTGTATAAGCCCAACGAAAATCCCGTCCAATTACCCAAAACCTTCGTCTGTGTAAACGAGAAAATAATTATCACCGCAATCGGCACGTACAAAGCCAACAAAAGCACGGTCAAATACAATTTTGCCCCGATACGACGATATATGGATAATTCGTTATTTTTCATCATTTACGCCCTCCGTTTTATTAAAAAGATTCGTTAAAAGTATGAAAACCAACATGATAAACGACAACGCCGCACCATAATTCAGCAACACACCCGATTGGATATTCTCTTGGATAATCGAACCAAACAGTTTGATTTTGTTACGCGTAAGCAACTCCGTGATGGCAAACGTGGAAACAGTCGGCATAAAAACCATCGCAATCCCCGAATAAACCCCAGGCATCGACAGCGGAAAAATGATTTTAATAAAAACCTCTTTGCGATTGGCTCCCAAGTCGCGTGCTGCCTCAATGACCGACTTATCCATCTTCTGAATCGTGTTATAAATCGGGTAAATCATAAAGGGCAAAAAATTATACACCATACCAAACATCAGCGTCCCTTCGCCCAACGGAATGTTCGCCAAACTAAACACTTCAACGGTGGCAATCGTCCTCAAAAGCGAGTTAAATGACATCGGCAGAATGAACAGCATCGCCAACACCGTACTCACTTTGTATTCCTCCATGCCCATAAAATATGCTGCTGGAAAACCCAACAGAAAACACACCAAAGTCGTATAAAATGCTATTCCCAACGAATAAAAAAACGTGTTAATCGCTTCCGAACGCGTAAAAAAGCGGACAAAATTATTGAGCGTAAAAGCACCCGTGTTATCCTCGAACGCATAAATCACAATCATAACGAGGGGCATCACCACAAAGCAAAACAGGAAAATGATGTACGGCCAAGCCCACCGCGAACGTGTATGGATGTCGTTGAAATGAAACATATTAAATCTCCTGCTTTTTTATCCGAATTTTGTCTGTATCTAAATGTATTCCCACTTGGTCGCCATCGTCCCACACATCGGTCGTATTCACAAAAATATCCTCCGAACTCTCACTCCGAATAGTCAAATGGTAATAATTACCTTTGTAGAGGATGAAATGCACCTCGCCACTGAGTTGTCCTTCTGCAAAGTCGTCCTCCAACACCACCGCATCAAAACCGAACGACACAACGATTGCATCGCCCACTGTCAAGCCAGTCAACTGCTCAGCCGACACTTGCCATTTGGTATCCAAAAAGCGTATCTGATTGTCGGACAAAACCTCTCCCAAGAACGTATTTTCCGTACGCTCTTTCTTCATTACCTGTATATCTTCGGGCTTGATGAGCAAACCTACATACGTTCCTGCCTCAAAAGCGTGATAATCCTGCACCAACAACTCGTATCCATTGTCTGTCAGCACTGCCATCTCGTAATGCACACCCTTGAAAATGCAACTTTTCACTTCGCCTTTCAGTTGCCATAAATTTTCGTGGGCTTTATTATCTTGTTGATATTCAGCAATATAAATATCTTCGGGTCGCAACACCACATCCACCGCTTGCATCTCGCCAAAACCCTTATCCACACACGGAAAATCCACATCGCAGAAATGCACCAACTCATCTTTTATCATCGTGGCATCCAAGATATTACTTTCGCCAATAAAATCTGCCACAAAACAGTTTTGCGGCTCGTTGTAGATGTCAGTGGGCGTTCCGATTTGCTGGATTTGTCCTTCTCGCATCACCACCACGCGATCGCTCAACGTGAGGGCTTCTTCTTGGTCGTGCGTCACATATATAAAAGTGATACCCAACTGCCTGTGCATCTCACGCAGTTCAAGTTGCATATCTTTCCGCATCTTCAAATCCAACGCCGCTAACGGTTCGTCCAACAAAAGCACATCGGGCTTGTTGATAATCGCTCTCGCAAAGGCCACACGCTGCTGTTGTCCACCACTGAGCGAGTTCACATCACGCCACTCGTAATCGGTCATCCCCACCATTTTGAGGGCTTTTTTCACCTGCCGATTGATTTCTTGCCTTTCCACACCACGCAATTTTAAGCCAAAAGCCACATTATCATATACGTTCAGATGGGGAAAAAGAGCATACTTTTGAAAAACCGTGTTGATAGGTCGTTTATGGGCAGGCAACGAAAGTAAATCCTGCGAATTGAGGGTGATGGTGCCGCTGGTGGGTTGCAAAAAGCCACCTAAACACCGCAACAAAGTCGTCTTTCCACACCCTGACGGACCTAAAATAGTAACAAATTCTCCTCTACGGATATTCAGACTCACGTCTGACAATACATACTTGCCATCGGCAAAACATTTAGAAACATGCTGTATTTCTATAATGTAATCGCTATGTGTTTGTACCACCTCTTATCAAAAAAATAAATTAAACGTTAAAGTCCAAAATAAATTTGCAGTGCGAAGGTAACAAAAAATAATAAAAAGTAAAAAATTTTGTAGATACAAAAAGATTTTATACCTTCGTTGAGTTTTTGCGACTTTTTGTTGCAAAGCAAAGAGTAATTATTTTGAACTATTTAGTAATATGAAACGTACATTTCAACCTTCTCAACGCAGAAGACGTAACAAACACGGTTTTATGGAACGAATGGCTACTGCTAATGGTCGCCGTGTGTTAGCGGCTCGCCGTGCAAAAGGACGCAAAAAGTTGTCCGTTGCGTGTGAGGGCAGACACAAACGTTAAGAAAAAGCGATAAAATGGAGTCTACACGACAACAGAAAATCGCCAAAGTTATCCAAAAAGATTTAAGCACCCTTTTTCTGCGGTACACAAAAGAAAAAAACGGGGTGCTTGTTTCGGTTAGTGAGGTACGTGTGTCGCCCGATTTGAGCCTTGCACACGTGTTTTTGAGCATTTTCCCGTCCGACAGAAGCGAGGAAATGTACCATTTTATCAGCGAAGAGCAAGCCAAAAAGATTCGGGGTGAACTTGGACAATTAGAGCGGCATCAGTTGCGAATCATTCCGCAATTGGTTTTTCATATTGACGAAACGCTTGACCGACTGGAAAAAATCGGCGAGTTGATTCAACAATAATCATTCATGGCGATATTTTATAAACAATAAGCGAGGCACGAACTCGTTTTTTTGTTTTTAAATAACATTTTACAAAATCGTCAAAATACACAATATTTTAAAGATAACACACTCCTCTAAAATGCTATTTCTATATTTTTTTATTGTTTAGTGCTAAAAAAATTTTTTTTAATAAAAATAAATTCTACTTTTGCTAAAAATTGGCAACTCGACATTACATTTTTAGGAAATTTAATGGAAGAGTTTACATTTTTGGATACACTTAAAAACTATAAAAAAACAACTATTAACCTACGTGATTGGCATGTGTCAAAGATTGGGTTATAAAAACAAAATTGATGAATACACAACGCAAAAATTATGATGTAGTTGTGATAGGTGGAGGCATCACAGGTGCAGGAACCGCACGCGATTGTGCGATGAGAGGGCTGAAAGTTCTTTTGGTGGAACGATATGACTTTTCGACAGGTGCAACAGGCCGTAATCACGGGCTTCTACACAGCGGTGCACGGTACGCAGTAACCGACCCTGATAGTGCAACCGAGTGCATACAAGAAAATATGATTCTTCGCAAGATTGCACGCCATTGCGTTGAGGAGACAGAAGGACTCTTCATCACGCTCCCCGAAGATGACCTCAATTATCAAGCTACTTTCGTTCAAAAATGTACCGAAGCAGGCATTCGTGCCGAGATTATTGACCCCAAACTCGCCAAAATCATGGAGCCTGCCGTTAATCCCGAAATTATTGGTGCCGTAAAGATCCCCGATGCGTCTGTTGACCCGTTTCGATTGACGATGGCGAATGTGTTAGATGCCCAACTGCACGGTGCCGAAGTGCTTGTATATCACGAAGTTGTGGAACTGATTATTGAGCAAACACGCGTTGTGGGAGTGAAGTTACGCAATAATCACAATGGCGAAACATTCAATGTTTATGCCTCTATAACCATCAATGCAGCGGGTATTTGGGGTACGTTGATTGCTCAAATGGCAGGCGTGAAAATCAATATGTTTCCTGCCAAAGGTTCGTTGCTTATCTTTGGACACCGCGTGAATAATATGGTGATTAACCGTTGCCGTAAACCCGCTAATGCAGACATTCTTGTACCTGACGATGCCGTTTGTGTCATTGGAACGACAAGCGACCGTGTGCCTATTGAGGAATGCGATTATATGCGTGTAACCCCCGAAGAAGTGGAGGTTCTACTGACGGAGGGAATGAAACTTGCACCGTCTCTTGGAACGACTCGTATTTTGCGGGCTTATGCAGGCGTTAGACCTTTGGTGGCGAGCGATGATGACCCAACGGGGCGTAGCATTAGTCGCGGTATCGTAACGCTTGACCACGAGAAACGTGATGGCTTGGCTGGCTTTGCTACCATAACGGGTGGTAAGATGATGACTTATCGGCTTATGGCTGAACAGGTTACCGACCTTGCTTGCCAAAAATTGGGGGTTACCAAGACCTGCCAAACCGCCACTACCCCACTTCCGGGTAGCGAAAAAAAGCCCGAGCTGAAGAAGTATAGCTTTGCACAAAAGGCTTCCGAAGGTCGTCATGGCACACTTGATGCCAACGTTAAGCATGGCGATGTGAGCAACGATGCGTTGGTGTGCGAATGCGAGGGTGTCAGTGTGGGCGAAGTAAGGTATGCGGTAACGAAGTTGCACGTACATAACCTCATCAATCTGCGTCGTCGTACGCGGGTGGGTATGGGTACCTGTCAAGGCGAGTTGTGTGCATGTCGTACTGCGGGTGTGATGGGTGAGGAAGATGGAGCCCAACGAGCCATCAACGACCTTGCTGGTTTTATGAACGAACGTTGGAAAGGTATGCAACCCGTTGCTTGGGGCGACAACCTTGCCGAAGCACAACTGACAGCCACTATTTATCAGGGTTTGCTCGGAGTGGACAAATTAGCAAAAGAAAGGAGGCTCGAATACTATGAAATTTGACGTTATTATAATTGGTGGTGGACTGAGCGGACTTACAGCGAGCATTGCGTTGGCTGAGGCAGGCAAAGAGGTGGCTTTGGTGAGTGCAGGACAGAATAGTTTGCACTTTGGAAGCGGCTCGTTTGACTTACTCGGCTTTGATGAACAAGGCAAGGCAGTTTCTGAACCCATCGCGGCGATTGCACA
Organism: Paludibacteraceae bacterium; assembly: GCA_016282955.1. Lineage (GTDB taxonomy): Bacteria > Bacteroidota > Bacteroidia > Bacteroidales > Paludibacteraceae > Colicola. Next base: position 4,657 of record JAEELX010000126.1, on the reverse strand, counting down.
ACTGAGCGAGAAGCATCCTTACAAGAAAGTACAAGATGTGGAAAAGTTGGCTCAACAAGCGAAGCAACTCCTCGAAAAAGCAAAGATAGCCACTTTCGGCGACACAACCAGCAACCATTGGCGTATCACTCCCGTAGGTGCCCTGATGCCGACTTGGCTGAGCGTGGAGGGTATGGTTACGGTGCAAGAGCCTAACCAAATGCCGTGGCGAAAAGTGGCGTTGATAAATATCCAAAACTACCTGGATTTACCGACTAAATTCCTTGCTGCTGGCTTGCGTGAGCGGGGTGTGGAAGTGGATGTAAAGGCTTTCACGTTGCCCGAGTTGCAAGCATTGCGTCAAAGTCCAACCGAGATGCGTTCCACCAACATAGCCAAAGTGATAGAGCAACACAACCTCATTGCAAGCGTGGCTGACGAGGTGAACCGCCTAACGAGCAACGATTACGACATGGTGCTGTTGCCCGCAGTGCTTGGCATAAAAAGCAACGCTCAAGCCGACCAACTGCTCCAACTCATCAAAACACCTGCGAACTATGTTGCCACGTTACCTCCTTCGGTGTCGGGCGTGAGGATAGCGACCTTGTTGCGGAAACGTTTTACGGAACTGGGTGGGACATTTTTCACGGGCGACCAAGTGGTGGAAGGCGTTTGGGAAGGCGAAACGCTCAAAGGTGTGAAAACCGCTAAACTGGACGGAACCGTTTTGGAAGCCAACCATTTCATCTTGGCGACTGGTTCGTTTATGAGTCGTGGATTGGCAGCCGATTACACTCATGTGTATGAACCCGCTTTGGGAGTTGATGTGGACGATTTAGGACTTGACCGCACCAATTGGGCAAAAATTGAGGTTACCGACCCGCAACCGTACATGGAGATGGGCGTAAAAACCGATGCAAACCTGCATTGTGAGCGGGCTGGAAAGACCATTGCTAACCTATATGCCGTTGGTTCAATCCTAAGCGGACACAATACTATTAAGCGACTTGACGCTGCTGGCGTGGATATGCTCACCGCTTTGCAAGTCGTACATAATATCGTAAAATAAAAACTGACGAACTATGGCAACCGAAACTCAGACAAAAAATGTGAGCGTCAACAATTTTGAACAATGTTTGAAATGCTCAATCTGCACTGTATATTGCCCTGTGTCGGCAGTTACACCTTTATATCCTGGTCCCAAACAAGCCGGTCCTGATGGCGAACGGTATCGCCTCAAAGATAAAGAGTTCTTTAACGAAGCATTGAAGATGTGCCTCAACTGCAAACGTTGTGAGGTGGCATGCCCCAACGATGTACACATTGGCGATATTATCCAAGCGGCACGCATTAAGTATAGCACCCAAAAGCCGAAACTGCGGGATATGATGCTCGCCAACACCGACTTTATGGGCAGTATGGCTTCGCCTTTTGCACCCATCGTCAACCCTATGCTCAAACTCAAACCCGTTAAGGGTATCCTGCACGGCGTGATGGGCATTGACAAGCACCGCACCTTCCCCAACTATGCTCACCAAAAATTTGAGACGTGGTTTAAGAAGGAGGCGGCTCCCCAGCAAGACCAATACCGCAAGCATGTGACTTACTTCCACGGCTGTTATGCGAACTATAACTACCCGCAGTTGGGCAAGGATTTTGTCAAAGTGATGAACGCTGTGGGGTATGGTGTGCATTTGTTGGAAAAAGAGAAATGCTGTGGCGTGGCACTCATCGCAAACGGTCTGGCAGAGCAAGCCAAACGGCAAGGCGAGGTGAATATGGCATCGATGCGAAAAGCCATTGCAAAAGGGCATCCCGTCCTCACGACCAGCTCCACGTGCACCTTCACCATGCGTGACGAATATGACCACTTATTGGGCATTGACAACCACGATGTCCGCGACAGCATCAGCCTCGTAACCCGATTTTTGCAGCAACTTATCGAAAAAGGCGAAATCAAACTCGCTTTCCGTGCCGACTACCGCAAACGCATTGCCTACCACAGTGCTTGCCACATGGAACGCATGGGCTGGGTTCCGTACAGCACACGGTTGTTGCGTATGATTCCGAACATTGATTTTGTGATGCTTGAATCGCAGTGCTGTGGCATCAGTGGCACGTACGGCTTTAAGAAAGAGAACTACGAGCGTTCGCAAGCCATTGGCGAAGGACTTTTCCAAAACATCAAAGAAGTCCATCCTGATTGCGTTGCTACCGAATGCGAGACGTGCAAATGGCAAATTGAGATGTCAACGGGCGTACCCGTGATGAATCCGATTTCCATCATTGCCGAGGCTCTTGATGTAGAAGAAACGCGTAAATTAAACGAAAAATAACATAGTAACATTAACAAATAATTGATTAAACAATATGAGTAATTTTTTGACTCCTCCGGCTTTTAAGCCAGAACGAACAGGACCAGAAGCCGATGCTGAATATCGCCGTCTAAGATGGCAGGTGTTCATTGGTATCTTTATCGGATACGCAGGTTTCTATCTTGTTAGAAAGAATCTTTCGATGGCTATCCCCATGTTGGAACCGTTTGGGTTCACGAAGGGTGAGTTGGGTACCGCTTTGGCAATGAATGCACTTGCATACGGCTTCTCCAAGTTCATTATGGCAAGTGTGAGCGACCGCAGTAATGCCCGCATTTTCTTGCCTCTCGGACTTGTCCTCTCGTCTGTAGCCATGATGTTTATGATTATCCCTATCCAGTACTTCAGCGAGCAAAAAGCCCTTGCTATCTTCTTGATTGGTGCTTTCAACTTCCTCGTGGGTTGGTTCCAGGGTATGGGTTGGCCTCCGTGTGGACGTGTGATGACGCGTTGGTTCTCGATTAAAGAGCGTGGAACGTGGATGAGTGTGTGGAACTGTGCCCATAACGTGGGTGGAGCCCTCGTGGGACCAATGGCAGCGTATGGTGCTATCTGGTTTGGTAGTTGGTTCTACGGCACCGATGAAAAAATGTACTTCCTCATTGGTACGTATGCTTTCCCAGCTGCAGTAGCTATCTTTATCGCTATCGTTGCTTACGTGTTGATTCGCGATACCCCACAATCGTGCGGACTGCCTTCTATTGAGAAATGGAGTGGCTCGGCATCGAAAAACTACGACGAGACGAAGAGCGAGCAAACCCTTAGCACAAAGGAAATCTTCAAAATCGTTCTTTCCAACAAGTTCTTGTGGTACATCGCCCTCGCTAACTCGTTTATTTACATGGTTCGCTATGGATGTCTCGACTGGGCTCCTACTATTTTGAGCAGTCAAGGCGTTGACATCAAGAGTGCAGGTTGGGCTTACTTTGCTTACGAAGCCGCAGCTATCCCAGGTACTATTTTCTGTGGTTGGCTCAGCGACAAGGCGTTCAAAGGGCAACGTGCATTACCTACCATGATTTTTATGGCACTTATTGTCATAGCCATCGTCATTTATTGGCAAAATATGAGCAACTTATGGGTTGTTGTTGGCTGCCTCATCGCCATTGGTTTCCTTATCTACGGACCGGTGATGTTGATTGGCGTGCAAGCACTTGACCTCGCTCCGAAGAACGTTGCAGGAACGGCTGCTGGTTTGACGGGCTTCATGGGTTATGTGTTGGGTACCGCTATCCTCGCTAACACGCTTCTGGGTTTTGTTGCTGACAATTGGGGCTGGTCGTGGGTATTCATCTTGCTGATGATTGCTTGCTTACTCGCTATCCTATTTATGGCAATGACCTACAAAGAAGAGCAATACCTCGTTGCTGACCGTAAAGGTGAAAAAAAATAATTAATTAACCTTATATATTAACCAAAAAACAAAATTTATATGTTTAAAAATCTCATTAAAATAGGACTTGCCAGCCTGATGCTGGTATTCCTTGCAACCTCTTGCTCTGATGAGCAACAGTTTACCAGTGAGAAGACCGACGCTAAGCGGGTTGACGTTCAAGTACTCAACAACGATTTGGCGAAGGTTCGTGATTATGTCCCATTGTATGCCGTAATCGCTCACCGTGGTTCTACGTTCTGGACTCCCGAAGAGACCGAAGCCGCTTGGCGTTGGGCTCGTGAAATGGGTGCAGACTATCTTGAAAGTGATGTACAATGTACAAAAGACGGTATCGTTTTGGCTAACCATGACGAAAACCTCAAACGTACTACGAACATCGAGAATCTGTTCGGCGAGGAAATTCCTGCAAGCCGTATTGATTTCTACATGAGTTTGGGCTTCTCCGAAGAAGACGCAAAGGCACAGTACGGTCGTGATATGGCTGCTTTCCGTCCATTCTACACGTTAAGTTACTACTATGCAGAGTTGCTTATGTTGGATGCTGGTGGCTGGTTCAACGAAACATCGTTAGAGCAAGCACGCCCTGCTTTCAAAGCAGCAAATAATGGCTACTTCGACAAAGTTAACAATAAAATTGTTTATAGCGATGGTCAATATGTTAGTGCTTTGCAAGACCAAATTGCATACGCAGAAGGTAAAAAACTTAACCGCGATGGTGATAATCGTCGTGTACTCAAGTACAAAATTAAAGATGAGTATCAAGGCAAGACATTACAACAAATCTACGATGCTATCAAAGCAAAAGGCGAATATAACGCTAAATACATGGACTTTCTTGAATACGAATTCACATACGCTGAGAATGCTACTACCGATCCTGATGTTGCTTATGTAAAAGACGACAAAG
>JAEELX010000125.1 GCA_016282955.1 Paludibacteraceae bacterium | reverse complement strand
TTCGGCAGCATCTGTTTGGCTCAAATCGGCAAAATGTGCGTAGGTTTTAACCTTATATATTTCGGCAATTTCGGCTGCCACGTTTTGTAATTCTTGCTCCTGATTGCTCACCAAAATCAAATCCGTATGGTAATCACGGGCTAATTGTATGGCATACTGCAATCCTATCCCGCTACTCGCTCCTGTTACTAACCCCAACATATCATTTTGTTTTTGGATACCACATGTTTTCGTATTTTTCCACTTCTTTTTGCAGGTTTTTGGGCAAATTTTCCACGCATTCGTGGCATTTCATTTCTTTGGAATACATTCTCGCCACACAATAATTGCTTCGCTTGCAGGTCGAATGATGATGCTCATCGGCTTGCATTTTGTTGACAAAGTCGGTATCTTTCACCAACGCATGAGCGATTTGTACACAATCAAAGCCACTATTGAGAGCCTCTTCGCAGTTATCTCGGCTCATAATTCCACCCACATAAATCAGTGGCAACGATAACGCCTGACGGAATTTTTTGGCTGTTTCCAAGAAATAAAGTTCCTTGAAAGGCACGGTCGGAATCATCAAATGACCGAAGAATCGCACCGAGACACGCAACCACCAAAAAGTAAGTGGGTTCATATAATGCACGAGGGTTTTGATGGGCATTGCACCCCCCATAACGACAAACGGAGCCTTGCTCACAAAGCCTGCCGTCAACACCAACGCATGCACCTTATGTTTTTCGATTTCCTTTGCAACTTGGATACAGTCCTCCACCTGCAACCCGCTTTTGAAGCCGTCGTACATGTTGGTCTTTACAATCACCGCCATGTCGTCTTTTGCATGCTCCATCACCTCCGCCAAAACCTCGTTCATAAACCGCATACGGTTCTCCAAGCTCCCACCATACTCGTCGGTGCGACGGTTGGTGTAGGGAGACAAAAATTGCGAGATGAGGTAGCCGTGTCCAGCATGGATTTCGATGCAATCAAAGCCACACTCGCGGCAAAAATCCACTGCCTTCCCAAAATCCTTCACCAAGGCTTTTATTTCCGCTTTTTTCAAGCCTCTGTGCAAGGTCGGAGAGTACAAATTAAACCCTGTTGAAGCCCCCACAGGCATACAATGGCAGGTGTAAAAATGCGTCATGTTTCCGCAATGTCCCAGCTGTATACTTGCTTTTGCCCCTTGCTGATGGATGCCATCTGTGAGCCGTTTGAGGTCTTCTTTTATTTCATCATGAATGTATAACTGTCCGTCAAAACTAACGCCCGATTGGTTTACCGAGCAATACGCCACCGTCGTCATTCCCACGCCACCTTTTGCCACTGCCGTATGGTAGTTGTACAAATCTTGGCTGGGTTTGTTGCCATACGCCATATTCTCAAAAGCCGCTGAACGAATTGTGCGATTGCGTAACGTGATAGGCCCTAATTGATAGGGAGTAAATAAGGTTGATGCCATGTTCGTTTAGTATATAAAAGGTATGATTCGTTTGAGTTTTTTCTCGTCAAATTCATCGGCAAACTCCTCTTTATAGCGGTGCCAAATGGAATTTGAACGCGGTACAAGATTGCAGCACGTGAACCAGAAGAACAACGCTCCTGCCCACGACCAAGTCATAACAGAAAAGCCCAACCATTCCAAAATCTCGCCGAAATAGTTGGCAGACGTAACGTATTTGTACAAGCCTTTTTTGGGCAAGTAATGATTGGTGTCGCCCGGCTTGCGTAGCGTACGAATGACGTGGTCAGAGTGCATATTGATGCACCAACCAATCGCAAAAATGCAAATCCCGATAATAAAACGCGGGTCTGAAAGCCAAGCCGTTGTATAAAGTCCAGACGTGTAAATCGGTGCCAAGTGAAACAGCCAAATCCCTTGTACATAGCCGTTTATCAGGTTCCAAACCACCGACAAAGCCATAATAATCAGTGGCATCTTGGAGTTCCCTTTAAGCAAAAACGGAAATATAAACGAGCGTTGAAAATAGTGGAATTCAAAGATTAAAAAGAAAATGAGATAGGGCAGTTGCAATCGCACTTCGGAGGTTGCCCAAAGGAAAAGAAACACGAAAAACACGGGCATTTCCATCAAAAACCAGCCGATTTTGTTGTTGATAGCAGGTCCCCATTTTTCCGTTCGCATCTTGCCGTAACCCGCATCGACGTAGTACAAAGAAATAAAAACCACCAAGCCAATCAGAGCCAGTATGTACATAAAATTATTAAATTCTTTGAGCGTATAAATTGTTTCCATTTAGTATATTTTTTTCGGAATAGTGGCACGAAGTTATAAAAAAATGATTATATGACGCATTTTTTTTAATAGCATATCAAAAATCATAAAAATAATCTCATCTTCGCAACTTTTGGTGCAAAAAAAGACGGCAAAGCGTATAAAAACCAATCAAACGCATTCGCAAAGACGATTTTTGGATATTTTTTTGGAGAAAATCATACACCTGCTCGTAGCGTTTGTCCGTGTCGGAAGTAGTTACTGAATTAGGCAGGTGTCGGTAGTTATAGCCCGTGTAACAGATGGTTTTGTACTTCGGTTTGAGTTGCCATAAATGCCACGAAAAAGCCACATCTTCGAAGTAAATCTGGTCGTCAAAGGTCAAGTGATTGGGCTGAAAAAACGAGGTTTTGTACAATCGTGACCACGCCGAAAGCATCGCATAAAAGCCACGTTTTTTTGGAATAACAATGCCATTTTTCACGCTATTGTAGCCACATTGCACGACATCTTTCTCGCCGATTGCACTGAGCATCGTCTGATAAAAATCTTTCTCCAAGTAATCGTCGCTATCCACAAAGGAAATAAACTCGCCCTTTACATATTGTACGCCGTTATTGCGTGCCACACTCTGTCCTGCGTGCGTTTGTGTTACGATTTCGATACGTGGGTCTTGTTGGACAAATTGTTGCATAATCGCTACAGAATGGTCTGTCGAGCCATCGTCCACCACAATAATTTGCAAATCCGTGTAGGTCTGTTGCAAAATGGACTGCAAGCATTCGGCTATATACGCCTCGTTGTTGTAGTTGGGAATAATGACGGAAATCATAGTTTGGAGAGCATTATTTCGTCCATTGTTTGCGTTTGGTGCTGGCGAGAAAAGAAGTTTTTCCGTTGTGCAACCACGTTTTGATGCGTAAAACCGTTCGTTTTCCACTCGTTGTACTTTTCTAAAATGAAGTTTTTTATCTCTTCCAGATTGCTCGAAGCAATGCCCGCATTCAGTTCGCGAATTGTTTGGGCTAATAAACCCTCATCGGATTGGGTACACAAAATCGGCTTTTCGCACCCGAGTCCCTCGTAAAACTTGGTTCCCAGCACCCCTTTGACGAGCGGCGAAGTCAAAACAAGAATGATACTACTTTTGCGTATAGCATCGCCCACTTGCTCAATCGGAATGAGGGCGTGCTGTTGGGAAGGATAAAAATGCACTTCCACATCGGGTAAATCCAACTGTTTAAGGGCTTCATAAAGCAATGAATCGTTCTGATAATCGTATCTTTTGCCGATATAACTAATCATAAACTTGTCGCTTTTCACGGCTTCAAAAAAGAATTGGTCGCTATCGTATCCGTTGTAAATCAGGGACACGTTGGCGTTAAATTTTTTGAGAAAATCAGCGTGCCAAGGCGAAACCGTAAAAATATGCGTAGCGTGCGGAAGAATGGCATTGCGTCTGCGAACATTGATTTTGGTAAACAGATTGCCCACAGGTCGCAACAACCGCGATTGGTGCGATTGCATCTGCCAATAGATTGCGTCCAACTGTTCCACCAAATCGCGAATATCCACAAAAAATGGAATCTCTTTTTCTTTCGCTATCTGCCAAGCCGTTTTGAGTGGAAAAGTCGAAAATGTGGTACAAAAAACGGCATTGTATTGTTTATTGGCAACGGCTTCGCGTACTTGTTTGTAAAAACGGCGTTCTTTGTAATCAAAAAGCAGATTTAAAACCGATTTAAACGCCCATTCAATCCCACTTTTGGTCTTGTAGATAGGCACCTCAACGATGGGGTAGGTATGTTCAAAATCAATCGCCTTGCCTTTCTCGCAAAAAACCTCTATTTCGTACCCTTTCTGCGACCAATACTTACAAAAAAAACGGATACGCGGAGAACTTGAAATCTCCCCATATCCGTCTGCAATAACTAATATCCGCAAATTATTCGGCAAGAGGTATCTTATTTACGCGTCTGAGATGCCTTCCGCCTTCAAATTCAGCCTCTAAAAAAGCCTCTACAATCTTTATGGCTTCGTTTTGCGAAATGAAGTTTGCAGGCAACCCCAGCACGTTGGCATCATTATGTTGGCGAGCCAAAGTCGCTAATTGCGGTTGCCAACACAAAGCCGCCCGTATCTTCTGGTGTTTGTTTGCCGTCATGGTGATACCGTTGCCCGTAGAGCACACAACGATGCCAAAATCATATTCGTTCTTTTCCACTGCCTGAGCCAATGGATGAGCAAAATCGGGATAATCGCAACTATCCTGCGAGTCGCACCCAAAATCATACGTTTCAATCCCTTTTTGTTGGAGGTACTGCATGATGTTTTGCTTCAATATAAAACCAGCGTGGTCGCTTGCAAAGGCTATCTTCATCGCAATTAAACTATCTTATTTATACAACAGATAAGGTTTACGTCGCTCTTTGAACTCTTCCACGTCTTGCACCCACATCGATGCTATCTCGTCTGCAGACTTGCCTTGCAGAATCATCTTGCGAACATAATCCACGCCAATCACTTTTTCAAAGAAAGGCGAGAAGAAGAAATTACCCAGATTCATGGCATTGTAAGCCGTGATAACAAAATTCAGGTTCAGTCCTTTTTGGCGTGCCATCGAAATAGGTGTACCCGTCAAATCCATACCGTAGCAAAGCTTATCTTTCAGATGGTCGGTTTTGGGTGTAAACGTAAACTGGTAATCGCTGCCCATGTTAGGGTGCCCAAAGCATTGGAAGGCTTTCTCCGTGCCTCTACCCACTGACATCGGGGTACCTTCAAACAAGCACAACGAAGGATACAAAGCCACCGACAAAGCATTGGGGAGGTTGGGAGATGGAGCGATAGGGCAGTCATAGACCGTTTGATGGGTGTAGTTCTCGCAAGGAATAACCACCAAGTCCACCTGACGGGTGCCTGTAAGCCAACCTTCGCCGTTAATCATCTTAGCCAACTCGCCAAGCGTCATACCGTGCACGTAAGGAATGGGGAAATAACCCACGCCCGACTTATATTTCATATCCAAGATAGGACCATCGACATACATCCCGTTGGGGTTAGGACGGTCAAAGATAATCACTTTTTTATTGTATTCGGCACAAATATCCATCATCTTAGCCATCGTCACATAATACGTGTAGGCACGCACGCCCACGTCTTGCAAGTCAACGATGAGGATGTCAAATTTCTTCATATCATCCGCATCAGGATGCCCTTCTTCGCGGGAACGATAGAGGGAGATGATGGGCAATTTGGTTTTTGGATCCACATCATCCGCTACGAACTCGCCTGCTTGTGCGGCACTATTAAAGCCGTGCTCGGGCGAAAAGATCATGGTTACTTTTACTTTGTTTTCCAACAGAAAATCCACGGTACGTTTAGTACCTACCACACTCGCATTATGAGCGAGCAAAGCCACCCGTTTGTTCTTTAAGAAAGGTAAATAGGTTT
>JAEELX010000124.1 GCA_016282955.1 Paludibacteraceae bacterium | reverse complement strand
GTGAAAGGAGTCCCTAAAACAGAGGTATTATTAACGACTTGATGAATCAGTCCGAGTTGTGCACAACGCTCTTCCGTGAGGGGCACACACAGCACGCCACGTCCATTTTGGAGCATAAAATTGACCTTCTCGGGCGTTATTTTTTCGGCAGCAATGATAAAATCGCCTTCATTTTCGCGGTCCTCATCATCCACCACGATGACAAATTTCCCCGCTTTTATATCTTCTATCGCTTCTTGAATCGTATTCATTTTATGTTATTTTTTGAATTTTTCTTTGAATTTATGAAACCATCTAACCCACGCTTCAGCATTGAGTAAAGGCGAGTCAGTAGTGGCTTTGATGGAGAGGAAGATACCGATGGGCAACAGCATAAACGATGACAGCCACATGCCTTGCCACACAGGCCACAATGCCTCGCGTGCCATCTTATAACCCATATTATCAATGATGTAATAAATGATAAACATCACCACAGACGTTACAATCGGCATTCCCATACCTCCTCTGCGGATAATAGCCCCCAACGGTGCCCCGATAAAAAAGAAAATCAGACACGCAAAAGCGAGCGTAAATTTACGGTGCAACTCAATACGGTGCCTGCGAATGTAACGTTGATAATCGTCCAATAGCAAGGAATTATAGTCAATTTTATCCCGCATTTGTTGGGCTTTTTCCAACGCAATCGTGTAAGTTCGCATTTGTTTGTAGTGTTCAAAATGAGCATACAGCGAATCCAAATCGTACTGTGCTTTTTCGGTTTCCTCAACGGGCAAGAGGATATTTTTCGGTTTTCGGTCGCGGTCAAAATAGTTATGGTCTAACAATTCCGCACATTGCATATTACTGCGTTGAAAGGCTAATTCAGAAACCGAATCAATAGAATATACTAACTGATTCACATTTTTACTGACGTGCTGGTCTGCCAAAACCGATTCGTCCAAACGGTCAAAATCCGAATTAAAATCAATCAAAATCTTTTTTGCAGAGAACATTTCTCGCCGATATGGGATATTTTCGGGACGCATAAAATTCTTTTGTCGCTCCAAGTTTTCAAACGATTCGCCATTGTACAAACAAAGCACAAGATGCCGTTTATCCTCTGTAAAAAGGATTTTAGCCGACTCCGCCACCATGACACTCGCATTCTGAAAACCTTGCGAAAAATCGTAGATCATCACGTCAGACATCATGCCCGTCTTTGGGTTTTTATGCTGCACATAGATATGATAGCCGTGCATTCCGCCATAAAACTCTCCCACTGGAATATCCAATTCGGGCGATTTTTGACGCAATGAAAAGATGAGCGTCCACAACTTTGTTTGGGCTTTTGGCAACACATTATTGCTGAAAAAGAAGGCAAAAAAAGCCAGTCCAATCATCAAAATCGTCAAAGGTTGCATGATGCGAAACAACGATATGCCCGCCGATTTCATCGCCGTGAGTTCAAATTTTTCGCCCAAGTTACCAAACGTCATCAACGAAGCCAACAAAATGGACAACGGCAACGCCAACGGTACCACAGACGCAACAGCATACACAAAAAACTCTGCCAACACGTGCAGTTCCACGCCTTTCCCAACCAAGTCGTTGACGTGCATCCACACAAATTGCATCAGCAAAATAAACACACTAACGACAAGCGTTATGAACAGAATGCTCAAAAAAATGCGTGAGACGTATATGTCTATTTTCTTAAACATCTACTCCAACATATCTCTATGAAAAACAAACGGCAACAAATCCTCCACTTTGCTCACGCACAAGCAGTTTTTCTCGCCATACATCACCACTTGTATCGGCTGTTTGAAACGCTCTTCGTACTCAGCCATCACTTGCCGACACGCCCCACACGGCACGCACGGTTCGGGCGAGAAATGCCCGTTGGTAAAGCCTGCAATCGCAATGGCTTTCATCGGCACATTGGGATACTGCGAACTTGCGTAAAAAATAGCCGTCCGTTCGGCACATAAGCCGCTTGGATAGGCAGCATTTTCTTGGTTGGTGCCCGTAACCACCACCCCATTTTCAAGCAAGACAGCCGCACCCACATGAAAATGCGAATACGGGCAATAGGAGTCGTTCGTCTTGGCTTTGGCTTGGTTCACCAACGCCTGCAACTCTTCTGGCAACTCGTTCGGCTGGCATATAGTTGCTTGAATGGTCAAATCATATTTTTTCATAGTTCTTTTTTTATCATTTTTTCGTCTTCAACAGGACGTAATTTCATTTTTTCGGGTTCTATATCTTGTTTTCTTAATTCCTCTAAATCCGCTTCCAAACGCTTAATCACACGAGGATAAATTTTGTTGAACCGTTGAGGGTTGTTCGTGTACCAAACGATAGACGAATCAAATTGTGCCTGCGAAATGCCGTGTTTTTCCAACAAAACTTCATAAAATTTATTGATGCTTGAATCCTGTTTTACCGCCAAATTTTCCACCTCAATGATGGCTTCTGCCTTGTGCAAATCGTACAAGATGTTTTCCATTTTCTTGGACGAAAGGATATGCTTTGGCTGGCACGCACCGAACAAAAAAATCAATAATATGTATAAAACGCTTATTTTTTTCACACGTATTTTTAATGTATTTTGACGCAAAGTTATTCTTTTTTATGCAAAAACACAACCTTTATTTTTCGGTTATTTCTTTAATCTTTTTTGCTGGAATACCGCCCACAATCGTATTGGGAGCCACATCTTTTGTTACCACCGCACCTGCTGCCACAATTGCCCCATCACCAATCGTTACACCCGCTAAAACAGTAGCATTTGCACCTATCCACACGTTTTTCCCAATATGAATCGGAGCGTGGGTCATCCCAGCCCGTTTGGTAGGCGATTGAAAATGATTTAGGGTCGCCAAAACCACATTATGCCCGATTAAAGCCCCTTCGTCAATGGTTATTCCACCTTGGTCTTGGAACTTACAACCCATGTTGATAAACACGCGTTCGCCCAAAATCGTATTCTTGCCACAATCCGTATGAAAAGGCGGAAAAAGCCCGACCGTTTTGGGAACCGCTCGACCGAATAATTTTTCCAACAAAGCGTGCAAATCCGCTGGTGTGTGGTATTTTCCGTTGATTTCTGCCGTAATCTGCAACGCCTCTTGCGATAATTGGTGAAACATCTGATGCACGGGCGAATTGCCTTCAATTGGCTGGTCAGATGCCATAAACGCTCTAAATTCTTCTATCGTCATAGTTTTTATTTTTCAAAAATTTCCTCCAACTGTCCTGTTTCAGAATCAATGATAAACCCTCTCACCACAATGCTTTTGGGCACAAGCGGATGCGTTTTGATGGTGTGTACCGTTTGGCGAACCGACTCGGGCGTGTCCTTAAAACCTTCCAGCCAATGATTGAGGTCAATGCCACACTTGCGAATCGTTTCCAAAGTCTCGTCCGTTACGCCTTTGGCTTTCATCTGGTCGTGAAAATGCTCGTAATTCATGTGGCAAGCCCCGCAATGCGTGTGTGCAATCACCATAATTTCCTCCACGCCCAACTCGTAAATCGCCACAATCAAACTTCGCATCGCCGAATCAAACGCCGAAATGACCAATCCACCTGCATTTTTGATGATTTTTGCATCGCCATTTTCCAAGCCAAGTGCTGCCGTCAGCAGTTTAGTCAGACGCGTATCCATACACGAAAGCACGGCTAATTTTTTGTTGGGATATTTGTCGGTCAGATACTTTTCGTACCTTTTTTGAGCCACAAAATCCTTGTTGTATTCAATTATTTGGTCTATCATCGCATTAAATTTATTTTGGCGAACTTAGTATTTTTTTCGTAAGTTTGCAATTACAAAATTTAAAATTATGCTTGAAATTGGTTTGAAAAATAGCAGTAGCACGGTTGTTACTGACTCACTCACAGCAAGTTATATCGGTTCGGGCGACATGCCTGTTTTGGCTACGCCTGCGATGATTGCTTTGATGGAAAATGCGGCTATGGTTGCCGTTGCACCCCACTTACCAGAGGGTTCTACGACTGTTGGTGGTTTTATTTCCAGCTCCCATTTGAAACCCTCCAAAATCGGCGAAACCATAACGGCTGTTGCGGAAGTGACGAAGGTTGAGGGGAAAAAAATCGAGTTTAAGGTGTCGGCGTATTCGGGCGAAACGTTGCTTGGAGAAGGCACGCACACGCGGTTCATTGTGGAACGGCAAAAGTTTATGGACAAACTTGGCTAAGATGGATATTCGCACGTATATCACTCGCCCAACCGTTTTTCCGTTGCAGCAAAAACAGGCGTGGGAGATTGTCGGCAACCTCGAAGCGATTATTCGCCAACTGCTTGCGGGACTTGGTGCGGAATATCACATAGCCAACGAAATTGCAATCCATCACACAGCCCAAATTAGTCCGAATGCCACTATTAAAGCCCCTGCAATCATTTGTGAAGGTTGTTTTGTGGGTGCCCATTCGTTCCTTCGCAACGGCGTTTTCTTGGCTCCCCGTGCGAAAATTGGCATTAGTTGTGAGATTAAAACGGCTGTGATTTTGGAGGACAGTGCCATCGCTCATTTTAACTTTGTTGGCGACTCGATTATCGGGCATAATGTCAACATAGAAGCGGGTGCAATCCTTGCGAACCACTACAACGAGCGTGACGAAAAAACGGTTTTTGTGTGCGTGGATAACGAACGCATTTCGACAGGCTTGCATAAATTCGGGTCGCTTGTGGGCGATGATTGCCGTATCGGAGCCAATGCAGTGCTGTCGCCGGGCAGTGTGCTTGAACCTCGCACGATAGTTAAACGCTTGCAATTAGTTGAACAAGACCCGCAATAAAATGTTGAAAATCAATCAAATACATCATATTGCCATCATTTGTTCGGACTACGAGCGTAGTTTGCGGTTTTATGTTGACGTGCTGGGCTTTCGGGTGCTTGCAGAGCATTATCGGACGGAGCGTCAGTCCTTCAAGACCGATTTGGCGTTGGGCGACAATTACGTGATAGAACTCTTTTCGTTCCCTTCACCACCTGCCCGTTTATCGCACCCCGAAGCGACTGGTTTACGGCACTTGGCTTTTGAGGTAACGGATGTCGAAGAAGCGGTAGCGGAATTGGACAAATTGGGTGTCAAGCACGAAGCCGTTCGGGTTGATGAATACACGCAAAAGCGGTTTGTTTTCTTGCAAGACCCTGACGGATTGCCCATAGAATTATATGAACGGTAAAAAATAAATTATGACAAAAAAGACGATGGATATTAGGATTATGCGGGCAAAATCATCAAGGCAATGCGTTCGGACATACGATTGACTATTTCGAGAGGGATGTACTGACTAATTTCAAAAAAACAAAACTATCCTTGTGATAAACTCCAATTTGACAATAGATAAGGAGCGACCTCTGAAGTTCATCAAAAGCCGTTCCTTATTTCTTATCCCATCTGCCTAATTCAAAAATCTCTCGAAGTACCCTGCCGAGGGGAAGGCATAGTCATTATCACGCTTCTTGATGATAGTCTCGGGTCCAAGCACACAGATAATACCTACACCAACTATGACAACCAAGGTACCGACTATCCAATCCGTCCTTGTTATCGTGCGTCCCATCATCTGATAGCAAAGGATAACACCAAACACCCCAAAACCTAAATAGGCAGTGATGGAACCAGGACCATAAATGGTCTGTTTCCCCTTGCTATGGAAACGCTGATACATCTGAATGCCAAACATAGAATGGATAATTACTTCAAGGGCACAGAATCCAATAGTACCAATAATAAAACCCGTAGGCACCTCGCCTTCTGCCACACTATAAAGCGTAAATCCAGCATACATAAACGTGGCTATCAGGTTAGTGTACATGTCCGAAAGACGACACATCGGATAGCGGTCGAGTTGGTCGGAATGCCAAAAGGAGTTATATTGGTAGTGGAAACCGCCAGGGAACACCCACTCTTCAACGACGTGGATGGGAATGAGTGCACTCACAGCTGCGATAATCTTCAGTTCCACGGACCACTCTTGCCAATAGAAAAGTATAATAGCGGTCATCAGGAAGGTGATGCACAATCCGAAATATATCCACGGACGGGTACACCATTTGTTCATTGCAGATACTTGTTTCATTTTCTTTTGCATTTTACTTGTTACTCGTAATCCTTGTGTGCTTGGTCGATAAACGCACACGTCTCGTTATGAATTTATTTGTCCTATTTTTTGCAAACATCCTTTTCCCACAACCCAAAAGCACTCTGGTCGGTCAAGTCATACCCTGACTTACTACCCAATCCCCAATACAGAGGCGAGCGGAAACAGAACCAGAAGACGACGATGAACCAAAGCACTGCCACCACATAGTCGTACCAGACATACATCTGTGGCTCAAAAACCGTAGTGAAGTAGTAGATGCCGATAAGTCCAAGTCCCAGCACACCCGTTATCTGACCTGGGTTATAAAACTCCTTCAATGTGATAGGAAACAACAATAGGTGCATAAAAACCTCAGCAAAGAGAAATAACATAGCCGAGAGTGTCAGGAAACGTACCTGAGGCAACCGCAATGCAGCCACATAGAGCAGAGTGAGGCAGCCCCAGTTGCCGAACATCGCACTGCGATTCTTGCAACTCCCCTTCGTCTTGTCGGCCTCACTACTGCCCATCAGCACC
>JAEELX010000123.1 GCA_016282955.1 Paludibacteraceae bacterium | reverse complement strand
TACCTTGCCCATATCGTTCACTTAGTAAAACTGTGAACGAAGTATTTGTTTTCTTTCTCCTCTCTTCTAATGGGAGTATAGGGAATGTAGATTTGATTTTTTCAACCAATGTGATAGCAAATCCTCTTCTTTTTAAATCATCTTTGTCGGTTGGTTTGTCAAACAGAAAATTAGAATACTTTATATCCACATTATTCTTCCTTTTGGACTGCTTATGGGTATTGCAATAAAGCACTATTTCAACAATTGCTGCAATAATGAAAACGACATCCATATATGCAGGGAAACTCTCACCTATTCCATAAAAGGAATATTCATTACTCAGTCTGAATAAACTATATAGCAGTATTATCTCGATTGCAACAATAAGTCGTTTTATGTTACCGTTCCTACTACTTGTTTTTTTGAATACTACCCTATAGTATATCCCTTCAAGAAACAGTAATGCTATCATAACAATCCAACTATTATCACTCACATTTTGAAGTATCGGGGACACAAGAATCGCATTAATGATAAAGTTGAGAGGTTTCCATAATAGCACAATCAAACATAGAATGGCGAGAAAAAACAGAATGTTGTTCCAAGGCCATTTCTTGTTTTCTGCTAATAGTTCTAAAAAAGTTTGTCGCATCATATTACTATTCTTTTTTGCAAAGATACGAGTTTTATATGATATGCAGCCGTTTTTTTAATAGAAAAATAACAAGGTTGAACTAGTGCCATTATGTGTTTTGGCATTCAAATAGTGAATTTCCTTATTTCTCCTCTTAGTTGGCAGACTCTAACAGCTGATTTTGAGTTTATTTAGTATCGCTGCACAGAAATAAAATTGTTTGTATTTGCTGATTATTAGTATCAATAAAGTAGTATTATTCTCCAACCAGGCTGAACTCTAATTCGTAGTTCTTGATGAATAGAACACCACTCATTAGAAGTGATTGTTGTCCGTGCTATACTTGTTATAGTGCTACTGTTCCCAATCTCCCAACCCCGACTGTAGCGCTGTAGCGCGTAGCACCCCAACGTCATTCCTGATTTTAGTTGACAAAATATCTCATTTAATCATTTGTTTTTTATCTGTATTTCAAATATTTATGTATCGGTTAACCCATAATCAAAGTCGCATCTAGCAGTGTAGGAACTCCACCTGATAGCATTCCCCTCCTGACTTATTGATTCTGTTGTGGTTTCTTCATACTTTTTTTTCGAAGTGATTATTGTTTTTGACGGAAAACACTTTATTGAAGAAGTATTACTTTGGGGTTTAGATAAGTTAGCATTCTTATTTGATGTTTCTAACACTTCTTTAATATACTCAAAGAAAGCCATATAGTCTGAGAGACTGGCATTGTTTCCTGGCAGATTTTTCGTCATCGCGTCGAATTCAACATATGATACCCCCTCCATTTTCCATTGTTTATGCCAAAAGTTACAGTCGTTAGTAAGGATTCTCAAACAGTATCGAATTATGATATGATATGGTTGCAAATCGACAACTTCCCCATTTGTAATTAAAAGGACCGTTTTTTCATCAATTCCTTTCTTTTTCAAGCCCGTAATCACTTTAATTTGACTATTATGTATCGTGAATTGTAAAATCCTTTTTGCAAAGGATCCATAATCTTTTTGCAGACACTGAATCTTGGAGTTTTCTATAGTTTCGTGAAAGGAATGTGTTACTATCGAGTCCTCCATGAACAAATTTAGTTTGTTTATCTTTTCTATACAATCTAAATATTGCTTCCACGCAACAGATTCTCCTTTCTCAATTTTTTCAATAGTATCATTATTTAGGACTGTTGCCTCTACTATTTGCTTGATTGTGTACCCTTTTTTCTTGCGTGTATACTTAACCATACCTGCAAGGATTTTGGCAATAGTGGTTTCGTTTTTGATCTTGCCTGTTTTTACACTCATCAAAATCCACATAGCAATACCAGCAGCCGAAGCAATTTGAACATCTGTCATCTTTGTAATCACCTGCGCCCTGGAGAGAATAGAAATACCGTCTTCTCTTTTCATAATAATAAATAGTGCTGTTATTGTTCTATACTAGTGATTTCTTCATGGGTGAGATTGTGGAGAGTGTAATCACATTGGTCAAATTGCCTATATCCCAAAACGAAAAAGCCCACGGATAACACCACGCGCATTTCTGCTTCCTCGTGTAATACAGTTGAAATTGTCCAGATTTCGACCTTACTTGAAAAGCAAAAACGCTTTATATTATGTCGTTAATTTATAATTCTTTATTTCTTCTTTTTGTTCGTTTGTTTTTGTTGTTAATAACTCGTTTTTACGCTGCAAATTTACGCATTTTTTCTGAATTTACGTGTTTTTGCATCTGAAATGCACTTTTGTGCCACCTTGTGCAAGATCGGTAAAGGGGGTGGGAAATAATTTCGCATTTTGTGGTACACATTTTGCGAAATCGAAAAACTTTTGTATATTTGCAGTGTCAAACAAAATGAACGGTTATGGATAATCCATTTATTTTCAGGGCATACCAAGCAAAAGAACTATTTTGTGACAGGCAGGAAGAACTTAAAACCCTAGTCACCAACACCCTATCGGGTGTCGATACAACCCTCATCGCACAGCGCCGTATTGGTAAGACTGGTCTTATATACCGCCTAATTGACGAGATAAACTCTGAGAATCTTCCCATTCTGCCTATCTATGTCGACATTTTTGCCACACGCTCGCTGGAGGAGTTCGTGAAAGCCCTCTCTACGGCCATCATGAATGCTATACCCGAGAGGAGTAGCATCGGCAAAAAGTTCGCTAAGTTCATCCGTTCGCTCCGTCCCCTCATCACCTACGACCCGCTGACGTCGGCACCGCAGATACAACTCACCCTTCAGAGTGAGGATGAGCAAAAGCAGACCTTGACGGGGTTGCTTACCTTCCTCGACAAGCATGACAAAAAAATCCTGCTGGCCATCGACGAGTTCCAGCAGATACGCGAATATCCCGAGAATAACGTCGAGGCGATGTTGCGCACAATCATACAGACACTGAACAACGTCACCTTCCTCTATTGCGGCAGCAAGCGGCACATGATGCTCGACATCTTCGGCGGGGAGCGTAACCCCTTTTACCGCAGCACGGCATTTGTCGCCCTCCAGAAACTCGACCGTGACGTCTATGCCGAGTTCATCTCTAAACACTTTCACGATGCTGGTTTTGGCATTGACGATACTGCTGTCCACTACATTCTCGACTGGACAAGGACACACACCTATTTCACCCAGCGGCTGTCCCACACCGTGTTCGATATGGCTCGTGGCAAAGTGGATGTGGCACTTGTCAAGCAGGCGGCGGCACAAATTCTGCAATCCGACGCTGTGGTTTTCGGACAGTACCAGCAGTTGCTGACGGCAGGTCAGTGGAACTTCCTGATAGCGATAGCCAAAGAGGGAGAAGTATCGCAAATTACATCCCGCCAATTCCTTCACAAGTATCATTTAGGCAATCCTTCGTCGGTGAGTCGCATAGTTTCCTCATTGGTCGAGAAAAATCTACTTGACGAGAACGTCACCGACGGAAAAACTATATACAGTCTTAACGACGTGTTCCTCTCCCGCTGGTTGGAGGAGAATTATTAGACAATTGAAAATTGAAAATTGAAAGGTGAAAATTGAAAAATAGCTCCGCGTATCGTATTGATTTTTACGTATTTGATTAATACTTGTGATATATGGGGAATTGAAAGTTGAAAAATGAATTTGTTAATTCGTTAATGTGTTAATTCGTTAATCAAAAAGATTAACACATTCTCAATTCTCAATTCTTAATTTGAAGAGTGGGAGGGGAAAGAAAAACGCCCCGACGGGTCGGGGCGTTAGCGTTGTTATTAATCCTAAAAATCAAAGAGATGGCATTATATGACAAAAGTTTTTT
>JAEELX010000122.1 GCA_016282955.1 Paludibacteraceae bacterium | reverse complement strand
TGGAGATTTGACGCCCGAGGTTCGTGAAGATGTGGTTTCGCAAACCGATATTATGCCGTCTATTTTGGGCTATTTGGGCTATAATAAACCGTATTTTGCTTTTGGTGAAGATGCACTGACGCAACCCAAAAAACATCCTTATGCCATTTGCTACAATTCTCCTGCTTTTCAGATATTTTCGAATCATTTGTTGGTGCAATTTGATGGCAAAAAAGTAACGCATATCTTTGATTTTAAAAAGGATAATTTATTGCAAAACAACGAGTTAGACACCTTACTGGAAACCGAAGAAGTGCAAGACATGGTGGCATATCTCAAAGCGTATATCCAACAGTACGTGGAGCGGATGAATAGTGATAATTTGACGATAAATAATGAGCACAAATAGTTTAAAAACCGCCCAGATTTTGGAAAAAATGATAGCCTTCTATGAAGGCAACACACATGATATAGACCATTTTATGCGTGTTTGGGCGTATGCGAAAACGATTGGCGAGTTGGAAAAATTAGATGACGAAACGCAATTTATTGTGGAAATAGCGGCTATCACGCACGATATTGCTTGTCCGCTGTGTCGCGAAAAATACGGCAATACAAATGGGAAGTTCCAAGAAAAAGAAGGTATTTCGATGGTAAAAACATTTTTGTCGGATACGGGCATGACGGCAGAACAAATAGAGCGTGTCGTTTATTTGGTTGGGCACCACCATACTTTACGCGATATTGATGCGATAGATTATCAGATTTTGGTGGAAGCGGATTACATCGCCAACGCCACCGAAAGCAGTTATAGCCTGCAAAACGCCGAGAATTTTATGCAAAAGATAATGAAAACCGCAAGCGGAAAACGGATTTTGAAAGCCATTTATGGGCTGTGAAGACGATGTAGTCCCCAAAATATAACCCGATTATGGATATTCAGATAAAAGACAACAAAATCTATGCACCCTTGAAGGACAAGTGGCTGGTGAATAAACCCGAAGAGCAAGTACGCCAAAGATATATCTGTCGGTTGGTAGATAGTTATGGCTTTAGCCTTGACCAGATGGCACAAGAAGTGCAGGTTAATAACGCACAGCGAGGACAAGGTGCCGCACGAGGTGATATTGTCATTTGGAAGAGCAAAAAGGAAAAACAGGATAGTAAGAGTGCCCTTATTGTTGTAGAATGTAAAGCGGAGTCGGTTACTATTCATCAGGAAGATTATTTTCAAGGTTACAACTATGCGGCATGGGCAGGAGCGGATTTTTTTGTTACGACCAACCTCAAGGAGACGCGTATCTTTCGTGTGGTTAAAGGCGAGATACCGAAACGATTGGAAGAAATAGCCGACATACCAGACGCAACCAAAGCCACCAACCAAAAGGAAATAGACAAACTCTTGCAACAAACAAAGGCTTTTACACGCGAGGAATTTTCCAAACTGCTTTTCAAGTGCCATAATATCATCCGCAATAACGACAAACTATCTCCAGAAGCGGCATTTGATGAGATAAGTAAGATTTTGTTTATCAAAATTAGGTACGAAAGAGACAATACTGGCACACAAATTTTCTCTTTAGATAATTTCAAAAAAGCACGTGATAGTTACAATAGTTTTAAGTCTAAAGATGCACCAGAATTTTATCAATTCTTATTTGAGAAAACCAAAGAAGATTTTGCCAACGACCATTTATTTGAACCCAACGATGTCATTAAAATTCGCGAAAATAGTTTTGAACAGATTGTAAAAGAATTGCAGATATACAACCTTTCGACGACTTCCGATGACGTGAAGGGTATTGCTTTTGAGAAGTTCCTTGGACGTACTTTCCGTGGCGAGTTGGGGCAGTTCTTCACACCACGTACCATTGTGGATTTTATGGTTAAAGTGCTCGATCCTCAAGAAGGCGAATATATCTGTGACCCGTGCTGTGGTAGTGGAGGGTTCCTTATCAATGCGTTTGAATATGTCCGCACAAAAATTGAAGAAGACATTGAAAAACAAAAAGAAATAATAAAAAAGCAGTACTATACGGAGGAATACGAACAAATGTCCGAATCCCAAAAAGAAAAAGTAGATGCTATCGTCTCTGATGTGTTCGGCAAACTGAATCATGAGTTAGACATTACTAATGATAAGGGTCGTTTGCGGTCGCTGTCCTTTGACTGCATTTATGGTACCGATGCCAACCCACGTATGGCACGCACCGCCAAGATGAATATGATTATGCACGGTGACGGACACGGTGGGGTGCATCATCACGATGGTTTACTGAATGTGAACGGTATTTTTGACAATCGTTTTGATATCATTTTGACCAATCCACCTTTTGGCTCACATATCGACAAAGATTTAAAAATAACGGAGGCAGACAAGTTCACAGACCAAGCCAAAATTGAGGAATACAAAAAACGTTATGGTGAGGATTATGTGGAAGCACTCAAACAAGTCAATGACCACATAGGCGATTCTGTCCTCAGTTTATTTGAAGTAGGCAAGATGAGCGGTCTCACGGAGGTGTTGTTTATTGAGCGTTGCCTTAATCTACTCAAGCCAGGTGGCCGTATGGGCATCGTCCTGCCCGAAGGTGTGCTGAATAATACCAATCTGCAGAAGATTCGTGATTTTGTGGAAAGCAAAGCCAAGATTTTGTTGGTTGTTTCTATTCCGCAGGACGTTTTTATTGCGTCTGGTGCAACTGTTAAGCCGTCCTTGCTTTTCTTCCGAAAATTTACGGAGGAAGAGGCAGAACAATATCAGGCAATAGTAGAAGCTGCCCAAGCAGAAATTTCGGCACCTTATCAAAAAGAACTGAAAAAAATCGAAGAACAACTTGCCAAGCGAGGCAAAGAAGCCCTTCCAAAAGAAGAGAAAAAAGAACTGCAAGTTCGTCAGAAAACTATCCTTGCTACGATTGAAGCGGAGGCAAAGAAATTAGTTAAACAGCGTTTCGACTATCAAATCCCTATTGCAGAGGTTCAAAAAGCGGGTATCAGCACAACAGGTGCTCCCATCGAGAACGAATTGGAACCGTTGGAACAAGAATTCACAGCGTATCGCAAAGCAACTCACTTGTGGAACTCGAAATTCCAAAGTATTCATTATTCTACAGATTCAGATGGCAATATTACCCGTATATGTGATACAAATGACATTATCCTATGAACGACAATATAGCCATACAACTTTTTGAAGGGAACCAAATCCGCATCGTATGGGATGCCGAAGCCGAAAAGTACTGGTTTTCGATTGTGGATGTTGTTCAAGTATTGACCGAAAGTGCAGACGGACGCAAGTATTGGAACAAGCTTAAACAGCGTCTGAAAGCAGAGGGTAATGAGTCGGTGACAAATTGTCACCAACTG
>JAEELX010000121.1 GCA_016282955.1 Paludibacteraceae bacterium | reverse complement strand
CGTTTTTGAGAATACTCGTAAGCATATTTATCCAAACGAGTGGTTAAGAAACGCATAATACGTTCATCACGCACAAAGGCAGTCTCTAATACTGCAACAACAGCAGGGTCAGCATCAAACTGAAGCAAGTTGTAAAAACCTGAATTTTTCCCCATGATAGGATAAGCCAAATGCTTCATCCCCCATTCCTCACGATTGGTAATCGTAGCACCATTTTGTTTGAGTAAGTTCTCAAACTTATCCACCGCTTCCTTCATCTGAACTTCAGATAGAACTGGCAATAAAATGAAAACGGTTTCGTAGTGTTTTAACATTTAATAATGATTTATAATTTTTTAATAAACATAGCGGAATAACCCGCAAAACTTTACGAAGTTACAGCAAAAAAAATAAAACACAAACTTTTTTGCAAAAAAACATTATTTTCGTGATAAAAATTGCAAAAATCATGAGTAGTATCCGCGTTGTCGCAAAGACGTTTGCCAAGCATATTCAAGAAAATAACCTCAATTTGCAAGAGTTTGAGTTTGTTTTTCCGAATCGAAGAGCAGGTTTATTTTTTCGCAAATACCTTGCCCAAGAGTTTGAAAAGCCCATTATCGCTCCTAAAATCACGACTATTTCGGAATTGTTTAGCGATTTTAGCCACCTAAAAAAAGAGACAGATATTGCTTTGTTGTTTCGTTTGTATGAGATTTATGCCGACTTAATTCGCGAAAAACAGGGGAAAATAGAGCCTTTGTCCGATTTTATTCATTGGGGCAAGATGATGTTGAGCGATTTTTCGGAAGTGGATAATCATTTGGTCGCCAACGTGGATAAATTATTTGCAAATATCGCTGATTTACAAGAACTTAACAAACATTTTGCCGATTATCTTAACGAGAAACAAATCGAGGCTATAAAATCATTTTGGGAGTCATTCAGTGCCACCAAATCGGAATCAATGCACGAAAAATTCTTGGAAAATTGGAATTTATTGTTGCCGTTGTACAAGCGTTTGCGGGAAAGTTTGTTTGCCGAAAACAAAGCATATAGTGGCATGCTTCAACGCGATGTGATTGAAAAATTTGACCAAATTCCGTCCGAAAAATTCGACAAGAAATATGTTTTTGCTGGCTTCAATGCCCTTTCGCAGAGTGAGGAACAACTGATGCTCAAATTGCAAGAAAAAGGCATTGCAGATTTTTATTTTGACTACGATTTGGACATTATCACCGACCCCGACAATCGGGCTTCGTTATTCATCAAAGATAACAAAAAGTTTCGCTCAAAACTCAACGTAGAAGCCGAAAATTACCAACAACCGCATGTGCAATGGATTAACGTGCCGGGCACAATCGCACAAACCTACGAGGTGCACAAAATACTCGACCAATTATTCCCGAAAACAACTACCGAAGAGGATTCTTACGCGAATACGGCTGTCATTTTGCCCGATGAAGCGTTGCTGTTGCCGTTGCTCAACACGATTCCCGAACAAATCAAAAAAATCAACGTTACGATGGGTTATCCGCTGCGTGCAACCAATTTGTATGCACCTATTATGTACCCCGAACGTTATTTCGAAAACTTGGAACAAAGCAACTTGGACGCTATTCTGCAAGCCTTGCAAGACAAATTAAAAGAGATGCAAACGCAAGAAGATAGTGAGGCGTATTTCCAAATCCAATCCCAACTAAATGTGTTGATTGAATTACTGGAAAACCAAACATACAAGGGCTTTTTTGAGGCAGAAAAAGATCCGATAAAATTCTTTTTTGACATCCTGCGAATGCTCACGTTGGATATAAAAATCTCGTATGTGGGCGACTATATTGACGGTTTGCAGGTGATGGGCGTGCTGGAAAGTAGGGCAATTGAGTTCGAAAATGTGATTATTACCTCGTTTAATGACGACATTTATCCTGGTAATAGTGCCAACAACAATAGTTTTATTCCTTTTCATTTGCGAAAAGGGTTTGGATTGCCGACTTTTGAGCGAAAAGATGCGATTTATTCCTACAATTTTTACCGTTTGATTGCTCGTGCAAAGCGTGTTTATTTCATCTCCAACAACCAAGCAGACGACAATCAAAGCAACGAGCCGTCACGCTTTTTGTACCAACTCAAATATCAATACCGTTGGCAGATTGAACAAAAACAGGTCGTATCCAACGCACAAGCGGAACAAAGCATTCAAAACATTGCCAAAAATGTGCAAACGCTTGAAAGACTCAACGAACTCGCACAAAAAGGCATTTCTGCCACATTTTTGAACGATTATATCCGCTGCCAATTTTATTTTTATTGGAAGCATATCCAGCAGGTTGCCGAACAAAAACAAGACGAAGAAATCTTTGATCAAGCACGCATTGGAACCATTTTTCATAATGTGATGCGACTGCTTTACGAGCCGTACATCAATCAAAAAGTAGATAGCAAAATAGTGGAAAAGTTGCAGAAATCGGTGGACGATATAATGCAAAAAGACGAAATTTTGCCGAAAAATACCCATAAATCGCTGACGAATTTAGAGAAAAACATTATCCAAGAGATGGTGCAAAAAATGCTTAAAAACGACCAACAAAACGATAATTTTACGATTTTACAATTAGAAAATAGGTTCGAAAAAAAGCATACTTTTAACGGGAAAAATGTACTGCTGAAAGGTTTTATTGACCGCGTTGATATGATAGACGACTTGGAAAACAATCAAACCATTATTCGCCTCATTGATTATAAAACAGGTAAAGCCGAAAAGGATATAAAATCGTTGGACGAGATTTGCGAAGATGAAAAATACAAATATATCTTGCAAACGCTCTTCTATTGCCTGCTGTACGAGCCTGAAAATACGGATTTTATTTGCGAACCACACTTATTTTCAGTCCGAGAAAACAAGAAAAAACAAAACGAAACAACCAACTTAATTCTTGGCGAAAGCAAAAACAAACAAAACATACAATTTACGCCTGCCATTCGCGACGAATTTCTGCAACAATTAGACCGTTTGCTCTCCGAAATTTTTGACCAAAACCGACCATTTAAGCCAACCGACAAAATGTATGACGATTTTGGTTCGCCGTGTAATTCGTGTGCATATTGGCAACTTTGCAAAAACAGTGCGACTGCCAAAAAGGCAGATTTGTAAAAATGGCAAACTATTTGCATAAAACAATTTGGAATTATTAAAATTTGAAAGAAATGAAGAAAAATAAGCACAAACATTGGGGTAAAAATGAACCCGAAAATGCTGAACAATATAATCAATACGCCTCTGAGGAGAATGAAAATGAGGATTTGGAGCAGCAAGAAGAATTGAACGAAAACGACGCTTCGCAACAGCAAGAAGCAGAAAAGACAGAAGAACAACTGCGGGACAAAATCGCCGAATTGGAGGATAAAAACTTGCGAATGATGGCAGAGTTTGACAACTTCCGCAGACGCTCTAACAAGGAAAAATTGGAACTTTTGTCCACCGCAGGCGAGAAAATTCTGTGCGACATGTTGCCGTTGGTTGATGACTTTGAGCGTGCCAATTTGGCAATGGAAAAAACCGATGATATCAACGCTTTACGCGAAGGAATCACGCTGATTTATCAAAAATTTGTTTCGTTTTTAGAAAAGAACGATGTGCACCCGATTCCAACGGAAAATGTGCCTTTTGACACCGACAAACACGAGGCTGTTACCACGTTTCCAACACAAGATGAATCGCAAAAAGGCAAGATAATTGACTGTGTGCAAAAGGGTTACACGTTGGGTGAAAAGGTTATTCGTTATGCAAAAGTAGTAGTAGGAGAATAAATTATGGCAACAAAAAGAGATTATTACGAGATATTAGGCGTAGCAAAAACGGCTACGGCAGACGAAATCAAGAAGGCTTATCGGCAAAAAGCCATTCAATATCACCCCGACAAAAATCCGGGCGACAAAGAAGCCGAAGAAAAATTTAAGGAAGCCGCTGAAGCATACGAGGTGCTTTCTGACCCACAAAAAAGGCAGAAATACGACCAATTTGGGCACGCAGGCATCAATGATATGGGTGGTGCGGGTGATTTTTCGGTCAACGATATTTTCAGTATGTTTGGCGATATTTTTGGTGGAAATAATCCGTTCGAAAGTTTCTTTGGTGGTGGTGGCACTCGTAGTGGTGCACAGAGACGTGTCAGAAGAGGTACCGATTTGCGAATCAAAGTGGCTTTGACGTTGGAGGAGATTGCGACGGGCGTAGAAAAGAAAGTGAAGGTTAAAAAATATGTTCCTTGCTCGCATTGCCACGGCGTTGGTAGTGCTGACGGTAGCAAAGGCGACACCTGCCCTACTTGTAAAGGTGCTGGGTTTATCGTAAGTAGTCATCGCGGAATTTTTGGTATGATGCAAACTCGCCAAGAATGCCCTACCTGCCACGGCGAAGGCACAATAATCAAAAATAAATGCCCATATTGTGCGGGCGAAGGCATCGAAAAGCAAGACGAAGTTATCACCATCCAGATTCCTGCAGGCGTTATGGAAGGAATGCAAATCACGGTACAAGGCAAAGGGAATGCGGCACCACACGGAGGTGTCAATGGCGATTTGCTCGTTTTGATTGAAGAAAAAGAACATCCCCAACTCATTCGCGACAATAACAACTTGGTTTTCAACCTTTTATTGGATTTGCCGACGGCTGTTTTGGGTGGTTCGGTTACGGTGCCGACATTAGATGGCGAGGCGAAAATCAACATCGCACAAGGCACACAACCAGGTAAGGTATTTCGTTTGCGTGGCAAGGGAATAAAGAGTTTGGATGCGTACGGGCGAGCGGTTCCTGTGGGTGATTTGATTGTGCATGTGGGCGTTTATATCCCCGAAAGTTTGGATAAAGACGAGAAAAAACTCTTTGAAACGCTCAAAAATAGTCCGCATATTGTGCCCGGCAACAAAGACAAAGGCAGTTTCTTTCAAAACTTGTTTCAATAAAAAAGAATAAAAAATACATTATAGAAGTGCAAAATTATAACTGTTTTTGCACTTTTTTGTTTATCTACAAATTTTAAATTATTTTGCATAGTTCAAAAAATATGTTAATTTCGCACCCGAATTGAGAGCAATCTCTTTTCAGACATATTGATTATTCGCGTTTGCGATTTATTGGAAACTCCAGAATGTGAGAAGTTTTAGAGATATACCAATAATAAGTCAAGCAAACGTCCATATTGTATATGGGCGTGACTTATCGGTATATGGGCATTTCTCACAGCCTTGGAGTTGATAGGAACGCCCATTTTTCATATTCTATTATAAGAAGTGGGGTTTGATAGATTGCAAGCGGCAAAATAAAAGAGCCGCACTTAAAAAACGGGGCAATCTGCAAAGCCGTAAGAGCAGAAAAAATTAATTTTAATACTAACAAAACCGACGGGGGCGATGGGATATAACCGCCCAAAAAAGAAAATGAAAAAGTTATTAGTAATGTTTAGCATTATTCTGATGTCATTAACAGTTTATGCAGACGACAAATCAGCAACATGTAAATTTGAATCTATTCCCAATGCTTATGTTGTCGCAGAAGTAAACCTTTATCACATATGCCATACCAACAGTAATGTACAATTTGATGTCAAAGTCAACTCTTATGGTGTAAAAGAAGGAGCTGTTATTGTGAAAATTACTTACCCCACTCGCAACAACGGATTAAACACCATTGAGAAAACTATTTACATTCAAGACGGAATAGGTAAAGCTACACTGAAGGGTCCCTGTGCGACATCTTGGACAGACTATAGCGTTACAGCCTATAATGCTATCTGTAGCAGTAAATAAAACAACAATTGTGAAAAAGGGTGTCTTTTTAAAAAAAAACCCACCACACCCACACAAAAAAAAAAAAAAACAAAATAAAAAAATCTCTCACAAAAAAAGAGGAAAAAAAAAAAGACAACGGGCCGCGCCGCTGCCAGTCATTTACTGCT
>JAEELX010000120.1 GCA_016282955.1 Paludibacteraceae bacterium | reverse complement strand
CATTGATTATTTAGAAAGCAAACGGACTGTGGCGTTTACCGATTCGGTGCTCAAAAAATTATATGCTCAGGTGGATTCGCAAATGCCATTCT
The DNA here is from genome assembly GCA_016282955.1 of Paludibacteraceae bacterium. GTDB lineage: Bacteria > Bacteroidota > Bacteroidia > Bacteroidales > Paludibacteraceae > Colicola. Next base: position 3,498 of record JAEELX010000120.1, on the reverse strand, counting down.
ATCAATACGAACAGAAAACGAAGTACGAGAAATATGGTAAGTATGTCCATAAGGACTTGCGTTACTGGCGGAACACGTTTGCCACGTTTTTGTACGCTTATATTTTGGATAATGGGCAGTTGGCGGTGCAGATGCACTATCGTGGCGACCAAAAAATCAACATACGCTGTGTGGAAGTTTTCAGTAAAAACGTGTTTAACCGCTATGTAGGCGAGCATTATTCGTTTTATACGGACGAGTCATGGTTTGAGCGGATGACTTTCGATCCAAAAGACTCCAAAAAAATCCTAAATTTTATCAGTGCCAACAAGGAATCCCGCGTTGTTTTTGCTCGTTTGGTGGGAAGAACAGACATTGATGTTCCGATTTACAGGCACCAAATTAGAGCCTTAGAAGACACGTATTACTTGGCTCAAATGATGGAAGACATCAAAAATATGGAGCGACAACTCCAAATCGGACAGCGAAAAATCGAACGATACGAGGCTAAATCACATCTTCCTCATCCGTAGTATTTCTGCCACGCCGTTTGAGTTCAAAATCTTTGCCCAAATAATTTTTCCGCACAATCGGATTGGCAGCCAACTCTTCGGGCGTTCCGTGAAAGAGGATTTTGCCTTCAAAGAGTAGGTAAGCACGGTCGGTTATCATCAGCGTCTCGTCCACGTTATGGTCGGTGATAAGGATGCCGATATTTTTGTCTTTGAGCTTCCACACCACTTCTTGAATCTCTTGCACAGCAATCGGGTCAACGCCAGCAAATGGCTCGTCCAACATCACAAACTTAGGTTCAATCGCCAAGCAACGAGCAATTTCGGTACGTCTTCGCTCGCCACCAGAGAGTCGGTCGCCCAAATTGGTACGCACATGATTGAGGTTAAATTCGGAAATCAAACTATCCAATTTCTCTTTTTGGTATGATTTTGGGAAGTTGGTCATCTCCAAAACGGCTTTGATATTGTCTTCCACAGACATTTTGCGAAAAACGCTCGCTTCTTGTGGCAAATAACCGATGCCCATCTGAGCCCGTTTGTACATCGGCAACTCGGTAATATCGGTATCGTTGAGGAAAATACGGCCATCATTCGGCACAATAAGTCCCGTAGTCATATAAAAAGTGGTGGTTTTGCCCACACCTTTGGGACCCAACAAACCAACGATTTCGCCTTGCTCCAACTGAATGCTTACATCGTTTACCACAGTACGTTTGCCGTACTTTTTATAGAGATGTTCTGTTCTAAGTGTATCCATGTTATCCTACTGTTGTTCCATTTTTTACTTCTTCGCTTGCGGTTGTAACGACTAAACGCCCGTCTGCGTCACAAACGCTTAAAATCATACCATTACTTTCGATACCCATCATCTTGCGGGGTGGAAAATTGGCAACAAAAAGTATCTGTTTGCCCACCAACACCTCACAATTTGGATAACTTTGTGCTATTCCCGATAAAATCGTGCGTTCGCTCACGCCGTCATCAATCGTAAAACGCAGTAATTTCTCACTTTTTGGCACTTTTTCGCATTTCAACACCTTGCCCACACGAATATCTATTTTGTCGAAGGTTTCAATGTCGGTTGGGGCTTTGATAGGTTGGGGTTGCCACGATTTGAGTGCCTCTTGCTCTTGTTGAACGATGTTGGCCTGTTTGATTTCTTCCAAACGATTGAGTTGTTTGGCAATTTCGGCATCTTCGATTTTATCGAACAGCAGAGCCACTTTTCCCAACGAATGTCCAACTTGCAAAATATCTTGTTTACCCAAATCGTCCCACTCACAAGCGGATAGATTGATCATCTTGCGTAATTTTTCACTGGAGAATGGTAAAAATGGTTCAAATACAATCGCCAAATTTGCCACCAACTGCAAACAAACATGCAAAATCGTTCCCACACGCTCCATATCGGTTTTTGCCAACTGCCACGGCTCCGTTTCGGTGAGGTATTTATTGCCCACGCGTGCCAAATTCATCGCTACTTTTTGTGCATCACGGAAATGAAAATCGTCAAGCAACGCTTCCACAGAGGTTTTAATCTCGTTCAATGACTCCAACACTTGTTTGTCGGTTTCGGTCAGATTTTTCAGCGGTGGCACTTTTCCGTCAAAATACTTGTTCGTTAGCACCAATGTTCGATTGACAAAATTGCCGTAAACAGCCACTAATTCGTTGTTGTTGCGTGCCTGAAAATCGCTCCACGTAAAATCGTTATCCTTCGTTTCGGGAGCATTCGCTGTCAAAACATACCGCAAAACGTCTTGTTTATTCGGAAAATCCACCAAGTATTCGTGCAACCAAACAGCCCAGTTTCGCGAGGTACTCAACTTATCGCCTTCCAAATTCAAAAACTCGTTGCTCGGCACATTATCGGGCAAAATGAACTTGCCGTGGGCTTTAAGCATAGTCGGGAAAACGATACAATGGAAGACGATATTATCCTTGCCAATGAAATGAATCAAACGCGTTTCTTCGTCCTGCCACCACGTCTCCCATTTGCCAAAAGCGGGATTTTGTTCGCATAAATCCTTCGTGTTGCTGATGTAACCAATCGGAGCGTCAAACCAAACGTATAAGACCTTTCCTTCGGCATTTTCCACCGGCACAGGAATACCCCAGCTCAAATCACGCGTTACGGCACGAGGTTTAAGCCCCGTATCCAACCACGATTTACACTGTCCATACACGTTTGGACGCCATTCTTTGTGGTCTTGCAAAATCCACTCTTCCAACCATGGCTGATAAGCATCAAGTGGCAAATACCAGTGTGAAGTACGTTTTTTGGTGAGCGGATTACCTGTATTGGCATTGTAGGGGTTGATAAGTTCTTCGGGCGAAAGGGTAGCACCGCATTTCTCGCATTGGTCGCCGTATGCACCTTGCGAATGGCAACGCGGACACTCGCCTTTGATATTTCGATCCGTCAAAAATTCTTGTGTTTGTTCGTCAAAAAACTGCTCTGTTTCTTGCACAATAAGTTTGTTTTCATCGTATAATTTGCGGAAAAAATCGCTCGCCGTCTTGTGATGCGTGGCACTTGTTGTCCGTCCATAAACATCAAACGAAATACCAAACTCCTCAAAACTTTTTTGTATCAATTCATGGTACCTATCCACGACTTCTTGCACCGTAATTCCTTCCTGTTTTGCTCGAATGGTAACAGGCACGCCATGCTCATCGCTTCCACCAATGAAAGCCACAGGCACGTGTTTGAGACGCAAATAACGCACATAAATATCCGCTGGAATATAAACACCTGCCAAATGACCGATGTGAATAGGACCGTTGGCGTAGGGTAGAGCAGTTGTAACTAAAGAACGTTTGAACATATTATCTATAATTTTCTAATAAAATACTTTCTATATCATCATTACTTATCACACGAATTTTGTTGCCTTTTGCAAACGAGATATGCCCCGTTTCTTCCGAAACCACAACAGCAAGAGCGTCTGTCCGCTCGGTGATTCCTAAGGCTGCACGGTGCCGAAGACCATACTCCAAAGGT
>JAEELX010000119.1 GCA_016282955.1 Paludibacteraceae bacterium | reverse complement strand
GTTGCATCGAATTGATAACCGTATTTTTACGCATCCCCACTGTAACGCCACCCATTCCACGAAAAGCAATCGGTGCATTATCCGTCAGTTCACCATAACCAAAGCGAGAAAACGGCGAGACAGTACCCGTTTGAGCCCACAAAGCACCATTTTCGCTAATCAAACTAATAAAAAATAGATTAACGAAAATCCAAAATAGTATCCGTAAAAATTTTTTACAAAACATACGAGGGCAAAAGTACAAAAAAAATACCAAAAATAAAAAAGCAAAATTTCAATTATATTGCGATTGTAGATTCAATATTGAAATAAATATATCGTGCAAGTGCATTTTTGAAGGTTAATTTTATTTTGTATTGCTTGAAAAATGTCATTGAAGATTCTCAATTAATGCTGTTCCAAAAAATCTACCAATTTAAATTTGACTTTGATGGCACAATAAAAAGTTAGTGGCAACTTCTATACAGCTACCACTAAGTTGAATAATGCACATAAATTATTGAAAAATAATTAGTTATAACATATTTTAGGTTCTGACCAAAACAAATCTGCATTAGTCGTTATTATATCATCCTCACTTACACGAAAAGGCGTAAATTTGTTTGGAATGAGGCAGATATAATTATCCCGAACCACATTTTTATTTTTCCAATCCTCTTGAGAATAAGATAAATCGCCCCAACAAGAAAACCAATAGGTATTTTTAGCCATATAAGCATAGTAACCATCTTTCTTTTTTGAACCTTTTGTGAAAGATGGGTACATTATCATTTCTTTGTTTTCAATATAATGTTCACGAATTTCCTGTAACGAAAGAGGATTATTATTTATATCTGTAATAAAATTTCCACCCATGTCCGTATCAATCATCACCCACTTATGTTTGTCCGATAGCCAAACTTCATTAACTACGTGGCAATCGTTATCATCTTCGTCTTGTGGTAGACAAGTAACAAATCGTGCAGGAATGCCAGCGGCAAGCAAAAGTTCAAAAGTAAAAATACTATGCAAACGACAATTAAACCCAGGAGCGACATTTTTTGTATATTCCCATAAACCGATTGCATGTCTTTCTGGATCTTCCTTCTGATTATCATGTGGAATATTTTCTGCGACAAATTTACCAATAGCAATTGTTTTATCCCAATCATCCATTGATGACGAAAAAAGTGTATCCAACTGGAAATAATCTTTAATTTTTTGTGCCTGAACTGTATCTTGATATATTGTAAAGGCAAATACTGATGTATCTTGTGCAAAATCACCAGAAGTACGAAGTGAATCCACATATTCATCACAATATCCAAGAAAGTTTTTATCTATATTAATAGATACTTCGTAATACGGCTTCACAAACAAATAAAGACAAAAAGCAATTACTACAAAAATGCCAATAATGGCAAAAAGTCCTCTAAAAACTGAATATATTTTTTTCATTTTATTGATTGACAGTTATATCCCATCGTCTCATCGGGCTTTAAAAATATGATTTTAATACAAAAACTTGCAGACATATACTTTTTTTACAAATTTTGATACAACGAAACAGGACCTTCGTGCCAGCGTTTAGTATGCTCTTGCTCTAATTGTTTGTACATCTCAGAAGCATACACTTTACGCATAGCATCTAACACAGAAACATCATTGTGTCGTGCGTACATCTCTGCTACAGCGACCACTTTGCCTGGAAGCAACAAATATAAATTATCTTGCGTTATTGTACCTTTCATACACGAACCTCCTTTGCTTCAATAAATCGGAGATATTGCAATGCTTTCTCCGTGTGAAATAACATTTGATCTATTAATTTATGCACTTTCAATTCTGCCAATAAAGTCTCTTTTGATATAAGTTCTTGCTCATATAAACCCAACTGTAAGTACACTCTATCGTTGGCTACGGGTCCATAAACGATGTCATAATCATGCTGAAACGTTTCATCTTGGCGATTGCACATCACAAAATCTATCCATTCATTAGTCGGGCTATCAAACCACAAAACTTTGAGGTTTTTCAAAACTTCCTCATCAAAATCATACACATTGATGTAATTACAGGGTTCAGATGCTTTCTTTTTTCTAATCGCCCAATCATACGCTTGTTTTTCCGCACAAGTCGTGTAAAAACCCGAACCATAGTCCAATGTGCGACTGGGCTCTATTATTTTCGGTTGCCGAACAATCGTATTACTGCCGTGATATAGTATCATTATGGTCTTGTATAAACTCGTCAATATCATCAATTAACCATCGTTCTCCTTGCGTATGCAGTATCTCAAAATTATTTATCAAGTATTGTGTAACGCCTTTTTGGTCAAACAAAGCCATCACGCTCTCACCAGACATTTGATGGGACATTTTGTACGCTTCCACACAAAACGACAGAAAATATAATTTTTCGTTACTATGCATGATAGGGTCAACTTTGCCCACAAAATTATGATTTTTTCCTAAAATATACAAGGATTTGACGGAAAGATATTTTTCACTTTAATCTTTCGTAATCATTTCTTTTTCTGTACATTTGTGGCACAAACAAAAAATTATGAGCAAAATAAAATTATTTTTGACCGATGTGGATGGTTGTATGACGGACGGTGGTATGTATTATTGCCCGAATGGAGACGAATTGAAGCGGTTTAGCGTGTATGACGGCATGGGTTTGTTGCTGTTGCGTAAAGCGGGTATTCCGTGTGGCATTATTACTTCTGAAATCACCTCCATTGTGGAACACAGAGCGAAAAAACTGCACGTAGATTATCTGTATATGGGCGTGGGAAGGGTGATTGACAACGTTACCAAGTCCAAGTTGGAGGTGGCACAAGAGATTTGCGACCAACTCGGCATTACGCTCCAAGAGGTCTGCTACGTGGGCGATGATGTCAATGATTTGGATTTACTCACGCATGTCGGTTTCCCCGTTTGTCCGTCCAATGCGGTGCAAAAAATCAAGGAAATTCCCAATATATTGGTGCTTCAAACGCCTGGAGGACACGGTGCGATTCGCGAAATTGCCGAAAAAATTTTAGCCGAAAATGAATGATATTTTTTCGCGTACCGAATTATTGTTGGGCACGGAAAATGTGGAACGAATTGCCACGAAAAAAGTGATTTTGTTCGGGGTTGGTGGAGTCGGTTCATGGTGTGCAGAGGCACTTGTGCGTTCGGGGATAAGGCATTTGACGATGGTGGATTTTGATTGCGTTTGCTCCTCCAATATCAATCGGCAGCTGATGGCAACCACCCAAACCATCGGACAAAGCAAGGTAGAAGTACTCCGAGAGCGACTTTTGCAAATCAATCCCGAAGCCGAAATCATCGCCATACAAGCCAAATACGATGCCGAAAATCGCGAAAAATTTCATCTGGAAACGTTTGATTTTGTGATTGATGCGATTGATTTACTGCAAGATAAAGCCGACTTGATTCTGACGAGCACGCAACTTCCCAATACGACTTTGTTTTCTTCGATGGGTGCTGCCCGCAAAATCGACCCGCAACGCATTCGCACAGCCGAGTTTTGGAAGGTCAAAGGCGACCCGTTGGCTCGGGCGTTACGGCAACATTTCAAACGCTCCAAACAGTTCCCTGCACGCAAGTTTCAGTGCGTTTACAGCGACGAAGTCCCGCTGCAAAAAAGTGGCAAAGGCACGGTGATACATATCACAGCCATGTTTGGCTTGATGCTCGCCTCGTTGGTGGTACGGGCGTGTGTGGAGGAGGAATAGATATTTAAAGAGGTTTAAACAAAAAAGGGAGGTTAATAAACCTCCCACCGGTTTCCATTTTAGAGTGTAAATCACCATAATTGATGACCTGCACTTTACCCTAAGTATAGGGGCTATTATTTCTAATAACAGTGCGAAGATAATGCTTTTATTTCAATATACAAAAACATTTTATCTTTTTATTTCAGCGTCATATTTTTCCATAAATCATCAAGTTTGAGAGCTGAACCTACTGCACCACTTGGTGTTTGCGTTTTTTTGTTAATACTAAGCGATATTTTTGAAACATTTTCTTTGACGTATTTTCCTAATTCAGAATAAGAAACCTCTCCCTCTGTTTCTTGTAATTTTTTGAGCAGAAAATACGTGAATAACCCATGTCCTTTTTCTGTATATGACATTGCTGTTTCATCTCCTTTGGTAGCTGAAAAAATGAAAGCATTAGCAGGAATTTTATTTTTTGAAGGTTCGCGTGCGACGCCACGTGCAGCAAATAACATTCCACCTTCTTTACTCGCTCCTGTAAAGCAAGCGTCCAAGAAATAGGTGGCATCTTTTGCTTTTGTTGTACCTAAGGTACTATATAAGGTTTGTAGGCTGTAACGAGTACTTTCGGTCGTGGGTTTACCGTCCACAGGCAAGATATAAGCGTCCCCTGTTTTTTCATCGGGAATTCCATGACCACAATAATAGATAATCGCACGACTTCCCTCTGAAACATTGAGTAATTTAGAGAAAATATCCACAGCATCATAAATATCACCTACTGAAGCATTTTGATAAGCCAAGATATTATTTTCTGGGATACTCAACGTTTTAACACAATACTCTTTGAAAACTTCGCCATCATGTAATGCAAAATTGACTTTATCGGCATATTTATACTCTTCGTTGGCAATAATCAATACGAAAGTATTTTTGGCAGATTTGGATTTTTTTGAAGAAACGGGAATATTTATATCTACATCTGATTTGGGTGTTTCTTTCTTGTTTGTGGATTTTTTCTCGGATTCTGCGAGTTCTTTTGATGACTCCATTTTTTTCATAATTGCTTCTGCAAGTTGGTCTGCACTTGGTTGTTGAGATGTGGATTGTTGTCCTTGTGCAAGTTGTGTTTGAGTATCTTCTATGATTTTCCCTGTTTTCTCATCAATAAGTTTTCCGTCTTGTGTATAAAATTTCTCATCTTTAAAAGCCAAGAAACCTGCATATTGAATAGGGTTACGACCATTTTGTTCTTTTTCATATTTCTTCTCGTTAATTCTCTCTATTGCGAATTTCTTTTCATCGATACGCAAATAATAATTTTCGCCAGCAAGAGTATTTACTGTAATTGAATAATTCGGTTGTTTAAGTTTGGCATCTTCATATGGTGCATTATTCACATACCCAGTAATAGTATGACTTCCCGGCTGAACTTCAATCTTAAAATATTGGGTACTAGGAACTACTCCCAATTTGTGCCCATCAATATCAATCCAATGTTGCATTTGATAATATTTTTTACCTCCATACACAGCACCCATTGCTGCTCCAAAGTCAAAAGGACGTAACAGATAAATATACGCATTTTCTTTGGCAAATACTTGCCCAATAGTTAAAAGGGCAATCAAAAAAACTAATAATTTCTTTTTCATAACATGTTATTTTTTTATG
>JAEELX010000118.1 GCA_016282955.1 Paludibacteraceae bacterium | reverse complement strand
TGGTCGGCATCAAACGTATGCAAGGGCGTTCCGAGTTCGTGCAACACAAAATTGGACACATCCACCACGTTATTGATGGGTCGAACGCCAATCGTCCGCAAACAATTTTGCAACCATGCAGGCGAATCTTTTATCTCAATGCCTTTGACCGTAACACCTGTATATCTTGGACAAGCCTCTTTCGCAACTACTTGAACTTCAACAGGATACGCATTCGATTGCACCTTAAAATCATCGACCGAAGGTGGCGTCAAAGCAGGCACATTTCCAGCGTTATGAAAACTATAATAGGCAAATAAATCCCTCGCAACGCCAAAATGCGACAACGCATCAGCACGATTTGGCGTAATATCCACCTCAATCACATAATCATCTTCAACCTGATAAAAATCCTTTGCCAACATACCAACGGGCGTGTCTGGCGGCAAAACAATGATGCCATCGTGGCTATTCCCCACCCCGATTTCGTCTTCGGCACATATCATTCCGCAGGATTCCTCGCCACGAATCTTGGATTTTTTGATAACAAACGACTCTTCGCCACTATATAAACGCGTTCCCACAGTAGCCACAATCACTTTTTGACCCGCTTGCACATTCGGTGCCCCACACACAATTTGTACGGGTTCTTCGTTGGGTTGCAAACGAGTCGTTGTGATATGCAAATGGTCGCTGTTAGGGTGTGGCACGCAGGTTACCACCTCGCCAACCACCAACCCTTCAAGCCCACCTTGAATCGATTGCACCTTTTCCACCGTTCCCACTTCCAAGCCGATAGACGTGAGGATTTTGCCCACCGTATGCGGGTCGTCTTGCAGAGCGATATATTTTTTCAGCCAATTATACGATATTTTCATAACTATTTAATTATATCAAAACCTAAAAACGGCACTAACACTTCGGGCATCCGTATGCCTTCGGGGGTTTGATTGTCCTCCAAAATACCTGCCACGATACGCGGTAAAGCCAACGCACTGCCGTTCAACGTGTGGCAAAGCGATATTTTTTTGTCTGCATTACGGAAACGACATTTCAAACGGTTGGCTTGGTAGGTGTCAAAATTACTTGTCGAACTAACCTCCAACCAGCGTTGTTGGGCTTCGGAATAAATCTCAAAATCGTAACACAAAGCCGCTGTAAAACTCATATCGCCACCGCAAAGTCGCAAAATACGATACGGCAAGTCCAAATCCTTCAAAAGCGACTCCACATGGTCTAACATCTCCTGATGGCTTTGGGCACTATGTTCGGGCGTGTCAATCCGCACAATTTCCACTTTGGAGAACTCGTGCAAACGATTTAGTCCACGCACATCTTTCCCATACGAACCTGCCTCACGCCGAAAACACTCCGTGTAGGCACAATTTTTGATGGGCAACTGACTTTCCTCCAAAATAACATCACGATAAAGGTTCGTTACAGGCACTTCTGCAGTCGGAATCAAATACAAATCATCAATTGGACAATGGTACATCTGCCCTTCTTTGTCTGGCAACTGCCCTGTTCCGAAGCCTGAGGCTTGATTGACCACCGTTGGAGGTTGAATTTCAACATACCCAGCCTGCCCCGCTTTGGTGAGGAAATAATTGATTAAAGCCCGCTGTAATTGGGCACCTTTACCGATATAGACAGGAAAACCTGCACCCGAAATCTTCACACCCAAATCAAAGTCAATCAAATTATATTTTTTCGCCAACTCCCAGTGAGGCAGTTTCGCAAAGTCGCACCCTTGCACCACTTTTTCTTCCTCGCTCAAATCCGCAATACGTTTGTTGAGTTCCACCGTCTTCCATTTCCCATCGCTCCCACGCGTATTCGCCAACTTCACCACCACATTATCTTCGGCATTCGTCCCCTCTGGCACTGCGTCATACGGCACATTGGGAATGGTGTACAGCAGTTCACGCAAGTTCGTTTCTGCGGTTTCCATCTGGGCTTCAAACTGTGCAATTTCTTGCTTGATAGTGGCTGTTTGAGCCTTTGCTTGTTGTGCTTCGTCCAATTTCTTTTGTGCCATCAACTCGCCAATTGACTTGGAAATTTTGTTGATTTGAGCCGAAGCATCGTCTTTTTTCTGCTGTGCATCGCGGCGTTCTTTATCTAAAATAAGCACTTTTTCAATGGTTTGACGTGCATCAGCGAAGTGTTTCTTTTCCAATCCAAGAATCACTTTTTCTTTATCGTTGTTGATTTGTTGTAATGTTAGCATAACTAAAAAAAATAAAAAACTCTCCACACAAAGCAAGTGGAGAGCGTATTTTTAAATGATAAATATCCTATTTTGCTCCCACTATCACGCTTGTGCCACAGATTCTGCGGGAACAATCGAGACGTAAGAACGATTATTTTTACGTTTACGAAAACTTACTACACCATCTACCAAAGCGTACAGAGTATGGTCTTTTCCGATACCCATATTCTCACCTGGATGATGTACTGTACCGCGTTGGCGAACAATGATATTGCCCGCTTTCGCCCATTGACCACCAAAAATTTTAACGCCTAAACGCTTACTTTCTGACTCACGACCGTTCTTTGAACTACCAACACCTTTCTTATGTGCCATAATCTATTTGTTTTTTAGTAAGTTTAACTTTTAATTTCCTTAATCAATAATTCTGTAAAATCCTGACGATGTCCTTGCATTTTGCGATAACCTTTGCGGCGTTTTTTATGAAAAACCAACACTTTATCGCCTCGAACGGCATCATCTACCACTTCAGCCACCACACTTGCTCCTGCAACCAACGGTGTACCTACTTGCACTTTTTTACCCGAATCAACCAAAAGAACCTTCTCTAAAGTTACTTCTGTTCCTTTGGGTTGCTCCATACGGTGAACAAAAATTTTTTTGTCAGCCTCTACTCTAAACTGCTGACCTTGCACTTCTACAATTGCGTACATTATACTATAAATTAAAATTTTATTGCTCAGGCGACTATACGGCTGATAGTACTTCTTCTGCCCAACGCAAAACCTTGCGAAGATACAACTAAAATTGTAATTTTCAAAAAAAATATGCAAAAAGTTGATTTTTTGAAACCGATTTTTGGTTTCTTTTTTGGAAAACTTGTACCGCGAGTGAGACTTGAACTCACACAGGCATTTCTGCCCAAAGGATTTTAAGTCCTTCGTGTCTACCTATTCCACCATCACGGCAACGCCTGCAAAGATACAGCAAAAAATTGAATAAACAAAAATTTAATTGAATTTGCGTATCAACATCACAAAAAGCATAAATTTGGTATCTTTTTACATAATTCGTCTTGTTAAAAATGTTTTTCCTATATGCAAATAGCGAAAATGTCGGGATTTTTTGGTGTTTTTTTTTTGAGAAATTGTACCTTTGTAATGCTTTTTACGATTTATAATAACAAAAAAAAACTACTGTGGTGTATGAGAATCGTTAAATTAAACGGAGGATTGGGAAATCAGATGTTCCAATATGCGTTCGCTAAATCTCTTGGCGAAGATGTTTTGTTCGATTGTAGTTGGTATGATCATATGCCCAAAAAAAATAAACAGCCTCATTTATTTATTCAACTTAACCTATTCAATACTACGCTAAAATTTGCTGACGAAAATCAAATAAAGGAATGTTTGCAGGAAACCCTATTCGCTGAAAAAATCCATAAGTTGATTTATAAGTATACCAGAAAGCATATACAAATTTTTCCTACCCATAGAGTATTTGAAAAAATTATAAATAGATACGAGCCTGAACTACAAGAGATTAAAGGAGATGTGCTTTATGACGGTTTTTTTCAATCTCCCAAGTATTTTAATAAAATAAGGGACCGATTAGTTAGAGATTTTACGCCTAAAAATCCATTAAGTGCAGAAAATGCGAAAATTTTAGAAGACATCCGAACTTCTAACTCCGTTGCTCTTTCCGTCAGACGTGGCGATTATGTAAAACTTGGCGTTGCTCTTGCTGCCGATTATTATAATCGTGCATTAGAAGAAATCGCTAAGCGTGTTGAGAATCCCATTTTTTATATGTTTTCCGATGATCTGGAATGGAGTTTGAAAAATATAAATGTTGATAATAAATTTACCATCATTCCTTGCGAAAGTTATGACAAAAATTGTGGATATATTTGCGGAATGTATTTGATGTCGCAAGCAAAGCATAACATAATAACAAATTCCACATACCCCTGGTGGTCGGCTTGGCTGAATAATAATCCCTATACTATAACCATATCGCCGAAAGGCTGGTTAAAGCCCACTAAATGGAACACATTTGAAGATTTAAGTCTGGCAAGTTGGATTCATATATAAGGGCGAAAAAAATAAATCACAAAAACTTTATTTTTTTATTTTTTTTTGTATCTTCGTGCACGGAAGTTTGCGAAGCGAAGTATTTTGTTTTCAAAACTTTCGGTTTCTTTTGTTTGCCACTGTGGCTCAGTTGGTAGAGCAACGCATTCGTAATGCGTGGGTCGGCGGTTCGAGTCCGCCCAGTGGCTCAGCAAGGAGAGAAGATTTCGGTCTTCTCTCTTACTATTTTATGGTTCGAATAGAGTAAGTCTTAGTTTGGTAAGCCTCGCATGAATTTTGCAGATATGATGTATTTTTCGAATAGAGATAGCATTAAAATGATTTCCCTTTTACAATTGATAGATTTCATATAATCTCCTCTCATCGACTATCCTTCTCGCTGAGATTCGAGAACGCGATTATCGCCTATTGTTCTCGTCTATCCCCTATTGTTCTTGGGCATGTACTCATCGTATGGCATAACAATATGCCGATTCTATCTCCACTCACTTTTATGACCATCCGACATGATGAATAGATGCACGAGCATCGTCTTCAGTACACTTCAATTATCGCTTTCTTAATTCCCATTTACTCCCCACGATTATATTCTTTTGATTGTTCTGCAAGATTTCTTGCTGGTAGGTCACTGATAATGCTAACATTCGCGACATCTTCTAGAGGCATTTTGACCATCTTTAAGAGAGTAATTCATGCATATATTAGAGGTATAATCATATCATTGTATTATTGAATTTCTATCCCGAATTGCTCATAGAATAGAGAAGAGCTCCCATGGAAAGAGGTGCTCAATTCCATTATTGTTCGGGAAACGCACCTCATCTAAAGTAACGATTACTTTGCGGTATTGGTCTGAAATTCTCAGTAAGGGTGCATACTCGCGCTTAGCTATTTCTTCGTTACTTAACATTTCCCAACAGACTTGAATGTATATCTTTTGTTCTCCTTTAATGGCAACAAAATCCACCTCCGATTTTCCTTGAACACCCACATAAGCCTCCCATCTATTTCGACGCAAATCAAGATAGATAGCATTCTCTAACAAGTTTCCCATTCCATACGAGAAACCACGATAGAGATAATTATAATAAGCCAAGTCGTTACTATAATACTTGCAGTTACCAGAGAGTAGTTCCTTGCCCGCTATATTATATCGCTCCGCCTTGTGCATAAGGAAAGCCTTTCCTAAGTATGAAATATACGAAGATAGTGTCTCGTAATTGGTTTTGCGTCCGAGCGATTGAAAATAGTTGACGATATTGGAAACGGATATCAAGCGTCCTGCATTATTAACCAGATACCGAAAAATATCTTCCAATAATTGCGGGTCTTTTACATTATACCGACGCACGATGTCACGCAGCATAACAGTATCTTTGAGTGCGGATACATAATTATGCCGCATATCATCGGAGTTGAGGTGAAATAGTTCTGGCAACATTCCCACTTGTAAAAAATGTAGATAGTTCTCGCGT
>JAEELX010000117.1 GCA_016282955.1 Paludibacteraceae bacterium | reverse complement strand
TAGCGGAGAGTGAGGGTAAATACATCATTTTTAGGATTCTTGGTGTAGTGTAAACGCACGTTGTCGTAGAGTTGCTTCACGGTAACATCGTTCATATCAACATACGAAATTTTAACTTCACCTTCGGGAATCTGCTTAAACATCTTAGAGTACTCTGTTTCAACGCCTTTGATGGGCTCAAGTGGTTCAATTTTTGGCTTAGCCAATTTATTTTTCTTCGGCGTTCCTTCATCAAAAGAGAGCGTGAGGTGGTCAGCATCAAGATACTTTTTTGCCACACGTTGAATGTCTTCTTTGGTAATCGCTTGGATGCGTTCAAGTTTAGTAAAAATATCGTCAATAGGGCGTTCGTAAATGAAGCAATTAACGAGCGAACCCATCTTACCACTGAGTGAACCCATCTGACTTTCGGAAGTTTCAAAAGCGAGTTTGTTGGTCAAAGTAGCCTCCTTTTTTACCATTTCAAGTCGCCAATCTTCGATCTTGCCATTTTTCAATTTATCCACCTCGCGGAAAATGATTTTCTCGGTAGCAGAAAGCGACTCGTACCGCCGTTGGTTAACATCGTAGTAGGGAATAGCAAAAATCGAAATGCGACCCATATCGCGTCGTGCATCAAGGCTTGCACCTGCCATCGAAACATCACCGTCCATAGACAGTTTATCCAGAAGACCCGTGCTGGAATTGTTGGAAAGCAGTGAGATACAAACCTCCAATGGAACAAGGTCTTCGCTCTTGGCATTAACACCTTTGTAAGTCCAAATAAATTGTGGATAGTAGCCAATTTTGAAGGATTTTTTAGGGTTACCTTCAAAGCTCTTTTCGGGATACTGCTTGCGTGCAGGCAGTTCTTTAGGTTGCAAACGGCTAAAAGTCTTTTCAATCAAAGGTTTAACGGTCTCCGTGTCAAAATCTCCAACGAGGATAAGAGCCATATTGTTCGGTACATACCACGTGTTGTAAAACTCAATCAAACGGCTCAAACGAGGGTTTTTGAGGTGCTCGGGCAAACCGATTACATCACGCTCGTAAGGATGACCGCCATAACTCTCTTCGTAGAATTTTCGAGAGATATGCGAGCTGACTGCGTCTTCATACATATTATATTCCTCAAAAACGTTTTCCAATTCGGCTTGGAAAGTACGGAAAACAGGATTCATCATACGGTCGCTAAAAATAGTAAGCCAACGTTCCATCTGATAGCTTGGGAAGAGGCTCAAATAGCACGTCCTATCATACGAAGTGAAGGCATTCACCCCTTCTGCTCCGATACCATTAAGGAGGTTGAAGAAGTCCTCTGTCGTAGAGTATTTAGCGGCTTCACGCGATGCTTCATTAATTTTGGTTATCAGTTCCTCGCGAACGACTGGGTCGGTGGCATCAGCATACTCATCATACATGCGGATAATGTCCTCGTAGAGCGGCTTTTCTTTCTCCCAATCCACAGCCCCAATCTTGTCCGTCCCTTTGAAAAGCATGTGTTCGAGGTAGTGTGCCAAACCTGTGTATTCAGCGGGTTCATCGATAGAACCTGCCCGTACGGCAACGTAACCATTCACGTCGGGTTGGTCGTGGTCTTCCCAAAGATAGACGGTCAAACCATTACTCAGTTGATAAGTTGACAGACCCTCGCGACTCTGTGCAAAAACCGTCATACCCACCAAAACCAGCACGACGGAAAGAAAAATTCGTATCTGTTTCATAAATTTATGTATTAAATTGTTACTTATGTAATCTCGCAAAAGTACAAAAAAATGATAATAGAACAAAAATGATTTATGAAATAAAAAAACATTTTGCAATTTTTGAGGAAACATATATGCTTTTTATGCTGATATTTGTTTTGCAGAATTGTTTGGACATATTGGGTTTCAAAATTGTAGAAAACTACATACTCTTTTGGTTGTTATGATGATTTTTAGTACTTTTGCATAAGGAGTTAAGCTTATTGTGCAATTTTTTGCGATAACCTTTAACCTTTTGACGAGGATGGGGCAATAAAATACGATGAAAGCATGAAAGATAATATATCACCTATACAAGACGAAATCGTTCTTTACCAATCGGAAGATGGGAATGTGAAGGTTGATGTACTGTTTCAAGACGAAACGGTATGGTTAACGCAAGAACAAATGGCAATGCTCTTCGGGAAGGGAAGATCAACCATTACCGAACATATCGGCAACATCTTTTCAGAAGGCGAACTGCAAGAAGAAGTGGTATGTCGGAAATTCCGACACACCACCCAACATGGTGCTATCTCGGGGCTTTCCCAAACGCAAGAGGTCAAGTATTATAACCTTGACGTCATCATCTCTGTTGGTTATCGGGTAAAGTCACGACAAGGCACGATGTTCCGCATTTGGGCTACACAACGCCTGCGAGATTACATTATCCGTGGCTATGCTCTGAATGAAGAACGGTTTAAGAAGGGTAACTCTATGAATTATTTTCGCGAACTGATAGAGAAAATCAGGGAGATAAGATTGGAGGAGAAGATTTTTTATCAGCAAATCAAGGATATTTACAAGACCAGCATTGACTATGACCCTTCTGACAAAATCACCATCCAGTTCTTCAAGGAAGTACAGAATAAACTCCTGTGGGCTGTTAGCGAGAAAACGGCTGCAGAGTTGATTTATTATCGGGCAAACTCTTCGCTCCCATTGATGGGACTCACGTCAACAAGTGCTTTAGAGAAAGTGAAGAAGCAGGATATTCTCGTCGGAAAGAATTATTTGAACGAAGATGAACTACAAGCCTTGAAACTGATTGTTGAGCAATACCTCGCTTACGCAGAAGCACAGGCTTTGGCTCATCGACCGATGTACATGAAAGACTGGAAAGAACGTCTGGATGTTATTCTGAAACTGAATGAACGTAATGTGCTGGAGGGTCCTGGGAAGATTTCTCATGAATTGGCAAAACAGAAGGCAGAATTAGAGTATTCGAAATATAAGGAACAAGAAAAGGAGCAAATTCATTTGGAAAGTATCAAGGAGTTGGATAGAGACATCAAACAACTAAAAGAAAAACAATAACGGTATGTCACTCTTGGACAAAAACATGTTAGAAATAACAAAACTATAATAAATACTCAATCTGTACAATACCTCGTAAGATGTAAAAATATAACCATGGAAATTTTATACGAAGATAATCACCTCATTGCCGTCAATAAGAATTGCAATGAACTCGTGCAAGGCGATAAAAGTGGCGATGTGTCGTTGATAGAGATGCTCAAAGACTATCTCAAAACGAAGTATAACAAGCCAGGGAACGTTTTTTTGGGCAGTCCGCATCGCATCGATAGACCCGCTACGGGAGTGGTTTTGTTCGCCAAAACAAGCAAAATGCTCACGCGAATGTGTGATTTATTCCAGCATAAAGACGAGCAAATCGACAAAATCTATTGGGCTATCGTCAAGAATCGTCCCCCACAAAATCAAGGTCGCTTGGAGCATTTCCTTAAAAAAAACGAACAGCAAAACAAGTCGTATGTGGTGGCAGCCAACGAAGCCGATAAATATATCAAAAAAGCCATTTTGGAGTACCAAGTCATCGCCCAATCCGACAATTATTATCTGTTGCAAATCAAACTGCATACGGGTCGGCATCACCAAATCCGTTGCCAACTTGCCCATATCGGTTGCCCCATCAAAGGCGACTTAAAATACGGCTTTGCTCGGAGTAATGCGGACGGTTCCATCTGTTTGCACGCACGGCAAATCAGTTTTATTCATCCCGTTTCCAAACAACCCATCTGTATAGTTGCACCAACGCCGCAGGATAACTTGTGGCAAGCCTTCACCGAAAAAGTGGCTTCTACCACGCAATAGGCGACAAATGATGGGCTTGCAAGTAGGCATTGGCTTGCGAAAAATGATGACAGCCGAAGAAGCCCCGTGAAGCCGAAAGCGGACTCGGATGGGGTGCCATCAAAACACAGTGCTTGCGTTTGTCTATAAACTTGCCTTTTTGCTGTGCATAGTTGCCCCAGAGGATAAAAACGACGTTCTTTTTGCGTTCGTTGATGAGGCTGATGGTCGTGTCCGTAAAATCTTCCCAACCCTTATTTTGATGGCTTCCTGGTTCGTTCAGACGCACCGTAAGGATAGCATTGAGCAACAAAACACCCTGCTTCGCCCAACGCTCCAAGTTACCCGAAACGGGGGGTGCTATATGCAAATCGGATTGAATCTCCTTGAAGATATTGTGCAACGATGGTGGAAAAGGCACGCCGTCATTGACGCTGAAACACAAGCCATTCGCCTGCCCAACGTTATGATACGGGTCTTGCCCGATGATTACCACCTTCACTTGGTCGAACGGACACAAGTTATAGGCATTAAAAATCAGTTTGGCAGGTGGAAAACACGTCTCTTGCTGGTACTGCTTCCGCACAAACGAAGTGAGGAGTTCGAAATACGGCTTATCAAACTCGGGCTGTAACAGTTCCTTCCACGATGCTTCAATCTTTACTTCCACCGCTTTAATCGTCTAAAATCAAGAACGAATCGCCATACACGCCAAAACGATACTTCTTTTTCACGGCAGTTTCATACGCCTCCATCACCTGTTTGTAGCCTCCAAAAGCACACGTGAGCATCAGTTTGGGCGAAAAAGGTTGATAAAAACTCGTCAAAAAAGCGTTCATCGTAACGAATTGGTACGGTGGAAAGATGAACAGGTTCGTCCAACCGTCAAACTGCTTAATAGTGCCACTCAATCCTGCCACTTGTTGTATTCCCCGTGCCACTTCTGCCCCAACCATACAGATACGTTTGCGTTTTTTGAGGCTGTCGTTGACCTGCTCCACCAACTTTTCGTCAATCACAACAGGGTCGGCTTCGATTTTGTGCTTGTACAAATCCTCCACTTCTATGCGTTTGGACAGTCCTAAGCCGATATGCGAAGTGAGCATTCCAATTTTAACGCCTTTGATTTCGAGTTTAGCAACCATGGATTTTGATACGTTCAACGCCGACATCGGTGCTTCGATAGAGCCATCTTTTTGGGCAAAAATGGTTTGGAAACGCTCAAAATCCATCTCTTTGACGGGATAATCAAGGAAAATTTTCTCGTATTTTTTCTTGTCCGAGCCGTCCAAAGGGCGATAGACATAGTCTGGCAAAGGCATTGAACCGATGGCAAACAATTTTTCTTTGAAGTTTTCTTGGTAATCGCTCAAAAAACGAACCGTACGCCCGCGAGAAGTCGTATTATCCAACACTTCGGCGATAATGTTCGTATCATCATCAAAAAATATCTTATTCCCGATACGAATTTTGCGTGCTGGCTGGACTTGGATGTCCCAAAATTTATTGTTTTCACCGCCTAAATCACGCTGTAAAAAGACGGAAATAGACGCTAACGTTTTCTCTTTGGTCGCCTTGAGTTTAGAGGGCAACACTTTGGTATCATTAAAAATCATGACATCATCTTCGCCAAAATAATCCACAATATCCTTCACATTTTTGTGTTCGATTGTGTTCGATTTGGCATGCAACACCATCATTTTGGCATCATCACGGAACCGTAACGGATACTGAGCCACTAAATCAAGCGGTAAATTGTAATGGAATTCACTTAATCTCATATCTCTTTTTTTAACTTGCTATTTTGGTTTGGAATTGTTCGATGGTCATAATATCGTTTTCGCCGAACTCTCCCAAACGTGTACGCCGCAGGGCTTTCAAATACGCCCCACAGGCTAATTTTTCACCTATATCTCTCGCCAAAGCACGAATATACGTACCTTTGGAACACACAACTTTAATCTCGGCTTGCATCTTTTCGGCATCAAAATGCAGCAATTCAATGCTATCAATGGTCAACAATTTGGCTGGCAACTCAACTTCTCGTCCTTTTCGAGCCAATGCGTAAGCCCGTTTGCCGTTGATTTTAACTGCCGAAAACGCGGGTGGTACTTGCCATTGTTCGCCCAAAAACAGAGGCAACACGGAACGCACTTTTTCTTCCGTAATATGCTCTGTGGAGTAGGTTTTATC
Organism: Paludibacteraceae bacterium; assembly: GCA_016282955.1. Lineage (GTDB taxonomy): Bacteria > Bacteroidota > Bacteroidia > Bacteroidales > Paludibacteraceae > Colicola. The sequence continues at coordinate 131 of JAEELX010000117.1, read as the reverse complement.
AACAGGTTGTTCTTCGTCAAAACTGGGCGTGGTAGCCCCCAACTGCAAAGTCGCAATATATTCCTTCGTTTTTGCCTGCAAGTCGTCTATTTGCTTGGTTTTCCGACCTGTGCAAACGAGCATCACGCCCG
>JAEELX010000011.1 GCA_016282955.1 Paludibacteraceae bacterium | reverse complement strand
TCAAGCCCTTTTGTTTGCAAGTGGAATAAAAAAATGTTCGGAAGGTCTGGTATTTTTCAAACGAAGGTTTCCGCATCAGCGTGAGGACATGCGGTGCAATGTGTTCGGGTGCGACTTTCAACCTGCCAGAAACATGCTTGGTTATTAGTTCTTCACCATATTCTTTAGTCATCAAATCGTACCGAATACCCGACGAGACGAAGGCTTTTTTGACACAATCCAATTTATCTACTTCGCGATACAAGTGGAGCAAAGGTGCAAAATTATCGTCTAAATTGTTGCATTTTTGCGGGAAGATACACGAAGGTTTGGCACATTTTTCACACACCGTCCCATCTTTTCCACGCATACCATACATATTGGCACTCGGTCCGCCCAAATCGCTCAAATAACCTTTATAATGTGGCAAGGAAGCGATTTTTTGAATCTGTTTGATGATATTTTTTTCGGAACGCGACACAATTTGTTTGCCCTGATGAGCCGAGATGGTACAAAACGAACACCCACCAAAGCAACCACGATGGATATTGACCGAAAATTGTATCATATCGTACGCGGGAATGGTGTGATTCTTATACTTTGGGTGCGGAAGATATTGGAAGGGCAAGTCGTAAATTGCGTCTAACTCTTCAGTGGTCATTGTGGGGTAGGGTGGATTGACGGTAACGTATTGATTTTCAGTCGCTTGTACCAACGTTTTTGCTTGTATTTTGTTGCTTTCAATTTCGATTGTACGAAAATTGAGGGCATGTTTTTCTTTGCTTGTCAACTCGTCTTCGTAACTATACAACTCGATTGCGTCGTCGTTTGAAGGCTTTTCGGGGGTTAGATAGGCTGTTTGTGGAATGTTATGCGGTATTTTGCCGTTTTTTTCAACCTCTTGTGCGATTGCCAACATACTTCGTTCGCCCATCCCATACACCAATAAATCGGCTTTTGAGGACACCAAAATACTCGGCATCAACGTATCCGACCAGTAATCATAGTGGCTCAAACGTCGCATCGAAGCCTCAATTCCACCGATAACAATAGGCACATCTACAAAGTATTTGCGTATCTGTTGGCAGTAGGTGGTGGTGCAATAATCGGGTCGCATACCCGCTTTGCCGTCTATGCTGTACGCATCATTGGAACGCAAACGCCGATTGGCAGTGTAATGATTCACCATCGAGTCCATACAACCCGCCGAAACGCCGAAGAAAAGACGCGGTTTGCCTAATTTCGTAAAATCTCTGCCGTCTCCACGCCAATCCGGCTGTGGCACAATGGCTACACGATAATTGGCATTCTCCAAGACGCGTCCAATTACCGACACACCAAAGGAAGGATGGTCAACATAAACATCTCCACTGAATAGGATAACATCCAATTCATTCCACCCTCTTAATTGTACTTCTTTAAGCGTAGTGGGCAAGTATTTTTTCAAATCATAACTCACTCTACTTTTATTTTCGTAATCGTTCCTTCACTACTTGAAATGATACATTCGTTGCCGTTGATGGCGTAAGGCGTGTTTAAGATAGAATTGCCTATTTTGTGTTGCCACTTTACCTCGCCATTGAAGGCATTCAAGCCATACAAAACGCCATTTTTTGTGCCGACAAACAACGTACCGTCTTTTTCCACAGGCATACATGGGTTATGTTCGTAGCCAAAGCCTACATGTGTTGCCCAAACAAGTTTGAAATCCTTGCTTTGTGCATCAACTGCGATGACCGTATCCCACATACATTTGCTGTACACTCGCTTCCCGTCTTCGCTCAAACCCACTGTTTCCCGTACTTTATAGCGATTGGTTCGCCAAATTTCTTTTCCTGTGTTGCAATCCAAACACGTAAAATAGCGGTCGGGAGCGGTGATAAACAACTTATTTTTGCTGATGACAGGCCAAACGGCTGCTGGCGAGAATTTCTCGTTCGGTTTGCCGTTACTCCATTTCCATTTCAACGAGCCATCTTGTGTATTCAAAGCGTAAAAATAGCAGTCCCAAGCCCCAAAATACAAGGTTTGGTTTGCAATAATCGGTTTGTCAGTACAATAATTATTCAGTTGGTTAAAACACCAAATCTCTTTGCCATTTTCGCTATTCAAGGCACGCATACAGCCGTCGCTGCCAGCAATGTACACCACACCATTTTCCACGATAGGACACCCCATAACGGCTTTTTGGGTTTCAAATTTCCAAATCAAGTGTCCATCGGTAATATCCAAACAATAGATATTGCAATCGGTGGAGCCGAAAAAGACCTTATTCCCTGCCACACACGGAGCAGATAGGATACGCATACCTGTCGGGAAACTCCAAACAATAGAACCATCTTCGGCGTTTAAAGCGTAAAAAGTGCCGACATCATCGCCAACGAAAAACATATCTTTTGCGTAAGCCACCGTGTTGTAAACACCACCTTGCAAAGCCGTCTGCCAGACCTCTTTGACGTTGCTAAAAGTGTCATTGATAGCATAGGAAGGACGAAGGTTGGCTTGCGGAGCCTCGTATTTTTTTTCTTCAAAAGCAAGCGAATACCACTGTTGAGCCGTTTCGCCAATTCTTTTTTCATAAAAACGAATCGAATCCGCTTTGGTTATACTGACGATTGTGTAGCCATTATTCTCATCTGCATCGCGTAGATTAGACCTTCCGAGCACGTTCGCAATACCATCGACATCATACACCAAATTACGGTGATAATGCCCTCCAATGATGGCTTGTACGTTGTATTTTCGCAACACATCGGTAACATCGAACCAGTTATCCACATCGCCATTTTTCAGCGGATAATGGGTTACGGCAAAAATCGGAATGTTGCTATGTTTTTTGTTTACCGAATCCAATTTAGCACTCAACCATGCAATATCTTGCGGTGCGACATGCCCATCAGCCATCCGAATGACAGGTCCCGAATTAAAGCCGATAAAATACACGCCATTGTACGTAAATTCAAAGCGATTGTCGCCAAAAACGCGGCTAAAATCCATCACACCCGACTCCGACCAAGTCGTTTCGTGGTTGCCCGAGGTGATATAATACGGTTTGGTAAGCCTCTCCAGCACTTGTTTTACCTCCAACATCGATTCTTTGTCGCCCGACTCGGTTACGTCGCCACTAATAATGACGAAATCAATAGAATCGTTCGCTTGAATTTCATCTATTGATCTCACCAAATCCTCTACGGAAGTGCCTCCGTTGCGTGATATGTGCGTGTCAGTTAGTAGAGCAAATCGTATAGGTTGTTTACTTGGGGAGCAACCCAAAAGCAAGAACGATACGAAAAGCGGTAATAACTTGACAGGTAGTTTCATAAATGGATGGTCATTTTTATTCTGCATCACGCACCAATCGAACAGGATACCCATATCCTCGTTCTACATTCACGATAGCACCCGTTTGGACATTCATTGCTTTGGCTTGTTTTGCACTGGTAACGGAAGTTGACCAATAATATCCTTGTGTTCCAACGTTACTAACGGTTTGCTCCACTCTATTTCCCGTGTAGGGCAGGAAAACAACACCTGCGTCTTCCATAATCTCCCACATAGTTTGGTCAACCGTTGCCGTTGAACTTGAATTGCCTAATGTAAAATGTTGCACGCCCAACTTTTCAAAAACAAAATCATCAGGGAAAAGCAGAGTCCCTTTGTACGTTGTTCCATCTAACGTCACATTGGCTGGAGCCCATAATTTAGTGGTACTTTCATTAGGCATACTCCGATTGTTCATTAAATAAGTCCACTCTTCTGCCGTTAAAGTACGCCAAGTTCCCAAAAAATCAATGGTGGTATCTTTTTGCACTTCACGCCCGTATTTATTGACTACGAGAGCGATTTTCGAAATTGCGTTATATTGTCCCCAATCATACAATTTTCTTGTTTCATCGCCATAGATATTTCCATCTCCTAATACGGTGTTCGTTTGATCATACGAAGGTCCATAAGCGTAATAATTGTAGGTTTGACTTACTCGTGAAGTATCAAAACAATAGGGTTTTGAATTAAAATCAAATTCATCAATATCTGTTCTTGTAAAACCACTTGTTCCCCAGCCAAATAAATCAATTTTGCCAGCATACGAGGAAGAAATGTTCGCATTATCACTCCCAATCAAATCGTATTGATTGATAGCAAAATACCAAATGGCTTCTTGTGGACAATACATCAAGTTGCCTGGCGAAAAATAAACGGCTTTACTTTCACTGACTGAAAATTTATGTTCAACGGGACGACTAAAATCAAATTTAATAGCCGCAGTAAACGTTTGGTCGCAAGCACCATCTTGTGCAAAAAGAAAAGTATTGTAACTAACTAATACAACCAAAAGACTCAAAAAAAATCGCTTCATAATTTAATAACCACTTTAAAGATACTTTAATAAAGGATTAACCACGCGAAGTTAATATTATTTTTGTAAAAAATGAAAAATAAATATACCTTTGCAACAAACATGATTTGATAGAATGGCATTGTTTTTGAATAGAACATGCAGTGCATTTTCAATCGTGATTGATTTTGATATGGCAAAAAAACACTATTTATTGTTTATTTATGTAGCTCTTTTTTCTTCTGTTGGTGTGTTCGCACAAGGGAGAGAGTATTTTGCTTACCCTATACAGCATAGGTACGGTTTTTATGTAAATGGAGCTTATGATATGATGTTGCCGATTGGAATGTCGAGTCTATCTCTCGGGAATGGGTATGATGCTGCTTTTGGCGTTATTTATGAGTACAATAATAAACACCTCATCATCAATGCTGGAATCGGTTTTGCCCTCGAAAGCAGTAAGATAAAATTGAAGAATACAATCACAGAGGCTTCCTATAATGAAAAAGATGCTGAAGGTAAAACCTTTACACTCAATACGGAATTTACACGGACTGACCGACTACGCTTAGGGATGTTGGATATTCCCATTCATGTGGGACAAACGGTAGGTAAATTTTATTATATGGGTGGTGCCCGTTTTGGGATTAAAATTTTTGATAAATCTTCTGTTAACGGGACGATTGCGAATTCGGGTACCTACGATCGTTATTTGGAGACGTTTCAAGGCATAGCCGAATCGGGCTTTCGTAAGGTTAAATTTTCGAGTAAAGTACAAACGTTATTGACGTGTAATATGCGTCTTTCAGCGGAAGGCGGAATCAATCTTCATAGTTTTAATAGAGAAAACTTCATCATAAATACACGTTTGGGAATGTTCATCAATATGGGTGTCTTTTTGCCGACGGTTGCTCATAACGATATTTTATTTAATATGCCTAAAGGTGAAAGTCCGTATAACATTCGTTCCTACCAATATACGAGCGTATTCAAAGAGGGGAAGAAATTAGTGGGAGATGTTCAATTGGGTATGAAGTTTACTGTGTTATTGATGGATAAAAGACGTAACGAGGGTTGTCGGACTTGTGCTAAGCCATTTGAAAAAACACTTATGGAAACACGTTGTATAGCGTGTGAGGAACAAGATAGAAGACGTGCTGTAAAAGTTGTTCCTAAAAAGGCAACGGAAGCGAGTGGCATTCAAAAACAGATGCAAGCCAACGAAGAAGCCGCCCGTCCTAAAAAATCCAAAGAAACGAATAACATTTGGAAAAAGATGTTGTTCCGCGAAGATCATCGTCGGTAATTTTCATGATTTCTGCCGATACAATAGAGCGAATTTATGCAACTGCACGCATAGACGAAGTAGTTGGTAATTATGTTACGTTACGGCGTAGAGGTGCGAATTTAGTAGGTTTATGCCCGTTCCACGATGAAAAAACGGGCAGTTTCACGGTTTCGCCAGCCAAAGGGTTGTACAAGTGTTTTGGGTGCGGAAAAGCGGGGCATGTGGTCGGCTTTATCATGGAAATAGAGCAGTGTTCGTATGCCGATGCACTTCGTTTATTAGCCAAAAAGTACAATATCCCCATCGTCGAGACGGAACGCACGCCCGAAGAAATTCAAAAAAATGACGACAAAGAGTCCATGTTGGTACTCAATGAATTTGCGACCGAGTGGTTCGAAAAACAGCTCTGGGAGACCGAAGAAGGCACGACGATTGGTTTGAGTTATTTTCGTGAGCGTGGCTTATTGGACACCACAATAAAGAAGTTCCATTTGGGTTATTCGCCCGACAAGTCGAATGCTTTCTACCAAACAGCCCACGAGAAGGGTTATGATGATAAGTTTTTGCTCAACGATCCCGAAACCGAAATCGGCACGGGCTTATGTGGAAAGAGCGAATCGGGCACTATTTATGACCGTTTTCGGGGGCGTGTGATGTTTCCAATTCGTAATCGTTCGGGTAGGACGGTGGCTTTTGCAGGACGGATTTTGAAGAACAAAGAAAATGTTGGCAAGTATGTCAATTCGCCTTCCTCGCTCGTTTATTCCAAGACCAACCAATTGTACGGTTTTTACCAAGCCCGTCAAGCCATCAGTAAGTTGGATTTGTGCTACTTGGTAGAGGGACAGATGGATGTTTTGTCCATGTATCAAGCGGGGATTGAGAACGTCGTTTGTTCGGGAGGCACGGCTTTGACGCAACCGCAAATACGCCTCATTCAGCCTCTGACGCAAAAAATCACCATCATCTATGACGGCGATAAAGCGGGTATTCATGCGGCTTTGCGAGGAATTGATATGTTTTTGGAAGAAGGGTTTGCGGTCAAGGTGGTTTTGTTGCCCGAGGGAGAGGACCCCGATTCGTTTGCCCGAACCCATAATGCGTCCGATTTTATGGCGTATATTGCTGAAAATCAAACCGATTTTATCCGTTTCAAAGCCAAAGTACTTTCGGAACATATCGCGAATGACCCGAGCCAAAAAAGTGCTATTATCCGCGATGTGATGACTTCTGTAGCGATTATTCCCGACGTGATTACACGCCAAGTTTACATCCGTGAATGCTCCAACCTCTTCAATATGCAGGAGCAGTTGCTCAGTTTGGAGGTCGAACATATTCGTGTTGAGAAGCGTGCAGAAGCCCAAAAGACGCTCCAAAGAACCCAAACGACCTTGTCGGAAGTAAAAATTGAACCGATCCCGAAGTTTTCAACTCCCATTGACACCAAAATCTACCAGCAAGAAAAGAAATTGGAGAAAAATTACCGCAATATCGTGCAAATCCTTGTGAATTACGGCGGTTGTGTGTTGCAAAGAGATGAGCAAAATACGATGCGTGTGGCGGATTTTATTTTGAATACGCTCCAAGAAGATAACTTAAAGCCACAAAACGAGACGCACAGCAAGATTTTGCAACTGTGTTATGAGCATCAAAACGACCCCGATTTTTCGTGGAACACTTTTTTTGTTCGCCACCCCGACATTCAAATTAGCCAATTAGGAGTGGATTTATTGGAGGATGAACCCAAGACGTTTACAGATTGCGATACAAAATTATATGAGTGGGTGTATCGGTTGCTTTGTGAATTGAAATTGACCTACGTGGATTTGCAAATTTTGTATGTAACAAAGAAATTAAGTGAAAATAAAGATAACGAAGACGATTTGAAGCAGTTGATGAACCAACACATGCAACTACTCAATATTCGTAAAGTTTTACAAGAAATTCTCGGTTTAATCTAATGAAAATAGCAGATATTTTTTCGGTTATAAGTGCCAAACAGCCCGTCAAAAGTACGATTTTGAGTGATAACACAGATGTGAAACATTTGCTGACTGACTCGCGTTTATTGGCTTTGGATGCTCCTCAGACGCTCTTTTTTGCCATCAAAACGGACAAAAACGACGGCATCAATTATGTGGAAAATTTGTACAAAAAAGGTGTGCGTTGTTTTATTGTTTCCGACCACGATACGCAAAAATTAACCGTGATTAGTGGCTTGAAAGGCATCAATTTATTGGTGGTTGCGGATGTTTTGCAGGCGTTGCAAGATTTGGCGATTTTTCATCGGTCGCAGTTTCATTGTCCCGTCATCGGCATAACTGGCAGTCATGGCAAAACAATCGTCAAAGAATGGCTCTATCAGTTGCTCAAAGACGATTACGTTATCACATGTTCGCCCAAATCGTACAACTCGCAAATCGGTGTTCCGTTGTCGGTTTGGCAGATGAATGAACGAACGCAGTTGGCGATTTTTGAGGCAGGTATCTCCGAAAAAGGCGAAATGGCAAAGTTGCAAAAAATCATCCAACCGACCATCGGCGTGCTGACCTATATTGGCAAAGAACATAACGAGCAGTTCGCTTCGTTGGAGGAAAAACGCGCCGAAAAAATGAAACTTTTTGCGCAAAGCGAAGTCGTTTTGGAGGATTCAACCCACCAAAATATACGCACTTGTGGCTTGGTTTTACGGCATTTGGGTTATGACCCCGACGTGATTGCTCATAAGCTATCTCACCAAACGCACGAGACAATTTTGGAGGTTAATTTGGAGGCTTTGGTGAATAATGTGCGATACTTTCGTTCCCTGCTTGAGCCTACTACCAAGATGGTTTGTATGGTCAAAGCGTTTGCGTACGGGACGGGTTGCGTGGATGTGAGCAAGGCGTTGCAACAGAGTAAAGTGGCGGATTATTTGGCTGTGGCAGTGGCTGACGAGGGGGTTGAGTTGCGACAAGTGGGTATTACCTTGCCGATTATTGTGATGGATTTTGAGATGGTGGCTTTGGACAGCATCATTGAGAATAATTTGGAGCCGAATATCTATTCTTTTGACGAGTTGCGGCTCATTAGGGACGAGTTGAACAAACGGGGCGTGGAGCAATTCCCGATTCATATCAAGATCGACTCGGGTATGCACCGACTGGGCTTTTACAAAGAAGATATGGACGAATTAGCGTCTATTTTAGCGGGACAAAACACAGTTCGGGTCATTTCTATTTTTTCGCATTTGGCGGGTAGCGACGACCAACAATTTGACGATTTCACGCACCAACAGATACGCTATTTTACTGAATGTGCCGATAGTTTAGCCCAAAAACTGCCGTATCCTTTTATGCGACACATATTAAATAGTGCGGGCATTGAACGTTTTACGGAGTCGCAAATGGATATGTGCCGTCTGGGCATTGGCATGTACGGGTTTAGTTTTAATAATGCTGTGTTGCAAAATGTGTGTTCGCTCAAAACCGTCATCATTGCCCTCAAAACCGTCAAAGCCCACGAGACTATCGGTTATAGTCGCCGAACAAAACTTACTTCAGACCGTTTGATTGCCGTTATTCCGATTGGGTATGCGGACGGATTGGATAGACGACTTTCCAACTATAACGGTTCGGTGATTGTGCGGGGCAAGAAGTGTCCGATTGTGGGCAATATCTGCATGGACCAAGCGATGGTTGACGTGACGGATACGGACGCACAAGTGGGCGACAGGGTGGTTTTGTTCGATGATGTGCAGTCGATCAATGCCTTAGCCGAGCAATTAGGCACTATCCCGTACGAAATCATCACTTCCATTTCACGCCGTGTGAAGCGGGTATATGCCAATGGGAGTTTTTAAAATCGTACCTTTTTAGCGTATGTTTTCGCATCAAAAAAATCTTTTGCATAAAAAATCTTCACTATATTTTGTATAAAAATTGAAAATCTGTACCTTTGCAAAAGACCTTAAAAGAAAATAAATAATAATCTAATACTAAACTACTATGGCAAAAGTTTTTAAAGCCGATGAAATCAAAAACATTGCCTTTATGGGGGGCAGTGGCTCAGGGAAAACAACCCTGATGGAATCGATGATTTACGAGAATGGAATCATCAAGCGTCGTGGCTCAATTGAGGGACAAAACACCGTTTGTGATTATTTTCCTGTGGAAAAAGAGTATGGCTATTCCGTCTTTTCTTCTGTTTGCAACTTGGAATTTTCGGGTAAAAAACTCAATTTTATTGATTGTCCGGGTAGCGATGATTTCTGTGGAGGTGCAATAACTGCTTTGCACGTATCCGATACGGCTGTCATTTTACTTTCCGCTAACGAAGGCGTGCAAGTAGGGACACAAAATCATTTTCGGATGGCACAAAAAGAGAAGAAACCGATCCTGTTCGTAGTCAATAAATGCGACCACGAGAATGCCAATTACGAACGCACTTTTGAGCAACTCAAAGAGCATTTTGGGAATAAAATCATTTTGCTTCAATATCCTTTGAATCAAGGTGCAGGTTTTAATGCCGTTGTGGACATCTTGAAAAATAAGATGTTGGAGTGGAAGCAAGAAGGTGGTGCACCCACAGAAAAAGAGATTCCAGCCAGCGAAAACGACAAAGTGACGCAATTACGTTCGGCTTTGTACGATATGGCTGCCGAAGCCAACGACACGCTGATGGAAAAGTATTTAGCAGGCGAGATTTTGACCGAAAATGAAGTGTTAGAAGGGCTTCGTTCGGTGTTTGCTTCGGGCGATGTGTATCCCGTGATGTTTACGAGTGGCATACGCGATATGGGGGCGAGACGTTTGATGGACGCTTTGGCTATCATTGCTCCCACTGTGAAAGAGGCTCATTATCCTATTACCACGACGGGCAAAGAAATCAAACCCGATGAAAAAGGCGAAACCTCACTTTTTGTGTTCAAAACGTCTGTGGAACCGCATATTGGCGAGGTGAACTACTTCAAAGTGATGTCAGGAACGGTGCGTACGGGCGACGATTTAGTCAACATAAGTCGCAATTCCAAAGAACGTATCTCGCAGTTGGTGAGCGTGGCTGGTTCGATTCGGACGGCTGTCGATGAGGTTTGTGCCGGAGATATTGCTGCAACCGTAAAACTCAAAGATACCAAGACGGGCAATACACTCAACAGCAAAGATTGTGATTACGATTATCCGCCCATCCAATATCCGCATTCCAAGTATCGCCGTGCTATCAAGCCTGTAACCGAAGGTGAGACGGAGAAATTGGCAGCGTTGCTCACGCGTATGCACGAAGAAGACCCGACATGGGTGATTGAACAGTCTAAAGAGTTGCGTCAAACGATAGTCAAAGGGCAAGGTGAGTTCCACTTGCGGACGCTCAAATGGCGTTTGGAAAACAACGACAAGATGTTTATTCAGTACGATGAGCCCAAAATCCCGTACCGCGAGACGATTACCAAAATTTCGCGTGCCGATTATCGCCACAAAAAACAGTCGGGTGGTGCTGGACAATTTGGTGAAGTACACATGATTATCGAGCCGTATGTAGAGGGCGAACCCGCAAAAGAAATGTATAAAATTGGTGGACAAGAGTATAAAATTTCGGTGAAAGATAAGCAGTTGATTGATTTGGATTGGGGTGGTAAATTGGAATTAATAAACTCTATCGTGGGTGGTGCGATTGATGCACGCTTTATCCCGGCGATTTTGAAGGGTGTGATGGACCGCATTGAGCAAGGACCGCTCACGGGTAGTTATGCTCGCGATGTGCGTGTGATTGTGTATGATGGCAAGATGCATCCCGTAGATTCTAACGAAATATCGTTCCGTTTGGCAGGTCGCAATGCGTTTGCAGAAGCTTTCCGAAACGCTAATCCAAAGGTGTTGGAGCCGATTTATGAAGTGAATGTGTTTGTGCCTTCGGATATGATGGGTGATGTGATGTCGGATATAACCTCTCGTAGAGGCGTTGTGTTGGGTATGGAAACGGAGAAGAATTTCACCACGTTGCACGCTTTGATACCGTTGAAAGAGATGAGTTCGTATTCCACAACCCTTTCTTCACTTACGGGTGGAAGGGCGACTTTCTCAATGGAGTTTAAGGAATATCAACTTGTTCCAGCAGACGTTCAAGACCAACTCCTCAAAGAGTATGCTGAAACGCAAAATGACGAAGAGTAGGCTTTGACCAACCCAAAACAAAAGAGGGATACATCACGTACCCCTCTTTTTTTATACATATTATGAACAGATTATTTACCTCTAATCTTATGCACTAACCGCACAGCACGTGCCTTATAGCGAGCAAAGTCGCTGGTCGGGAGGAGATAATTTGCACCAAACGTAAAGCTGTATGCCGACTGATTACGGTATCCCGTTGATGACCAATAAGAGCCACCTGTGTTGATTTGTTTAATTACTTTTCCTTCTCTAAAGCCTGAACAAGGCAAAAAGATAGCCCCTTTTTTCTCAAAATGCGTTTCCCATACTTCCAGAGGGAAGAAGTTATATCCCGAATAACTCTTCAAATTAAACAGCAATGGATACGTAAAATTTTCTTTATCCCATTTATGATTCCAGTTATCGGGTAGAATAATCAAGCCATTTATACCTTCGATTGTTCCCAGCGTAACTAAATCTTTCGCATTTTTACGTTCATTAAACAGATATGCCCATTCGTCTTTGGTCATTGTACGCCATAATAAAGGTTGGTAGCCATTTATTTCGTGCCTTCCCCAATCTAATGCGATGGGGAAATTGCCTGCTTCTATATGTGATGCATAATTATCTTCTTTGGCGAACAAAGTAGGTGTTTTGGCTGTTCCCCAACCAAAGAGGTCAATCCAACCGTCATAATTTTCCGAAATTTTAGAATTTGCCTTGCCTATCATTTCGTGTTGGTGAGGAGCAAAACGCCATTTATTTTCTTTTGGGTTATATTGCAAATTACCTGGCGAAAATTTTACGATAACATTCGGGGCAATGGTAAAAGGTCCAGACCAAATAGAGTGTTTTTTTGCTTGTGGAGAAGGAGTCGGTTGAGCCGCTACTGTAGTGGTTTCTGCGGGAGCTGTTGCGGTAAAATCAACTGAATCTCCAGGAGTTGTTTGTTGAGTAGAATCTATTTGTGCAAATAGCACATTTGTAAACACAAATAAACCAATCAATACAAAAATTTTTTGCTTCATAGATATTTAATTTTTAGACATATTCAGAGTTTGCACGAAGTTAGTATTTTTTTTCAAAAAAACAAAAAAAGCGGTTTGGCAAAATGTACAATAGTCTAATGTCGCAACGTAAAAGCCATTTATCAAGCACGCTTTTGGTGTTTCAACATTCTAAAAGTTGGTCGGCAAAATAGTCAAGTGCAAATGTCGGTGCAGTTCGATTTTGGAAATTGGAAACTTTTCAAAATAAGAATGTGAAATTACTTTTTGCACACGATGATAGAGTGTCCGCCGTTGCCGATACGGTCGTAGATGGTTTCCACTTCCAAGCCCGCTTGGCTAATAAAGGCGAGCATGTCGTCCGTGTTGTACATCTTGCTGTTGCCGTTTGCCATCGCCGCAAAATAGAGGCTTGTCATAGTCAAACTCATCGCTGCTGGAGCGTAATCTTGTCTATCCCAGAGGGTTTCCATGATGTAAATGCGACTTTTTTCGTCCAAAATATCCTTCGCTCTCCGCAAGATAGAAACGATTTGTTGCGGACTGAAACAATCCAAGAACTGCGACATCCAAATCACGTCATAGTGACGGTCGGTAGGGAAGGGGGCTTCTTGCAAAATATCCACCCCAATGCCCGTTATGCGTTCGCTGCCCGATTGCCCTTTGATGTTTTGCATCAGCAACTTGATTTGTTGGGGTAAGTCGCACACAACTACTTGAATTTCAGCATTATACTGCACACATCGCAACGCAAACCGACCCGTGTTGCCACCAATGTCCAAGATGGTGCGAGCATTGTGTGAGGTGATGATTTGGAGAGCCTGTTCAAAGGAATGGTCGGAGTAGTAATGGTCAAAGCCGAACCACGATTGTTGGACTTGCTTTGGCAGGGAACTCAAACCCTCGTAAATCGTACTCCAATTGCCAAAATGCTTCAAACCCGCTGGACACCCTTCTTCCAACGCTTTATCCAAGACAAACCAACCTTCGTAATTAACATCATGGTTGAAGTCAATATCGGAACGAATAAGCGGGTCGTTGAGCAAAAACCAACCCACTTTCGCCAACGAATACCGTTCGGTTTCGGGGTTGATTAGCACAATATGACTGCAAAGGGATGCCTCCAATAGACACTTTACGGCATACTCACTCAACTTCGTGCGGGTTTGAATCTCGGCTTGCGTCAGACCCTCAGGGGCTTCGTTGAGCATCTCCAAAATGCCATACTTACCCATCAGGCGAGCCACCTGAAAGAGTGCGGGTCCCCACGAATAGATATGGGCTAACTGTTGGGCTTGTTGGGCACTGTACGGCTCACGGGAAAAGAGTTTTTTGAGGTTATCAAATAGGTGCATAGTTCGTTATTTTTGTTTTCGTAAATAGTTCTCAATGCTCGCCAAGTCGTCATAAAAAGGCGTGTCATCCTTGATGGTTGGGGTCAAACGCCGAATAGCATCGTATTGCTCGCGGGTCGTGGGCGACAGAGCCTCGCGAATCTGCAAACAGTCCACCGCTTGTGCCAATGCCAACAGCAAAATAGACATCACTTGGTAGACGTTATTGATGACTTGGGTACACAACTCGGCACTGTTCGTTCCCATGGAAACAATGTCTTGGTTGTCGTTGTTGTTGGGGATAGAATGCACGTAGTTGGGCATGGCGAGGGTCTGGCACTCGGCAGTGGTGCTTGTGGCAGTGAATTGGCACGCCTGAATGCCGTAATTGAGCCCTAAAGTTCCGAGATTCAAAAACGGAGGTAAAATGCCGTTGATGCGGTCGTGGCAGAGGTAATTCAGTTGCCGTTCAGCCACCATCGCCAAACGTACCATCGCAATTTTGACCTTGTCGGCTTCGAGCGAGATATAATCACCGTGGAAATTTCCACCATGATAGACGTTTTGCGTTGTTGGGTCCACGATGGGGTTGTCACTTGCGGCATTCAGTTCTTCTTCAATCACTCGGCGACTATTTTGCAACGTTTCGTAAATCGGGCCTAAAATCTTCGGGATACAGCGGAGCGAGTAATAGGCTTGCACTTTTTCGGTAAAAACCTTCGTTTCGGTGTGTTTGGTGTCGTAAAGTTTTGCTTCACGTTTTTGGAATCGCTGGCTGCCCGTGCTGATTTCTCGCATTTTAGCAGCGATGTATTTTTGACCTGCATGTCGGCGATACTCGTTAAGCGGTTCTGCCATCAAATCATCGTAACTATTGGCGATTTCGTTCATCCAAACAGACGTGAGAATCGACCATTGAAGCAGGTTTTCGGCATCAAACTGATTCACGGCACTGATACCCGTCATCACACTCGTGCCATTCGTTGCACTCAACCCCTCTCGAATATGTATCTGCATAGGCTCTAAACCACACTGTTTGAGGACGTTTCTCGTCTCTTGCCACTCACCCTGATAATGCACTTTGCCTTCGCCAATCAAACACAAGGCAATGTGTGCCAACTGCACCAAGTCACCACTCGCACCAACGCTTCCGTGCTTTGGGATAAACGGACAAATACCGCGATTGAGGCACTCAACAAGCAACTTTACGGCATCGAGGTGGATACCACTTTTGGCTTGCAAAAACGAGCCGAGCCGTGCAAACATACTCGCCCGCACAAACTCATCGGGCAACGCCTCTCCCATACCCGTTGCGTGGGAACGAATGATATTATATTGTAACGCCCGTAGGTTCTCGTCCTCAATTCGCCACTGTGCCATCGGTCCAAAACCCGTGTTGATGCCGTAAATCACCTTGTTTTGGGCAAAGTCACGGAGAAAAGCATGGCATTGTTCCACGCTGTGTATTGTTTCGCTATCAACTTGCAAACACTCGTCTTTATAGAGGATTTTGTGCAGTAAGGTTAAATCTAATATCATGTTTTTTGGGGTTTATTACAACGAGCAAAGGTATATTTTTTTGCACAAAAATCGTTTATTTTTTACCAACCAACCTTGCTATCCTCAATAAAACGATGAAAAAAAGTGCGAAAGTCTCCTCCCGCACCTCTTTTAAACGCCGTTTAAACACCTTTTTATTTTTGGGCTAACACCGAATCAATTTGAGCCTCTTTCGGGTTTCTAAACAAGATAGTCCCTTCACGGTCAATAAGATACGTAGTCGGGATAGCCACAATGCCGTACACATCGCTTGGATTGTAGGGTTCTTCGCGTTGGTCACGGATTTGTTTCCACTTCATTCCGTCTTCCTCAATGGCTTTCAACCACTCTTCTTCATCTTGGTCGCGACTCACGCCAAGAATCTCCAAACGTCCTTTTGGGTTATATTTTGCATACAACTCTTTCAAAGTCGAACTCAATTGCCTACATGGTCTGCACCATGAAGCCCAGAAGTCCACCAACACGTAGTCGGTCTTACCAACCAAATCACTCAAAGCCAATTTCTCGCCATTGGGTTGCAAGGAAGCAATGTCAATGTATTTATTACCAGGAGATGTTGCTTTCTCGATTTGATAATTTTTGTACATTTTTTGCACAAGAGCACCTTGCATTTGTTCAGCGGGTAAAGCACTGTAAATAGCTTCCTTTTGCTCAAACGAAAGAAAAAAATTGGTGTTCAAAAGGATAGAATCAATTGTTGTGTCTTCCAAATTATTCATCACCAAATCGTAACTTTCGGTAGTAAATTGCTCAACAATAGTATTAAACTCTTCGGCAGATTGGGCACTTTGGAGTTTAATGTACAACGAATCTTGCAATACCTTAAACGTTTGATAAGCAGGCGTGGTTTCCTTCTTTGCACACGCCACAAGCAGCACTACGGCTACCAACGAAAAAATAATTCTTTTCATATCTTATTCTTTTACTAATGGCGAAGCGGTGTTATAAACGCGGGCTGCTAATTCTTGGTCTAATTGGTAGAGTCCAAAGCCATTGCCGTCCAACAATTTCAATTTATGAATCAACTCGGTCGCATTTTCTTCTTCCTCGATTTGCTCATCAACGAACCATTGCAAACGACTTTGTGAAGCAAAATCTTTGTCGTCCACGGCGATGTGCATCAAATTGTTAATCATTGCCGTAACTTTTTTCTCGTGTTCGAGCGTGTTTTCAAACACATCCAAAAGCGATTTCCATTCGGTTGGCACAGCGTCTATGGCTTTGAGCGTTACGCGTCCACCGCGACTTTGTGCATACTTCACTAAAATCATTGCGTGGTCTTGTTCTTCTTTAAATTGAATCTCAAACCAGTTAGCAATGCCACTAAAACCAGCGTCTTGGCAGTAAGTTGCCATACTTAAATACAAATATGCTGACCACATTTCAGCATTGATTTGGGCGTTTATAGCGTCCAGTAAACGATTAGATAACATAACAAAATCAAAATTAAAATTTTAACAAAGTTACTGATTTATTTTCTTTTCAAAATTTTTTTGTTGTGAGAATACGAAAATCCAATTCAACCGCTTCAATGGCTTGATGAAAGCGATAAATTTAGCAATGATGGTTCTTTTTACGGCAGTTTTCACACTCCCCTTTCACCACAAACGAAACCGAATGCCCCGAAAAACCCTCTGGCAGTTGCATATCGGGCACAGGAATATCCTCCAAACAGAATGATTTCTGGCACGACTCGCAATAGAAATGAACGTGTCTATCCGCAAAATTACACACGCCCTCGCTACCACACAGGTCGTAATGCAACACACCACGCCCGTCTTCAAACGCATGCACCACATCGTGCTCCACAAAGAGCGTCAGCACCCGAAAAATACTGGATTTATCCATCGAAACAAGTGCCAACTCCAAATCGGACAAACTCATCGGACGGTTTTCTTGGGCCATGATTTTGTACACCAAGATACGATTGACGGTCGCTTTAACGCCTTTTTTCTCTAATTTTATGGCAATTTCTTCGTTACGCATAATGAATAATGAGCAAATTTAATACCATTTGAGGTATTTGCATGATTTTTGATAGCTAAAATTTCTTTTTCTGCCATTTTTACTTTTGATGGTAAAAGTCGCACCAATCTTTGATAAAACACGCTTCACAGTTGGGTTTGCGAGCCTTGCAGACATACCGACCGTGCAACACGAGCCAATGGTGCATACGTGCTATAAACTCGGTCGGGATAATTTTGAGCAACTCTTTTTCGGTTTGTGCAGGCGACTTGCTCCCGTGCGT
>JAEELX010000116.1 GCA_016282955.1 Paludibacteraceae bacterium | reverse complement strand
TGGATATGATGAGTGTGGTTAAACAAACGGTGATAGATGGTGATAGCGTCTATCTGCGTGGCTTTGGCTCTTTTACAACCAAGACTCGCAAAGCAAAGTATGCACGAAATATCCGCAAAAATACGGCTTGCTTTGTACCCGAACACAAAGTCGTTCACTTCAAACCGGCACCTGATTTTGCAGAACCGCTGAGAGAACAAACAGAAAATAAGTAATTTAAAAATTTTTGAGATATGCCAAACGGAAAAAAACACAAAAGACACAAGATGTCTACGCACAAGCGTAAAAAACGTCTCCGCAAGAATCGCCACAAACATAAGTAAATAGATTGTGTTTTGTGGGGAGGGACGTAAAAACTCCTATTAAACAGCACCTCTCCGGTTTGTGAGGGCGTGCTTTCTTTTTATTAAAAAAGCGAAGTTTTGAAAAGTGATATAATCATAGACGTACAGCAGGAACAGATTACGACCGCCTTGTTAGAAGATGGTCGCCTGATGGAATTGAGCAAAGAGAGTAGGGCAGAAAACGTCTTTGCAGTAGGGAATATCTACTATGGACGGGTGAAGAAACTGATTCCGTCTTTGAATGCTGCTTTTGTGGATATAGGCTCTGAAAAAGAGGGTTTTTTGCACTATTCGGATTTGGGTTCGGCTTTTAATACCATTCAAGCCTACGCCCATAAAATCCGCAAAGATAGTCGCTTAACCGCTATCAATCGCTTCACCTTGCAACCCAATTGTCCGTCCAAAGGTCAAATAGCCGATGTGATGAAAGTGGGCGATATGGTGCTGGTGCAGGTGATGAAAGAGTCTATCAATAGCAAAGGTCCTAAACTCACTTCCGAAATATCGTTTGCGGGGCGAAATATGGTTTTGATGCCTTTCAGTACTGAGATTCTCATTTCCAGCAAGATTCGCAAAGGGAGCGAAAAGACGCGTCTAAAAAGGATTGTTAAGGAGATTTTGCCCAATGGTTACGGTGTGATTGTGCGGACGTTAGCGGAAGGCAAGGAACGTGAGGACTTGGAAAAAGAGCTTAAAATGCTCATTGAACGCTGGCGAGATGCGGCACATACCTTGCAAAAAGTCGAATCCATTTCGCTTATCATCGAAGAGATGGGCAGGACGCTCGGGAACATTCGCGACACCCTTACAACGGCCTACAACTCGGTGCAAGTGAACGACGAAAGCGTGTACAAAGAGATACGACAGTACCTCAAAATGTACGTGCCACACGCCACGAAACTGGTGCATTTTTACAAAGATGAGCAACCGATTTTTGACCATTTTGACGTAACGAGACAGACGAAAAGTGGCTTTGGAAGGGTTGTGAACTTCAAAGGAGGTGGTTATTTGTTTATGGAAGCGACTGAGGCGTTGTTTTCGGTGGATGTCAATTCGGGTTCCAAAAAACTCAAAGACGACCAAGAAGAAAATGCTTTTCAGTTCAACATGTTAGCGGCAGAAGAGATTGCACATCAGCTGCGGTTGCGGGATATTGGGGGAATTATCGTGATTGATTTCATTGATATGTTCAAAAAGAAGCACCTCCAACAACTGCACGAATATATGATTACGCTGCTCAAAACCGACCGTGCAACGCATAATGTATTGCCTTTGAGTAAGTTTTGCTTGATGCAAATCACGCGGCAACGCATCCGACCAGCCGTTACGGTCAATGTGCGGGAGGTTTGTCCGACTTGCTTGGGCAAAGGGAAGATACAAGCCCCGATTTATTTTATTGATGAGGTGGAGCAGAGCATAAAAACGCTGTACGAGGCAGAAGGAAGAGGGTTGCGGCTACATGTGCATCCGTTTATTTTTGCTTTTTTGTCCAAAGGTGTGATGGGCGGGAAGAAAACAGCGTGGCGATTAAAATATGGCATTCATCTTATTGAAAATCAATCAGTTGGAGTATTGCAATATCAATTTTATAATAAAAATAGAGAACAACTTAATTTAAGTGATTATGAAAAAGTATAATTTTGGTGCAGGTCCCTGTATTTTGCCACAAGAAGTGATAGAACAAACTGCACAAGGTGTTTTAAACCTGAATAATATCGGACTCTCGATTTTGGAAATTAGCCATCGTTCGGCCGATTTTCAAGTGATTATTGATGAAGCGATGGCACTGTTGAAGGAGATTTTGAACATTCCAGAAGGGTATAGTATATTGTTTTTAGGTGGTGGTGCAAGTTCACAATTTGCTATGGTACCCTATAATTTTTTGAATAAAAAAGCGGGCTATTTGGATACGGGCGTTTGGGCTTCTAAAGCCTACGAGTCGGCAAAAGTGTACGGTGATGCACAAGTAGTGGCTTCTTCCAAAGATAAAAACTACACGTATATCCCAACCGACTATACCATTCCGCAAGATTTAGATTATTTCCACATTACCACCAACAACACGATTTATGGTACGGAAATAAACGATGCAAAGTTGAATGAAATCTACAAAAAAGTCGGCAAGGTGCCTTTGATTTCCGATATGTCTTCGGATATTTTGAGTCGCCCTATTGATGTGAGCAAATATGACCTCATCTATGGTGGTGCACAGAAAAACTTGGCTCCTGCAGGCGTTACGCTCATCATTATCAAAGATGAATTTTTGAACAAAATCACGCGTGAGTTACCGCCAATGTTTGATTACAGAATCCATGTTAAGAACGAGTCCATGTACAATACACCTCCTGTTTTGCCGATTTATACGGCGATGCTTAACTTGCGTTGGTTGAAGAAAAACGGTGGAATCGCGTGGATTGACAAACGCAATCAAGAAAAAGCTGATTTGTTGTACGGTTGCTTGGATAATAGCAAAATTTTCCGTTCTGTTGCCGAAAAAGAAGACCGCAGTCGTATGAACATTTCGTTCGTACTTAAAGACGAATATCAAAATTGGCAAGATGACTTCTTTGAGTTTGCAAAACAACGCGGTATGGTCGGACTTAAAGGACACCGTAAAGTGGGTGGTTTCCGAGCAAGTTGCTATAATGCAATGGATGTGGAAGGCGTGAAAGCACTCGTAGATTGCATACATGCTTATGAAGAATTAAAACTTAACAAATAACATTCATGGGATTTTCCTATCTTATACCTGTGGGTAATCCAATAAACCACACGAAGAGTAAGAAAATTGAATGGACAACAGTATTGACAACTATGAAAGTATTACTTGCAACTGAAAAACCGTTTGCCAAAGCGGCTGTGGACGGTATTCGTAAAGAAATAGAACAAGCGGGCTACAAGTTGGAACTTTTGGAAAAATACACCCAAAAAGCCGAATTACTCAATGCAGTAGCCGATGCAGATGCTTTGATTGTGCGTTCCGATATAGTGGATGCTGAAGTGTTAGACCATGCCAAACAACTCAAAATAGTCGTTCGAGCAGGTGCTGGATATGATAACATCGACTTGCAGGCTGCGACGGCGAAAAATGTGGTGGTGATGAATACGCCTGGACAAAATAGCAACGCTGTGGCTGAATTGGCAATTGGAATGATGATTTACGCTTTTCGTAATTTCTACAATGGCACGACGGGGCTTGAGTTGAAGGGCAAAAAAATCGGCTTGCATGCCTTTGGAAACGTCGGGCGTTGTGTGGCAAAAATCGCCAAAGGATTTGGTATGGAAGTGTACGCTTACGATGCTTTCTGTCCTGCTGAAGCGATTGAAAAAGAGGGCGTGAAGTGCGTCAAAGAGGTACCCGAGTTGTACAAAACCTGCGACATTGTGTCCTTGCATATTCCTGCTACCAACGAGACGAAAAATAGCATCAATCGTGCTTTGTTGAGTTTGATGCCCAAAAACGCTTTGTTGGTTAATACGGCACGCAAAGAAGTTGTAAATGAGCAAGAATTATTGCAACTGATGCAGGAAAGAACCGATTTTAAGTACGTTACCGACAATAAACCTGATTTGCACGAGTCGTTTGCGAAGGAATGTGCCGACCGCTATTTCACGACCCCGAAAAAGATGGGTGCACAAACGCAAGAAGCCAACATCAATGCGGGTATTGCTGCGGCTAAACAAATCGTGGATTTTTGTGTCAATGGCAACACGCGTTTTCAAGTGAATAAATAGTCGGTTGAAAAAAATAGTTGCTATTATATTATTGTGTGTGTCCGTTGTGTCTTGTTGGGCGTTAGAAATAACTCTCGAGAGCAACGGACAACTCGTTAAGGTGGATAATGACACCGTTTTTTTGTTTGACGCTAACGAGACCTCGCCTGAGGTGCGTGTGGTGCTTGACGCGGGACACAAAATAGAGTGGTTTTCCTTGAAGAATTTGTCTACTACGGTGCAATATGGAATGGCTGATTTTAGTCCTGAATACGGCGAAGGTTACGTGGTTGTTGTGGATGATGAATTTCGGGCGACGTTTTTTGCCCTACAGTATCAACCGTTTGATTTTCAAGAAATTAAAATCACGAATGATTGCGAAAAAACGCTCCTTGAACTGTCGGGGGATTTTCCCGAATTATCCTATACGAATCGTGCTGGGCAGAAAAGAGTGTTGGCGAGGGAAATTGAAGTGCAGTACAGCACGTTGGAGTGGAACGAAAGCAGTTTTAGTTGGCAGAGTGTAGAAAAAAAAGAAACCTACACTTTTAATTCCACTTTGCAAGTAGGCAACTCGTACGATTACACGGCTTACAAAGTAACCGAAACGAGTTATCGGTCGGAGTTGCGTTTGCCAGAAAATAGCATCACAAGCAGTACGATTACGCCCAAAGCCATTGCTCACAACATCACTTCTACCACCACCATACGCGGTTCAGAGGGCGAAATTATAACCGAATTAGAGCGTCCGACTTTGGCTACGGCGTTGTCAGGTTCGGCACCTTTGGATATTCTTTTTCAAACCAATGCCACGCCCGGAGCGGAATCCTATCAGTGGCGAATTTATAAAAATAACGTTTTTGTTGTGCAACGCACCGACCCCGAGCAACGTTACACGTTTTTGGATGCGGGTTCGTATCGGGTTGTGGGGCAGGTGAGCAACATCCACGGTTGCATTGATTCGGCAGAAATAGAGGTTACGGTGAGCGAATCGCAAATCAAAGTGCCGAATGTGTTTACACCCAACGGAGACGGCGTAAACGACCTATTTTTGGTGCAATATCGCTCCATTGCCGAATTTAATATGTGGGTGTACAACCGTTGGGGTAAGTTGGTCTTTTCCACCACTGACCCTGACCGAGGTTGGGACGGCACCATTTATGGCAAACCTGCTGCAGAAGGAGCGTATTTTTACGTGATTCGTGCCAAAGGAACCGATGCCAACCACAACGACTACAAGACGAAAAAGAAGTACAACAAAGCCAAAAGCAAAAATGCGGCTTCGGTGATTGGCATTTACCAAATGTCAGGCAGTGTGAGTCTGTTGCGGGGTGGAAAATAGTTATTGCAGGTTTTCTTTCGCAATTTTATTCATCATTCGGCGTTCTTTATCAAACAGCCAGCCATATTTATTGAAGTAGCGAATGGCATTTTGGATGTGCAGTCGCATAGCACGACCTTTTTGGTGGGAAGCACGACGGTAAGCGTGAATAATCGTTACAAAAGGATAGTAAATAGTGAGGTAATGACGGTGCATACGGCGAGATAAGTCCACGTCCTCCATATACAACGAAAAACGTTCGTCAAACAATCCCACTTTTTCCAACGCACTCACCCGCAAAAACATAAAGCAACCCGACAATTTCGGCACATTGAGCAATCGTGAATGATCTATGTTACGAAGCGTGTATTTGCGGTTTTTCCACTCAAAAACCGTACGGATAATGCTTAGGTGCGAATACATCAGAAATCGTCTTGCAAACAAGTCCATCGGCGTAGGAAGCAAAGTCGCCGTATCTTGCGGTTCGCCATTTTTGTACACAACATTCGGCGATAACAACCCCGCAAGCGGATAGCGGTCCATAAACTCAACCATTTTTTCCAAATCACCCACTTGTAGTTCAATGTCTGCATTCATTACCAAATGATACGGGATATTATCATAAATACTTTCTCGCAAAGCAATGTTATGCCCTGCTCCATAGCCTAAATTGCGACCTTGGTTGTGCTTATAAACCACTTTTTGCTCGTATAACGGCTTCTGTTGCTGCTTTTGTATCAGTTGTAGGGCATCTTCGGACGGCGTAGGTGAGTTATCAATCAAGTAAATATGCCGCAGTTGTGGGCTTTGCAAGAGCGTCTCCAAAAGCATTTGCACTTCCTGCCAATCCGTGTTATATAGAACAATCGAAACGTTTAACATGGTTTAAAAAATTGCTTAAAAGGCGTTATTTTTTGAAAAATATCCCTCAAAACGTATGCTGTTGCGAAGATATATTTTTTCTTGCAATTATTTTGTACATTAACAATTATTTTTGTACATTTGCGGAAATTGAACGCAAGTACGATGAACAACACCAAAACTTTACAAGAATACGACGAAATCGTGAAGGAATGCAGGACGCTTTTTTCTCTCAAATTGCAGGACTACGGACCTTCGTGGCGTATTATGCGTTTGCCGACAGTCAATGACCAGTTATTTATCAAAGTCAAAAGAATCCGCGAAATCGAACAAACAGGCGTAAACTTAGTAGACGAGTCCATCAAATCCAGTATGATGGCGGTTTTTAACTATTCCATCATCGGAATCATACAAGCACATCTTGGCTTCGTTGAAAATGTGGATATGGATACGCAGGAGACGCTTAATCACTACGATAGAACGGTGGAAGAAGCCAAAGCGTTGATGTGCAACAAAAATCACGACTACGATGAGGCGTGGCGAGAGATGAGTTATGTGTCGCTCACGGATATAATTTTGACCAAAATACTGCGCAATAAATCCATTTTGAAAAATAACAATAAAACCATCGTCTCCGAAGGCGTAGAAGGGAATTTTGTGGATATGGCAAATTATGCTGTTTTTTACCTTATTAAACTCGCGGAAGGCGTAATAGATTAAAGATTATGAACGAAAAAATGATTAAAAACACCACTCTGATAGCAAGGCTCTTGTTGGGTGTTGTTTTTGTGTTTTCTGGCTTTGTGAAAGCGATTGACCCGCTGGGAACAACCTACAAAATAGAGGATTATTTGTTTGCTTTTGGCGACTTTTTTATCACTTTTTTGCCTTTGGCACAAACCCTCGCCATTTTGCTCATTGCGGTGGAATTTACGCTGGGTGTTTGTTTGTTGCTCAACGTGCGTCCAAAAATTACGGCGTGGGTAACCTTCGCTTTTTACTGCGTGATGACGCCCTTGACGCTGTACATTGCCGTGACCAATCCTATCGCGGATTGCGGGTGCTTCGGCGAGGTGCTGGTGATTTCGAATACGCAAACGTTTGTTAAAAATGTTATTCTGCTTGCGTGTGCTATCTTCTTGATTTACATTGAGAAAAAGTATCCATCGCAGAACTTGCCCGTCTTGCGTGATGTGATTGCAACGGCGACTCCGTTTGTGTTGATTTTGCTGTTTATGTGGTGGACTTTGTTGCACTTGCCCATCGCGGATTTTCGCCCTTATAAAATTGGAAATAACATCATCGAGTTGATGGAATATCCTGACGATGCAGAGCCTGACGAGTACGAAACAACGCTCATTTATGCCGACCAAAACGGCAACGAAAAAGAATTTACTATCAACGATTATCCCAAAGAGGGTGGTTGGACGTTCGTTCGCCAGAATAGTAAGTTGGTTAAAAAAGGGTACGAGCCACCGATTCACGATTTTGAGATTACGACTGAGGATTTGGACGTAATAACCTACGATATTCTGACTTCGGAAGTGCCTGTGTATTTGGTTATTATGTATAATTTGCAAAAAAGCAATATGAAATTGTTGCCGAAAATTCGGGCTTTGTTTGAGGAATGTACCGCCAAAGGTGAGCCTGTTTATCTCGTTACAAGTTCATTGCAAGAGGATATAGAACTGCTTCAAAGCCAATTGGAAGTGGCGTTGCCGATATGTTTTTGCGACCCAATCACGCTCAAAACGATTGTGCGAGCTAATCCGGGTGTGATGGTTGTAAAAGATGGCATAATTATAGACAAGTATAATTTAAGAAATAGATAATATGAATAATCGTAAAATGGTGGCAGGGAACTGGAAAATGAACAAAACCCTGCAAGAAGGCGAAACGTTAATCAAAGAATTAGATAAACTGATTTCCAATCCAGCGTGTGCTGTGGTGATTGGAGTGCCGTTTATTCACTTGACGACCGCATGTAATTTATTGAAAGACAATAAGTTTATTCAAGTTGCGGCTCAAAACTGTGCCGATAAGGCCTCTGGTGCTTTCACGGGCGAGGTGTCGGCTGCTATGGTGGCTTCAACGGGTGCAACATACTGTATCTTGGGGCATTCGGAAAGACGCACCTACTATCACGAGACGAATGCTATTTTGCAAGAAAAAGTGAACTTGGCATTGGAAAATAACCTCAAAGTGATTTTCTGTGTGGGCGAAACGAAGGAAGAACGCGAAGCCAACAAACAAGAACAAATCGTAAAACAACAACTGCAAGAGGGACTTTTCCACCTTTCGGCTGAACAATTTAAGCAAATCGTCATCGCATACGAACCCGTTTGGGCTATCGGAACAGGTTTGACGGCAACGCCCGAACAAGCTCAAGAAATGCACAAGTATATTCGCGAGTTGGTGCAGGAAAAGTATGGCGACTTGGCAGCAAGTACGACTATCTTGTACGGTGGTTCGTGCAATCCCAAGACGGCTCCCGAGTTATTTAGCAAGCCCGACATTGACGGTGGCTTGATTGGTGGAGCAAGTTTGAAGGCAGAAGATTTTAGTGCAATCATTAACGCTCAATAATATGGCTATAATTTGCTCAGTAAGAGGTTTTACGCCTCAAATCGGAAAAGGTTGTTTTTTGGCAGATAATGCAACGGTTATCGGCGACACCATCATCGGCGAGGGTTGTTCGGTGTGGTTTGGAGCGGTTGTGCGAGGCGATGTGAATTCGATTCGTATCGGCAATCACGTCAATATCCAAGACGGTGCGGTGTTGCATACGCTCTACGAAAAATCCCAGATTCATATCGGCGACTACGTGTCCATTGGGCATAACGTAACCATTCACGGTGCGGACATTGACTCCTATGCACTGATTGGTATGGGTTCGACCGTTTTGGATGGGGCTCATATCGGCGAGGGTGCCATCGTGGCAGCGGGTGCATTGGTGCTTAAAAATACGCAAATCGGACCCTATGAAGTGTGGGGTGGGGTGCCTGCAAAGTTTATCAAAAAGGCAGACCCCGAACAGACGAACGAAATAAATAAGAAAATTGCTCACAACTACGCAATGTATGCCTCGTGGTATCAAGAAGAAAAGTGATGTATAAACGGATTTTATTAAAATTATCGGGCGAGTCGCTGGCTGGGGGTACAGGAAACGGTATCCTTGCTGAGAAGTTGGAACAGTACGCCACGCAAATCAAAACCATTGTCAATAAAGGCGTGCAAGTGGGCATTGTCATTGGTGGAGGCAATATCTTTCGGGGCGTGTCGGGCTTAAAGACGGGCATCGATAGGGTACACGGCGACCAGATGGGTATGTTGGCAACCTGCATCAACGCTTTGGCACTTTGCTCAACCCTCAACGCAATGGGACAGAAAACAAAAGTGCTGACCTCCGTGCGAATGGAACCGATTGCTGAATACTACAACCCCGACAAAGCAAAAAGCCTCTTAACAGAAGGTTATGTGGTGATTTTTGCTGGGGGAACAGGCAGTCCATTTTTTACCACCGATACGGCTTCGGCACTACGGGCAGTGGAGATTGGAGCCGATATTTTGTTCAAAGGCACGCGTGTAGATGGCATTTACGACAGCGACCCAGAAAAGAACCCTTCTGCCAAGAAGTTTTCCACCATCACCTACCACGATGCAATGGAAAAGAACTTGCGGGTGATGGATATGACGGCTTTCGCGATGTGTCAGGAAAACAATATGCTGATGTACGTGTTTAATATGGACATCGTGGGCAATTTGGAAAAAGTAATTGATAACGAACAAATTGGAACATTAGTAACTCCTTAAAATTTTGAAATATGATAGATAGTAAAGTTATTTCACAGGCTGCAGAAGAAGCCATGCAATCGGCGGTAGTGTTCTTGGAGGACGCTCTTTCGCATATCCGTGCTGGCAAAGCCTCTGTGAAGTTATTAGACCCGATTAAAATTGATTATTATGGCACTGTAACGCCACTTTCGGGTGTGGCAACCCTTACAACGCCAGACGCACGCACGATTCAAATCCAACCTTGGGAGAAGAAAATGCTTGCGGACATTGAGCGTGCCATCATCAATTCCAATATCGGTTTGGCTCCGAGCAACAATGGCGAAAGTATTCGTTTGGTTATTCCGCCGCTCACCGAAGAACGCCGTAAAGAGTTGACCAAACAATGCAAGGCTGAAGCGGAAAATGCGAAGGTTTCCATCCGTAATGCACGCCGTGATGCGATTGAAAAATTGAAAAAACAAATCAAAGAGGGAATGTCGGAAGATGCCGAAAAAGATGCCGAAGAAAATGTGCAAAAAATCCACGACAAATACCTCAAAAAAATCGATGACTTGTATGCCATCAAAGAAAAAGAAATAATGACTGTTTAAATTTGAAAAATTATGAATAAGTTTTTAGTAAGTTGTATTGTATTTTGTAGTGTGTTTTTAACCTCGTGTATCGGTCCAAAAGGCGAAAAAGGGGAACCAGGACTACCAGGTGAAGGAATGAATTGGAAAATCGTGGATATTGATGTGTTAGAGGCAGATTGGGAATATGGTGTTGCGGCTGAAGCAGAAAATCCTGATGAACAATATAACAATCATTATTTTTTTAAAGAGGTAGAGGTGCCTGCATTAGATGAGTTTATTTACCTTAATGGAAATGTAAAATGTTATGTGATACATAATTATAATTTCGATGCCCCAAAAGAAATAGCCGAAAACGAGTATCAACGCGAATTACCCTATACTCGCCATTATGAAAAGTGTGTTGATGAAGCGAATAATCAATGGGAATTTTATACAGAGACAGTGGATTATGTTTTTGGAATAGGCTGGGTGGAATTTCATTTTAGAGCATCTGACTTTAAGTATGAAGAAGATAAGAGTTATAAGCCAGGAAACCACCATTTCCGTTTGGTACTAACTTGGTAAAACAATGGCGAATGAGTTTTTAGCCGATATTACGAACCAAGAATACAAGTATGGTTTTACGACCTCCGTAGAGACGGACATTATTCCTGTGGGGTTGAACGAAGACGTGGTACGTTTGATTTCGCAGAAGAAGAATGAACCCGCTTGGTTGTTGGATTTTCGGCTAAAAGCGTTTCAAAAATGGCAAACCATGCCCGTGCCGATGTGGGCTCATTTGGACATCCCACCGATTGATTTTCAAGCCATCTCGTACTATGCCGACCCGCTGAAAAAGTCCCAAAAAGACGAACCTATCGACGAGGAAATCCTCAAAACGTTTGATAAGTTGGGTATCCCGTTGGAGGAACGCGAGGCTTTGAGCAAAGGGATGGCGATTGATGCGGTGATGGATTCCGTGTCGGTCAAAACGACTTTCCGCGAGACATTGGCAGAAAAAGGAATTATTTTTTGTTCCATCTCGGAAGCCGTGCAGCAATACCCCGATTTGGTGCAAAAATACTTGGGGTCGGTTGTGCCTTATACGGATAATTTTTACGCTTCGCTGAACTCGGCAGTGTTCTCCGATGGCTCGTTTGTGTATGTGCCAAAGGGTGTTCGCTGTCCGATGGAACTCTCCACCTATTTCCGCATCAATGCTTCGAATACGGGGCAGTTTGAGCGGACGTTGCTCGTGTGTGACGAGGGTGGTTATCTGAGTTACTTGGAGGGTTGCACGGCTCCCATGCGAGACGAGAACCAGTTGCATGCCGCTATCGTGGAGATTGTGGTGCATAAAGACGCGGAGGTGAAGTATTCAACGGTGCAAAATTGGTACCCAGGCGACAAAGAAGGCAAGGGAGGCATTTATAACTTTGTAACCAAGCGAGGCATCACGCACGAGAACGCTCGGTTGAGTTGGACGCAAGTGGAAACGGGTTCTGCCATAACGTGGAAGTATCCCTCTTGTATCCTCAAAGGCGATAACTCGTCTGCGGAGTTTTACTCGGTTGCCCTCACCAACCACTTTCAGCAAGCCGACACAGGCACCAAAATGATTCATTTGGGCAAAAACACGCGGTCGCGAATCATCAGCAAAGGTATCTCGGCAGGCAAGAGTCAGAATAGTTATCGAGGCTTGGTAAAAGTGGTTCCGAATGCCGATAAAGCCCGCAATTACACGCAATGCGACTCGCTTTTGTTGGGCGACTTATGCGGGGCTCACACGTTCCCCGATATGCAGATTGCCAACCCCACGGCGACCGTAGAACACGAAGCCACGACGGGTAAAATCTCGGAAGAGCAGCTGTTTTACTGTCAGCAACGAGGCATTGACAAGGAAACGGCGATAGGTCTGATTGTAAATGGCTATGCAAAAGAAGTGATGGATAAACTGCCGATGGAGTTTGCAGTAGAGGCACAAAAACTGCTGCAAGTTTCGTTGGAAGGAGCAGTAGGATGAGAATAAAATATAACCAAAATATAAACCATAAAAATTACAGTAATGAACAAGCAAAATGTTGTTGTTCGCTTTTGCGGCGACTCTGGCGACGGAATGCAATTGACTGGAAATATGTTTTCCAGCTTGTCGGCAATTTTGGGTGATGAAATCTCCACTTTGCCTGATTTCCCAGCCGAAATTCGTGCCCCGCAAGGAACCCTCAGCGGTGTAAGCGGTTTTCAAGTAAATTTAGGCTCGGGCGTTTATACTCCCGGTGATAAAGCCGATGTGATTGTGGCGATGAACGTTGCGGCTTTGAAAGTGTGTGCATTAGGTTCGAAATTCAACGACCCTAAAGCCGTTTTCAATCCAGCCGATTCGCTCTTTAAACCCAATGCAGTAGTGATAGTCGATACCGACTCGTTCACCAAGGCAGACTTAGAGAAGGCACTCTTCAAAACGGAAAATCCGTTCACGGAATTGCAGTTGCCTGAAACAGTGCAAATCGTGCCTGTGCCACTGACGACGCTCACCAAAGAGTCGTTGAAAGATTCGGGCATGGACAACAAATCCATCCTCAAATCGCGTAATATGTTCGCTTTGGGTGTGGTTTGTTGGTTGTTTAATCGTCCAATCGATAAAGCCATTCACTTCTTGGAAGGCAAATTCGCTAAAAAACCAGCGTTGATTGCTCCCAATACGAAAGTGCTGACGGACGGATACAACTACGGAAATAACACGGCGTTGAATATCCAAACGGTTAATATCGAAAAATCCGAAGGTTTGCCTCACGGAACATATACTTCTATCGCTGGAAATACGGCTACTGCGTACGGTTTGATAGCAGCAGCACAGAAGAGTGGGAAGCAACTTTTCTTGGGTTCGTATCCTATCACACCTGCTACGGATATTATGCAGGAGTTGGCTGCACGCAAGGATATGGGCGTGGTGGTTGTGCAAGCCGAAGACGAAATCGCAGGCGTTTGTACGGCTATCGGAGCCTCTTTTGCAGGCGATTTGGCAGTTACTTCTACTTCGGGTCCTGGTTTGTCGTTGAAGTCGGAAGCCGTTGGTTTGGCAGTGATGGCAGAGTTGCCGTTGGTGGTGATTGACGTGCAACGTGGTGGTCCTTCGACGGGCTTACCTACCAAGACCGAACAAACCGACTTGTTGCAAGCCGTGTATGGCCGTAATGGTGAATGTCCAGCCGTAGTTTTGGCAGCATCTTCTTCGGCGAATTGCTTCCAATTTGCTTACGAAGCCGCTAAAATTGCATTGGAGAATATGACCCCCGTTATCTTGTTGACTGACACCTATTTAGCAAACGGAACAAGCCTTTGGAAGATTCCTTCGCTCGCTTCGTTACCAGCCATCAAACCGCAAGGTGTTCCTGATAAGTTCAAAGGACAATATAATCCCGCTTTACGAGACGAAAACAATGTTCGCTACTGGGCTTACCCAGGAATGGAAGGTTTTGAGCACCGCAATATAGGTTTGGAACGCGATTTTGCAAAAGGTACGATTTCTACCAACCCCGAAAATCACCAAAAGATGGTGTTGGCACGTAAAGCAAAAGTTGACCAAGTGGCTAATCGTATGCCGTTGCTCAAAGTGCAAGGAAATGAAAACTCGGATACATTGTTGGTTGGTTGGGGCTCTACCGAAGGTCATTTGCACGTTTGTGCTGATGAGTTAGGCTGTGCTTTGGCTCACTTCAATTACATCAATCCACTTCCCAAGAACACCGAAGAAGTGCTGAAAAAATACAAACGAGTTGTCGTGTGTGAGTTGAATACAGGACAATTTGCCTCTCTGTTGCGTTCTCAATTTAAGATTGATTTCTTGCAATATAACGAAATTATGGGACAGCCATTTGCGGTTGAAAGAATTGTTGAATTTATTAAAAGTTTATAATTATGGAAGCAAGTCAATTTAAGTCAGATCAATATGTACGTTTTTGCCCAGGTTGTGGTGATCACGCAGTAGCGATGGCATTGCAAAAGGCGATGGCTGAAGTTGGAGTGCCACCTCATCAAATAGCAGTTATTTCGGGTATCGGTTGCTCGTCACGTATGCCCCACTACATCAGCACGTATGGTTTTAATACGATTCACGGTCGTGGTGGTGCGATTGCAACGGGTGTTAAAACGGCTCATCCAGACATAACCGTTTGGCAAATGAGCGGTGATGGCGACTGTTTTGCTATCGGTGGTAACCATTTCATTCACGAGATTCGCCGTAATGTGGATTTGAATATCTGCCTCTTTAACAACCGAATTTATGGTTTGACAAAAGGTCAGTATTCGCCCACATCGCCCAAAGGTTTCGTTAGTAAATCCAGTCCATTTGGTACGGTTGAGCGTCCTTTCATCCCCTCGGAATTGATTATGGGTGCAGGTGGAACGTTCTATGCACGTACGTTGGACGTTGATATGCCCACGTCGGTAGATTGCCTCAAACAAGCCCACTTGCACAAAGGTGCATCGGTGGTAGAGTGCTTGGTGAATTGTGTCATATTTAATAATGGTACCCATAACTGGATTGCTGACCGCAACACTCGTGCCGACCGTACTATTTTGCTCAAACATGGCGAAAAAATGATTTTTGGTGCTAACCAAGATAAAGGTTTGGCTTTGGATAATTCGCAAAGTGCGTTCCCAAAACTCATTGTGGTTGATGCAAACGACCCACGCGTTCTGGTACACGATGCTAAAACCAAAGATATGACGTTGCACCGTATGCTCGCTTTGATGGGGTACGAAAAGTACACGGATATGGCTTCGTTTGATGCCGATACGGAGTTGCCTATCGCTTTGGGCGTTATTCGTAGCGTGGAAGAAGCAACGTATGACCAAGCCGTGCATACGCAAATTGAAAACGTTCGTGCCAAAGCAAAAGCAAAAACGTTTGACGATTTAACGGCCAATTTGGAGCATTGGGAAATTTAGTGATACATTGATTCCTTATTATGTTAAAGCAAAAAAATGGTGCGATATTGTTCGGTATTATTATGGCTGGGGGCGGTGGAACACGTCTCTGGCCGTATAGTACTGACGAAAAGCCGAAGCAGTTTTTGGATTTGTTAGGAACGGGAAAAAGCTTGTTGCAAGATACGTTTTTGCGACTGAATAAGTTGATTCCTGCCGAACAAATCTTGATTGTAACCAATGAACGCTATCGGGAGTTGGTGATGGAACAGATTCCGCAAATCGCTTCTTCTCAAATCCTTTGTGAGCCAATGCGACGGAATACGGCTCCGTGTATCGCCTATGCGGTGGCTCATATCATGGCACAAGCCAAGCAGGAAGGCTGTAATGCGGAAGACATTGCGATGGTGGTAGCACCCAGCGACCATTACATACAAAACGAGGATGGCTTTTTGCAAAAATTGCAAACGGGCTTCGATTTTGTACTAACGCACGATAGTTTGCTTACGTTGGGCATTCAACCCACGCATCCGCACACGGGCTATGGCTACATCCAAAAAGATGTGGCACAAGAAAAGGAAATCTTTAAGGTGAAAAAATTCACCGAAAAACCCAACAAAGAAGTAGCCGAGCAATTTTTACAAGATGGAAATTATTTTTGGAATGCTGGCATCTTTCTTTGGAGTTTGACGAGTGTGAAAAACGCTTTTCAGACACATTTACCGAAATTATTGTCCGTTTTTGAAGATGGTTTGGACAAGTTGAATACGGCGAAGGAACCAGCGTTTATTGCGAACGTTTTTCCCACGTGCGAGAGCATCAGTATTGACTACGGACTATTGGAAAAAGCGGCTAATGTGTACGTTTTACCTGCATCTTTTGGTTGGAATGATTTGGGTGCATGGGAAGCAATTTATGAGTTGAGCAAAAAGGATGAGCACGCAAACGCAACCATCAATGGAGACGTTGAATACAAAGATTGCAGCGAAAATTTGGTACTGAATACATCGGGTGAAAAAGTACGACTTGAAAACCTGCATCATACGCTGGTAGTACACACCAAAGATGGTATTTTAGTGAGATTATTAAATTGAAAATCAATAAAATAGATTGCCTATGAGTTATATAAGTTTTGATAAACGTGACCTACAAAACATAGGACGCACGTTAAGTAAAGAAATCCTTAACACCAATCGGACGGGTGTGTTTAGCATTTCTTCGCTCATTGGCTGTAACACACGTAAGTATCACGGATTGTTGACGTTGCCAATAGAGGGGACAGGACTGGATGACGGAAATTATGTTTTACTTTCGTCTTTGGACGAAACGGTTGTGCAGTATGGTGCGGAATTTAATTTGGCGGTTCATCATTACGGATACGATATTTTTGCTCCCAATGGACATAAGTATATTCGGGAGTTTGATTGTGTGCGTGCCAATAAAATCACGTATCGAGTTGGTTCGGTTATTATTGTAAAAGAACGTTTATTGGTTAGTTTTGAGCCACGTGTTTTGATTCGTTATACGATGCTTGAAGCGGGAAGTGGTGAGGTAAAATTGCGTCTGAGACCCCTTTTAGCCTTTCGTAATGTGAACGAATTGACGCACCAAAATGACCGTGCAAACGCTAATATGGACGAGATTCCCAATGGACGCAAAATCTGCATGTACAACGGCTTCCCTACGCTGTATATGCAACTTTCACGCAAAACAACTTACTGTCACGAACCGCATTGGTACAACGGCATCAAGTACTACAAAGAAGAGGAACGCGGCTACGAGTTTCGGGAAGATTTGTTGCAACCGGGTTATTTTGAAGTGCCGTTGAAAGTGAACGAAAGTGTCATCTTTTCGGCTGGCGTTTCCGAAGTACCTGCTACGAAATTACGCACTTTATGGGCGAAAGAAGAGGAACTTCGTCCCGTCAAAGAGAATATGTTTGATTTTTTGGCAAACTCGGCACAACAATTCTATAAACGCAAAGAGAATAAATGCTATCTCTTGGCAGGTTATCCGTGGTTTAATGCCACTGCACGCGAGCAATTTTTCTCGGTTTGTGCCTGCACGATGGCCGTTGGGCGACCCGATTATTGGAAAGCCATCATTGACGATACTGCCGTGCATGAAATCAAAGATTTTATCGCAGGAAAGCAGGAAAATATCGGCTTGCAAGAATTAGATGAACCCGATGCGTTGCTCTGGTTTATTCGCTCCATACAAGAATATAAGGAATATAAACCTATTGAAGAGATAGCCAAAAAATACGGCAAACTGATTTTTGATGTTATCGCCTTTGTTAAAAGCAAACATCCTCGCGTTCAACGACACGCAAACGGCTTGCTGTGGGTGAATGGCATTGACCGTCCCGCTACATGGATGAATGCTGTCGAAAATGGTCGTCCCATCACGCCTCGGACAGGTTATGTGGTGGAAATTAACGCCCTTTGGTACAATGCCCTCAAGTTTGCACACGAGTTGGCGACTTGTTTGGGAGACGAAAAGAAGGCTGATATGTTTGATTACGACTCCGTTTTGGTGCAAGATGGCTTTGTAAAAGTGTTCTGGAATGGCAATTATTTGTACGATTATGTGATTGATAGTTATTGCGATAGGGAAGTGCGACCCAATCAGATTTGGTCTGTTTCCTTGCCTTATTCGCCATTGGATTATCAACAACAGAAGAAAGTCGTGGACATCTGTACCAAAGAGTTGCTAACGCCCAAAGGCTTGCGTACCCTTTCGCCCAAGAGTGGCAACTATCGGCCATTCTACGTAGGTTCGCAGACGGAACGTAACCACAACTACCACAACGGTCCCGTGTGGCCATTGACGATTGCTGCGTATGGCGTGGCTTATTTGCGGGTTTACAAGAAGAGTGGTGAAGGCTTCCTGAAACGTATTTTGGACGGTTACGAAGCCGACCTTCGCGAGTTGTGCATCGGTACCATCAACGAGTTGTACGACGGAAACCCTCCGTTCAGAGGACACGGAGCGATCAGTTATGCACCCAGTGTGGAAGCCGTTATTCGATTGTATCAAGGAGTTCAAAAAATGATAAATAAGGAGGAAGAAGTATGAAAACACTAATGTTTGGTTGGGAATTTCCTCCGCACATCTTAGGAGGATTAGGAACAGCGTGCTATGGCTTACTCAAAGGCTTGGCACAGCAAGGCGACATCGAAAATACGTTCGTTTTACCCAAGCCGTGGGGCGATGAAGACCAGTCGTTTTTGAAAATTATTGGGGCAAGTTACGTTCCGATTGTGTGGAAAGACAACAATTACGATTACGTCTATCAACGTTTGCAAGGCAAAATGAGCCCTGAGGAGTATTACCATTATCGCGATAATATCCGTTATGATTTTCGGCGTATCGGTACGGACGACTTGGGTTGTGTGAATTTTTCAGGACGCTACCCCGATAATCTATTGGAAGAAATCAGCAATTACGAGGCTGTGGCAGGCGTTTTGGCACATAGTTTGGCGTTTGATATAATTCATTCGCACGACTGGTTGACCTATTCGGCAGGCGTTTTTGCAAAGCAAATCTCGGGCAAACCGTTGGTGGTACACGTCCATGCAACCGATTTTGACCGCTCGCGTGGCAACGTCAATCCGATTGTGTACGACATCGAAAAACGCGGAATGGATAATGCCGACCACATCGTTTGCGTAAGTAATCTGACGCGTCAGACGGTGATTGAAAAGTATTTCCAGCACCCTGACAAGGTGTCCACAGTGCATAATGCGGTTGAACCACTCAAAGACGTGGAAACATACGTCAAACACGACCACAAAACCAAAGTCGTAACCTTTTTGGGACGAATCACGATGCAAAAAGGACCCGAATTTTTTGTGGAAGTGGCATCGCAAGTGCTTAGCAAGACGCGTGATGTGCATTTTGTGATGGCTGGTTCGGGCGATATGATGGAAAAAATGATTAAGATGGTTGCACAACGTGGCATCGCTGACCATTTCCATTTCACGGGCTTCCTTAAAGGACGGCAGGTGCAGGAGATGTTAGCCGACTCGGACGTTTACATGATGCCTTCGGTGAGCGAACCATTCGGTATTTCGCCTCTGGAAGCCATGCAGATTGGAACGCCTTCGATTATTTCCAAACAATCGGGTTGTGCGGAGATTTTGACCCACGCCATCAAAACCGATTATTGGGACATAGACGCTATGGCAGACGCTGTGTACGCTATTGTGAAGTATCCAGCCATGTATAAATCACTTCGCGAGTTAGGAATGCAAGAGGTGAATAACATTCGCTGGTATGATGCGGGCTTAAAATTGCGAAAAATTTACGATTCTTTGATTAGATATTAACCTTGTAACACTGATTTTTATGAAAAATATATGTTTTTGTTTTCAAATGTCGTTGCCCTATTCGTTGAAACGTTATCGCTTCTTTGATATGGGAACAGACCACTATTACTACGATGAAATGCACACGAGTGAAGTGGTGGAATATATGGTCAACACTTCCTACATGCCTTTGTGCAAGGTTTTGGAGGAGATGATAAGCATGAGCAAGCAGCGTTTCCGTTGTGCTTTGGCGATTTCGGGCTTGACGATTGAGATGTTTGAAATCTACAATCCCGCGATGATAGATATGTTGCGGACGTTGGCACAAACGGGTTGCGTGGAGTTTGTGGCAGTGCCGTATTCGTATTCGTTGGCGAGCGAGTATAGCGAAAGCGAGTTTATAGAGCAATTAAATGCCCAACAAAAGAAGATTGAAGACCTCTTCAAAGTTACTTCGACAACTGTTTTTAATACCGAGTTGATGTTCAACGACGAACGGGTTATCACGTTGGAAAAATTGGGCTACAAAACGCAGATGATAGAGGGTGCAAAACAGTTGTTGGGTGGCAAATCGCCCAATATGGTTTTCCATGCTTCGATTGCTCCCAAAATGACTCTGTTGGCTCGTAATATGGATTTGAGCGATGAGTTGACCTTCCATTTTTCTGACCCGAATTGGTATGGTTTCCCGTTTGATTCCGAAAAATATGTTCGTTGCCTGAATGAACTGCCTGAACAAGACGAGTTATTCAATATCTGGGTCGGTGCCGATACGTTTGGTTGCCGTCAAAATCAAGGCACAGGTATTTTTGAGTTTTTGAAAATGATACCTTACTACGCCCTTTCGAACAACATGAAGTTTGTGATGCCTTCGGAAGCCGCTAAAAAAGTAACGTCTGACGGTGGTCGGTTGTCTTCGCCCGAAACGATTACGTGGAGTGGTGCGATGAAAAACGTGCGGATTTATAACGGAAATGACTTGCAGCAAGAGGCTTTGCAGAAGTTGTTTGCCGTTGCCGATAGGGTGCATTTGTGCAAAGATAAAACCCTCAAATTGGATTGGCTTAAACTGCAATCGGTGGAGCATTTCCAAAACATGAACTTCATTGAGCCGGGCATTACGCGTTACGAGTCGGCATACGATGCGTTCATCAACTATATGAACATTCTTTCCGACTTCTTGGAGCGAGTGGCAGAGCAGTATCCAATTACGATTGAAAACGAGGAATTGAACGAGTTATTGACGCAAATTGATAACCAAAACAAACAAATTACGAAATTAGAAAGTGAAGTGAAAAAATTGCGTGCAAAGAAGTAGGGCTGTTTTCATATTACTTTTATTGTGTCCATTCACGCTTTTTGGCAAAGGATTTGAGCCGAATATCCGTGCGTGGACGCTTTCGCAATCGTTCGGCTGGGAAAATAGGGTGGATGTAGATACTTCGTTTTGGAATTTAGCGAACCGAAACATCATTGAAGATTACAGTATTTCGTCTTCTTACAACGGCAATTTGATTTCACCCATTGAGTCGCGTGTGTGGTTTGAACGCCAGAAAAAGATGGATTTCCTGTTCGGCAATGCGTACGCTCCGTATATTACGACGGCTCAGGATATGCGTTTTTACCAAACGAACACGCCTTTTTCCAAGTTTATTTATCGGCGTGGCTTCAAGACCTACCACGATGAAAACGACTTGCGACTGTTTTTTACAGGTAATGTGAGCCGAAAATTCAATGTTGGTTTGGGTGCAAACTATCTCAATGCAGTCGGGTTGTACGATAAACAGAGCGGAAAATCCTTCAATGGCTCCATTTTTAGTTCGTATATTGGCGATAAGTATAGACTGCATGCTGCGGCTTCTTTCACCACTTTACGCAACTACGAAAATGGTGGCGTGCAAAATCCAATTGACGTGGGCGACAGGGAGTTGGAGCCATACGATTTGCCGATAAATATGACAGGAATGTCGTCTTTTAAGTACGTTATGGGCTTATTGCAACAGAGTTATAGCATTGGTGCTGAACGCGAGCAAATCATCACGTATAGCGAACAAAATGCACAAGGCAATTGGGAAGAGAAAGATTCGGTTGCCATAAAATTTGTGCCGATAATCACGTTTTCGCACGCTTTTGACATCAATAATTCCACCAAACGGTACCGAGAAAGGGAGAATCAGGACTCTTTTTACACCAACACCTTCCGCAATACCGAATCAACTTTGGATACAACGCGGGTTTTGACCATCAGCAACACGCTTTCGGTTACATTTAACGAGGAATTTAACACCCGATTGAAGTTCGGAATCACGGCTTTTGCTCGTAACGAGTGCCACCGCTATTCGTATCCAATACGCTATGCCGACCCGTCTCATGTGTTGCCTCCGTTCAATAACGATGTGGCTTTGATGGATAGCGTGTATGCGTTGCACCGCTTTGCCGACACGATTCTGGGGCATACGTGGAAAAACAGTACGTTTGTGGGAGGGGCGTTGTTCAAGCATCATGGGCGATTTTTCCGCTATGGATTTGATGGCGAAGTGTGTTTGTTGGGTTATAAATTGGGCGAATTTGCACTAAACGGGCATCTGTTGAGCCTATTTAAGTTGGGCAAAGACACAATGACGCTCGCTGTTCGGGCATACATCAAAAACGAAACGCCCGACTATTTTTTGCAAAACTACTTCTCCAACCATTACAAATGGGAAAACGATTTTGACAAGACCTACCGTTATTTGCTCTCGGGTACATTGAATTATCCGACCGAATGGCTGAAAATGCGTTTGACGTTTAACTTTGAAAATGTGTCGAACTACATCTATTTTGAGGACTTATCAAATCCCGTTCAATATGACGGGAATGTGCAGATTGTTGGTGCGGACGCTTCGGTGGACATCACGACTCCGTGGATAAATCTGGACAATAGGGTGGTTTATCAACACGCTTCCAGAGAGATTATTTCGGTGCCTGATTTCATCTTGTACCATAATTTGTACTATCACGGCACTTGGTTCAAAGCGTTAGATGCTCAAATTGGAGTAGATATGCAGTTTTTTAGCAAATACTATGCTCCGCTTCTCAACCCAGCACTCGGACAATTCGCCGTCCAAAAGCAAAGACGAATAGGCGATTATCCGCGATTGAATGGCTACATCAACTTCTATTTGAAGCAGTTGCGATTGGGATTATATGCACAATATAACCACTTCAATAGGCGAATGATGAAACGTGCAAGTTACTTTGCCATGCCATCCTATCCTTACAATCCAGACATGTTTAAGGCAGGGTTGCATTGGCATTTTTATAAATAAACCTTTAAATGTTAAGATTATGAAAGAAATTACGAATGAAAATTTTAAAACCACATTGGAAAGCAATTCGATTGTAGTATTTGATTTTTGGGCTCCGTGGTGTGGTCCATGTAAAATGTTATCACCTGTGTTGGACGAATTAGAGCAAGAATTAGCGGGGAAAGTTGTCTTTGGGAAAGTGAATGTTGATGATAATATGGAACTCAGCACCGAGTACGGCATTATGAATATCCCTACGATTTTGTTTTTCAAAAATGGTGAGTTGGTGGAGCGTAACGTGGGCGTTGCTACCAAAAGTAAATTGAAAGAAATGATTGAAAAATTGTAATGTTATGAAGCATTATTTAACGCTCATTGCCCATACCATTATTCGCTATCCTTCGTCTGTGGCGTTGGTCGATTACGATTCGCCGATTTCTTATACCTATCGGGCGTTGGCGGAACAGGTGGCGAAAATTCATATTTTGTTGGAGAAATTGGGGGCAAAAAAAGGCGATAAAATTGCACTTTGTGGTAGGAATTCGTCTAATTGGGCAGTGGCTTTCTTGGCAGTGGAGACGTATGGTGCGGTGGCTGTGAGTTTGTTGCCCGACTTTACGAGCGACGATATTTACGAGTTGGTGGCACATTCGGATACGAAGATTCTCTTTGTGGGAGCGGGTGTAATCAATCGGGTAGATGCCTCTAAAATGGCAGGTTTGCAAGCCCTCATCTCGTTGGTGGATAACTTCAAGGTGTTGGACACCAAAACGAATAAAGTTACTTGGGAAGACGTTGAAGCCGCTTATCAAGCCAAGTATCCCGATGGCTTGGACTTGGACTACCCAACCAACAACTTGGACGAGTTGGCACTCATCAACTACACTTCGGGTACGACGAGTTCGCCCAAAGGGGTGATGTTAACCCACCGTAGTTTGAGCAGCAATGTGATTTTTGGCTTGGAGCATATCCCGAACGGTCCGAGCAAGACGACAGTAGGTATTTTGCCGTTGGCACACATGTTTGGGTTGATGTTTGAGTTCTTGTATCAGTTGGCTGGAGGTACCCGCGTAGTGTTTATCACGGGTAACTTGGCTCCAACGATTATGCTCAAAGCGTTTGCAGAGTATCAACCGTATATGATTTTGACGGTTCCGTTGGTGATTGAAAAAATCTTCAAAAAAGGTATCTTGCCCATGCTCAGCAAACCGCTTGTGCAGGTGATTTGGCGAACCCCCATCATCCAAGATTTGCTACGCCGAAAGATTCGCTCCAAACTGATGAAACTGTTTGGTGGCAAATTGGAGGTGTTGATTATCGGTGGAGCACCCATCAATGCCAACGTGGAAGAGTGTATGAAGGAAGTGAAGTTACCTTTTACGATTGGTTATGGTATGACCGAGTGTGGTCCGCTGTTGTCCTACGAAGCATGGCAAAAATTTAAGGAACATTCGTGCGGAAAAGTGGTGGATAGGATGCAGATAAAAGTGGATTCCGAACAACCCGACAAAGTGGAAGGTGAGTTGCTTGTCAAAGGCGATAACGTGATGATTGGCTACTACAAAAACGAGCAAGCCACCCAACAAATCTTCACCGATGACGGTTGGATGCGGACGGGCGACATTGGAATTATTGACAAAGAAGGCAATATATTCATCAAAGGACGCAATAAAAATATGATTTTGGGACCCTCTGGGCAGAACATTTATCCCGAAGAAATTGAGGAAAAACTGAACGATTTGGAAGGCGTTACGGAATCGATTGTTTTGGATCGCAAAGGCAAAATCGTGGCTTTGGTGTACTCTGAGCAGATAGCCGAACTGGGCATGGAAGCCGTGCAAAAGCAGATGCAAGCCAACCTGCAAGCCCTCAACAAACAACTTCCTGCGTATTCCAAAGTCAGCGAGGTCGAAGTGGTGGAAAAAGAGTTTGAAAAGACACCCAAACGGTCTATAAAACGTTTTTTGTATAAATAAATAGGCTATTGGTGCGATGTAAAAAGTCATGCCAATAGGTTTTGATGATGGAAGCAGATGTAACAATACTCGGTTGCGGTTGTGCAATCCCTACGCCTCAAAACTCACCATCCAGTCAAATCGTACAGATTTGCGATAAAAAATTTATGATTGACTGTGGCGAAGGAACGCAAATAACGATGCGACAAATGGGAATCAAAATTGCACGATTTTATAGCCTGCTTATCTCGCATTTGCACGGCGACCATTGCTTTGGTGTGATGGGATTATTGGGTACCTTAGGTATGCTCAAACGCACCCAACCGATGCACATCTACGCTCATCCCGACTTGCAAAAACTGTTGCAACCGTGGCTGGATTATCACTACAAAGACCTCACCTACGAGATTATTTTCCACGCCATCAATCCTCGCAAACACGAAACGATTTACAGCGACCGAACGCTCACCATTGAGACCATTCCACTCAAACATCGTGTGCCGACCTGTGGCTTTTTGTTCACCGAACATCACCGCGACCAAGAGCCGATAAAACGTTATGCTTACTGCTCCGACACGATGTATTCCGAAAAAATCATCCCGCTCATTGAAGGCGTGCAGACCCTCTACCACGAGGCGACTTACACTGAGCAAGATGCGGATAAATGCACCAAATACCGTCATTCTACCGCAAAACAAGCCGCTACCATTGCCCAAAAAGCACACGTCCAACAACTGATTCTCGGGCATTTTTCGTCCCGAATCCTTGAGCAAAGCGAGTTTTTGAACGAAGCAAAGCCGATTTTTGAAAATACAATTATAGCCAAAGAACGCACTAAATACACAATATAACTATGGCAAAAGTTTCTATCACATACGTCTGCAGCAACTGTGGAGCCCACGCCCCGCAACTGTTAGGCAAATGCCCCGTTTGTGGCGAATGGGGAACCTACGAGGAAGAGAAAACCGAAAAAGCCTCTGCCAAGAAGCAAGCCTACGGTGGCACGTCCTCTTCCAAACCCGTCAATATCCGCGAGGTTACGATGGAGGAAGATGTGCGGATTGATATGCGTTGTGGCGAGCTCAATCGCGTCTTGGGAGGTGGTTTGGTGCCAGGCAGTTTGGTCTTGTTGGGTGGCGAGCCGGGCATTGGCAAGTCCACTTTGGCGTTGCAGGTGCTGATGCAAATGGAGAACATGAAAACACTCTACGCAAGTGGCGAGGAGTCTGTGCGACAAATCAAACTGCGTGCCGAGCGACTCAAAGGGACTCCGAAAGACTTGTATCTGTTGAGCGACACGTCTTTGGAGAGTATCTTGGAGCATATCAACCAAATCCAACCGCAAATAGTCGTCATCGATTCCATCCAGACTATCCGTACCGAAACCCTCGATTCCACCTTCGGTAGTTTGAGCCAAATCCGCGAATGCACCGCTAAAATACTGCAGTTTGCGAAGGAAAATAACATCCCTTTTTTCATCATCGGACACATCACGAAGGAAGGGACGATTGCAGGACCGAAGATTTTGGAGCATATCGTGGACACGG
This sequence comes from Paludibacteraceae bacterium, assembly GCA_016282955.1. Taxonomy (GTDB): domain Bacteria; phylum Bacteroidota; class Bacteroidia; order Bacteroidales; family Paludibacteraceae; genus Colicola. The sequence continues at coordinate 13,619 of JAEELX010000116.1, read as the reverse complement.
TGTTGCAGTTTGAGGGCGACCAACATTATATGTACCGCATTGTGCGGGCACAAAAAAACCGCTTTGGCTCCACGTCAGAGTTGGGAATCTTCGAGATGCTTCAAGAGGGACTTCGGGAGGTTGTCAATCCGAGTGAACTCTTGCTTTCCAATAACGGGGAGGGTTTGTCGGGCATAGCCATTGCGGGTGCGATTGAGGGTATCCGACCCTTCTTGATTGAGGTGCAAGCCTTGGTGGCTTCTGCGGCTTACGGAACCCCACAGCGGAGTAGCACGGGCTTTGACGGACGGCGACTGAACATGCTGTTGGCAGTCTTGGAGAAACGGGTGGGCTTTAAGTTACTACAGAAGGACGTCTTTGTGAACATTGCGGGTGGCTTGCGGGTGAACGACCCAGCGATTGACCTTGCGGTGCTGGTGGCGGTGTTGTCCTCCAACATGGATACGCCCATTTCGCCGAATATCTGCTTTGCGGGTGAGGTGGGTTTGGCAGGCGAGATACGCCCTGTGAATCGTATCGAACAGCGGATTCGTGAGGCAGAAAAGTTGGGCTTTGAGAAGATTTTTATTCCACAAGGACAAAAATTATCTTTCAAAGAAACGCAAATCCAAATCGTCAAAGTGGCGAAGGTGGCAGACGTGTTCCGCAATTTATTCAAATAACGGGAGTATTAAAAACTATTTAAAGGCTGTTTAATCAAAAATTTTTCCTGCTCGTTATTTTTTTGTACCTTCGTGTTCGGTGTTATGAAATCATAAATTGTTAAAGATATGAAAATGAAACGATATTTTTTACTATTGACTTTGTTGTCTTTTGCGTTCGTTTTTGAGGCGAAAGAGGTGTCGTATGATGAGGCGTTACAAACGGCGAGTGAGTTCTTTGCTCCCGCTTCATCGTCCAAGAAGCAGGTTAAGGCGTTGAAGTCCAATCTATCGTTGGCTACGACCTTCAACCAGACGGAAGCCGAAAAGCCTGCATTTTACGTTATCAACAACGGCGAAAAGGGCTTCGTTATTGTGTCGGCAGACGATAATGCTAAGCAAATCTTGGCTTACTCGGAAGAAGGTGCTTTTGATGCCAACAATATCCCTTCCAATGTGAAGTTTTGGCTCAACCGTTATGCCGAAGAGATAAGTTATATGGTAAAAAATGGGACTCCCAAACCGCTCTATGCTTCGCCAACCTATACGGCAATTTCACCCTTGTTGGGAGACATCTCACATAACCAAAATTCACCTTATAACGATTTATGTCCTTTGAAAGACGGAGAACGAACCGCTACGGGTTGTGTGGCAACAGCAGCAGGGCAAATTATGACCAAATGGAAACATCCAGCAACTGGAACAGGAACAGTAAGTTATTCTTGGAATGGTAAAACTCTTTCAGCTGATTTTAGTAAAAGTACGTATGATTGGAAAAATATCTTGGATAGATATGTTTATAATTATTGGGAAGGATCCCAAAATTATAATGACGCTCAAGGCACAGCAATCGCTCAGTTGCTGAAAGATATTGGGTATGCTGCAAAAATGGTTTATGGTAAAGAGTCAAGTTCGAATGACCAAGCAATGGCAGCAGGATTGGTAAATAATTTTAAGTACGATAAATCACTCACAAGAGTAGCCTTCAATGCTTCCTATTCTGCCAATGGTAAAAGTGAAACAATGAATTGGAATTTAGAAGAAGATATGATGGATGAGATTTATGCTGAATTGCAAGCAGGACGTCCTATGTTTATTGCAGGTACTGCCCCTGTGGGGAATACAGGACATGCTTTTGTGTGCGATGGCATTCAATCCGATGGCAAACTGCACATCAACTGGGGTTGGGATGGAAGTGGCAATGGTTACTATGAGTTGACAGGGTTTAAGCCAACAGGTACTGGAACTGGTTCTGGGACAAGAGATTATACAGCAAATGTCGCTTTCCTTACCCATATCCAACCCAATAAAGGGACTAAAACAACTCCTGTTGAGGTAGGTTTACGTAATCTATCATATACCCAAACGACCAACCAGTTTACTAAATCCGACCAACAGTCAAGAAATTTATTTAAAGCAGTTAAAACTTCTGGAACCAACGTTGTATATGCTGGTTATGACTATTTCAATTTAGGTTATACGGACATCACAAGAATAGGTTTGGGATATGCTTTGTATAAAAAAAATGTTCGTGTGTATAGCAGTGCTGCACCATGGATGATTTGGAATAACACTGCTAATGTAGAAGAAATGGATATACCAGACGGAAGTGGGAATACGCATAAGGGTATTGATTTGCCTGTTTACGCATTTAGTGGAATTCAGAACGATATAACGCCCACAGGTTCTATCTCAACGCTTGTGAACAATGTACAGACGGGCGTGTATGATTTGCATGTAGCGGCTAAAGATCATGCAGTAGGTGTTTTCTATCCTGTGTACATTTGGAATCGTGGCAAGGTAAAGAATAAAATTGCGGTGGGTAAAAATAACGTGTATATCTATCCTGCCAGCACGAGTTACAGCCGTAACAACAAACCTACGAACTTAACATCAACCCCAAGTGGCGATACCTATACGCTTTCTTGGTCGGGAAGTGCCTCGAATTATGTGCTGTTGATTTGGGATGATGACGATTTGACGGTGGAAAAAGTGTCGAGCAAGAGCAAAGTGGGCGTTTCAGAAGGGAAACACTGGGCTGTGTTTGCGTGTGAACAATCAGGTTCGGTGGTTTATGCAACTTCGGATGTTGTGTATAGTGTAACCGATAATAGTGTTCAAGACGACGACCCCGATCCCTCTGACGAACCGACTGCTGTAGAGGATGTGGACAGCGATAAACTAACGGTTGCCACAAATCACTTGACCATTGAAGTCAAGGCTGCGGCTGTGAGTGCTATCCAAATCTACAACGTGTTGGGCGATCGCTTGTATTCTGTGCAAGGGACGCAGGCTTCGTTTAAGGCACCGCACGCGGGCGTGTACGTTGTGCAAGTGGGTGACAAGAAACGCAAGGTATTGGTAAAATAAGCGTTTATTAGGATAACAACAAGGCTCGTTGGCAGGACATTCTGTCAGCGAGTTTTTTTTGCGATATTTTTTGTTTTTTCTACACGGAAAAAAAGTTTTTTTTGTATCTTCGTCCTCGGTGTTATGAAATCATAAAATTGTTACAGATATGAAAATGAAACGGTATTGTTTACTATTAACTTTATTGTCTTTTGCGTTGGTTTTTGAGGCGAAAGAGGTGTCGTATAATGAGGCGTTACAAACGGCAAGTAAGTTTTTTGCTCCCGCTTCATCTTCCAAAAAGCAGGTCAGGTCATTGAAGTCCAATCTGTCGTTGGCTACGACCTTCAACCAGACCGAAGCCGAAAAGCCTGCATTTTATATTATCAACAACGGCGAGAAGGGCTTCGTTATTGTGTCGGCAGACGATAACGCCAAGCAAATCTTGGCTTATTCGGAACAAGGCTCGTTTGATGCCGAAAATATCCCCACCAATGTCAAGTTCTGGCTCGACCGTTATGCCGAAGAGATAAGTTATATGGTCAAAAATGAGACTCCCAAACCGCTGTATGCCACTCCTTCTTACACGGCTATTGAACCTCTGTTGGGAAGCATTCAGCATGACCAAGGTGTACCGTACAATGGTATGTGTCCCGTATTGTCTTTTAACAACAGTAATTACAATGGGCGAGCCGTTACGGGTTGTGCGGCTACAGCAGCAGCTCAAATCATGACAAAATGGAACCATCCAGCAAACGGAAAAGGTGAGGTAAGTTATACGTTTCAGTATTTTGAAAGGAATATATACACAGGAGAAGTAATCGCAACGCATACACAATCAGTTTCAGCCGATTTGAGTCAAAGCACGTATCACTGGGACAAGATATTGGATAGATATACCTATAATAACTATACTACTGAACAAGGCAATGCTGTGGCTCAGTTAGTGAAAGACGTAGGATATGCGGCTACTATGCAGTATAATGTAGGAAGATTTGGCGGTTCGGGTACGTCAGACCAGGACATCGCAGCGGCATTGGTGAATAATTTTGATTACGATAAATCCTTGCATCGAAGTTGTTTTAATGCTTCCTATTCTGCCAATGGTAAAAGTGAAACAATGTATTGGAATTTAGAAGCAGATGTGATCGATGAGATTTATGCGGAGTTACAAGCAGGGCGTCCTATCTTTTTTGCAGGTCAAGACCCGAAAGGTGGTGGACACGCTTTTGTGTGCGATGGTATCAACGCAGAAGGTAAACTGCACATCAACTGGGGTTGGGGTGGTTCGTGTGATGCTTATTATGAACTGACTGGTTTTAATCCCGGACCTGGTGGTATCGGATCGGGTGATAACGGAGTTTATACAGCGGACATCTCTTTTTTGACCCATATTCAGAAAAATAAAGGGACTAAAACAACTCCTGTTGAGTTAGGTTTACGTAATTTATCATATACCCAAACAACCAACACGTTCAATAAATCCGACAAAACGTCAAGAAATTTATTTAAAGCAGTTACTACGTATGGAACTAACGTCGTATATGCTGGTTATGACTATTTCAATTTAGGTTATACGGACATCACAAAAATGGGTTTTGGATATGTTTTATGTAAAAATAATGTTCGGGTGTATAGTAGTGCTGCACCATGGACACTTTTGGATTATAATTATGATGTAGAAGAAGATAAGCAGGGTGTTTTTAAAGGTCTTGGATTGTCAGCAACTCAACTTGCTGGAAAAGGTAACGATATAACACCTGTAAGTTCTATTTCAACGCTGGTGAACAATGTACAGACGGGCGTATATGATTTGCATGTAGCGGCTAAAGATCATGCTGTAGGTGTTTTCTATCCTGTGTATGTTTGGAATCGTGGCAAGGTAAAGAATAAAATTGCGGTGGGTAAAGATAACGTGTATATTTATCCAGCCAGTACAAATTACAGCCGTAGCAATAAGCCTACGAATTTACAAGCAACCCAAAGTGGAAGTACCTATACCCTTTCTTGGTCGGGGAATGCTTCGAATTATATGCTGTTGATTTGGGATGATGACGATTTGACGGTGGAAAAAGTGTCAAGCACGAGCAAGTCGGGTGTGGCTGGTGGCAAATCGTGGGCAGTGTTTGCGTGCGAGACATCGAATTCGGTGGTTTATGCCACTTCGAACATTGTGTATGGAGATGTATTGCCCGCTATTATTGATGATACCGAGAAGACGAGTGTCAAAGTGACGAAGGTTTGGGACGACAATGACAACCAAGACGGAAGCAGGCCTTCAAGCGTGACGGTCAAGTTGCTTGCGAATGGGACGGCAACTGGCAAGACATTAACGCTTAGTGCAATTAATAATTGGACATCTACCTTCACGGACCTTGATGTCAAATTAAGTGGAAATAACATTAACTATACTGTAGACGAAACCTCTATACCATCAGGCTACACACGTTCTATTACAGGAAGTGCAAATACAGGTTTCACTATCACCAACACGCACACCCCCGAGAAGAAGAGCATCAAAGTAACGAAGGTTTGGAGCGACAATAACGACCAAGATGGGCTAAGACCAACAAGCGTGACGATTAAGTTGCTTGCGGACGGGACAGCAACAAGTAAAACATTAACACTTAGTGCAAGTAATAGTTGGACATCTACCTTCACGAACCTTGATGTCAAAGCCAACGGAAAGACTATTACCTATACAGTCACAGAAGACCTCGTCTCGGGCTACACACGTTCTATTACAGGAAGTGCAAATACAGGTTTTACTATCACCAACACGCATACGCCCGAGAAGAAGAGCATCAAAGTGACGAAGGTTTGGAGCGATAATGATAACCAAGACGGAAGCAGACCTTCCAGCGTAACAATCAAGTTGCTTGCGAATGGGACAGCAACAAGTAAGACATTAACACTTAGTGCAAGTAATAGTTGGACATCTACCTTCACGAATCTTGACGCTAAAGCAAGTGGAAATAACATTAACTATACTGTAGACGAAGCCTCCATACCATCAGGCTACACACGTTCTATCACAGGAAGTGCAACTACTGGTTTCACTATCACCAACACGCACACACCTACACCCACACCACCGCCTACGCCTGACCAGAAAAACATTAAAGTAACGAAGGTTTGGAGCGACAATGACGACCAAGATGGAGTCAGACCTTCCAGCGTAACAGTAAAGTTGCTTGCGAATGGGACAGCAACGGGCAAGACATTAACACTCAGTGGAAGTAATAACTGGACAAATACCTTCACGAACCTTGATGCAAACATTACTTATTCTGTACAAGAAGACCCCGTATCGGGATATACACCTTCTGTAGCAGGAACGGCAGACGCTGGATTCACCATCACCAACACACACACGCCTAAAAAGAAAGACATCTTGGTACAGACCGTTTGGGACGACAATAACAACAAGTATAAACTCCGACCCACAAGCGTAACTATCAAGTTGCTCGCTGACGGCAAAGGCTGTGGAAAAGAATTAACAGTCACCGAAAGTAATAATTGGGCAGGTAAATTTACGAATGTTAACGTAAAAGCAAAGGGACAAGCCATTACCTACACTGTCGATGCCTCCATTCCAAACTATGAGGTTACGGTGAAAAACAATGCCACGAATACGGGCTTCATTATTACAAACAAGTGTACGGCAACCAATCCCACTACGGATGCCGAAAATGTGGACGAAGATAAAGCAGTTATCTCTACCCATCACTTGACCATCCAAGTCAAGGCTGCGGCTGTGAGTGCTATCCAAATCTACAATGTGTCGGGCGATATGTTGTATTCTGTTCGAGGCACGCAGGCTTCGTTTAAGGCACCACAAGCGGGCGTGTACGTCGTGCAAGTGGGCGACAAGAAACGCAAAGTCTTGGTAAAATAAGCGTTTGTGATTTAATGATAAGGCTCGTTGGCAGAACATACTGTCAGCGAGTCTTGGTTTACGCCGTTTGTAGCGGTTGTGGTGCTAAATAGGTTCCACTTGTTTTGTCAGCGAGTTTTTTTTTGCGCCTTTTGTAGCCCACCGATTGCCTCCCCATAAATTTCCAGAAATAAAAATGTGAAAAAGAATTTTTTTTGTACATTCGCCCACGAATTCGTAAAACAACAAAACTATGAAACGTTATTTCCTTTTAGTAACCGTATTGGCTTTTTCGTTGCTTTTTGAGGCGAAAGAGGTGTCGTACGACGAAGCATTGACCACAGCGAGCAAGTTTTTTGCCCCCGCTTCTTCCAAAAAACAAGTGAAAGCATTGAAGTCCCAACTCTCGTTGGCTACCACGTTTAACCAGACTGAGGAAACCGATAAGCCCGCTTTTTATGTTATCAACAACGGAAATAACGGCTTTGTGATTGTGTCTGCAGACGATAACGCCCAGCAGATTTTGGGCTATTCAAACGAGGCTGCTTTTGATGCCAGCCAAATACCCGACCATGTGCGGTTTTGGCTCCAGCGTTATGCCGAAGAGATTACCTATCTTGCCAAAAACAATGCTCCCAAGCCCTTATACGCCACTTCGCCAACCTACGAGGAAGTGAAGCCACTCTTGGGCAACATCGAACATAGCCAATTAACGCCCTACAATAATTTTTGTCCGAACAAGTATCCTGCGGGGTGCGTGGCTACGGCTGGCTCACAGATAATGAAGTACTGGAAGCATCCTGAACACGGGAACGGCACAGTAACATACACGCCACCTTCGCTTGGAACAGAATTGACGGCTAATTTAAGCCAAAGCACCTACAACTGGAAAAATATCTTGGATAAATATACCCCAGGCAACTATACCGATGAACAAGCCGCTGCTATCGCTTTGCTGATGCGGGATATTGGCTATGCGGTTAAGATGGATTACAAGGGTGATGGCTCAAGTTCTTCGGAGCAAGATATGGCGGTGGCATTCGTGGATAACTTTGGCTACGATAAGTCCGTGCATCGCCTTCCTTATGACCAATCCTTAAACGGGGAGAACTGGCACTGGGCACCGAAAGAGGATATTTTATACGATATTTTGCAGGAATTAAAAGCCAAACGACCCGTCTTTTGTACGGCTCTGACACCAGAAGATGAGAATGGAAATAAGACAGGACACGCTTTTGTGTGCGATGGCATTCAGTCGGACGGCAAACTGCACATCAACTGGGGTTGGGATGGACTCTATAATGGCTATTTTGAAATGACCAACTTCACGCCAGGCACAGGTGGCACGGGAGCAGGTACGGGTAATTACACCAAAGGAATCACGTTTTTGACCCATATCCAACCCAACCAAGGCACAACGGAACTCTCGCAATCGTGGGGAGTAGGTGATTTGGATTATGTACCCGAGACCAACGAGTTTACCAAGACAGATGAAACCGAATTTGCACTCTTTATTGACGATGATGAAAATAATACTGCCGTTTTTTCGTTGAATTCTGTGCCAACAATGCTATATTTCGGTTATAGTATTTTTAAAAATTCGGATTGCATTTCAGCGGCTTACGCACGTTGGGGATCGTTTGAAGACCCATCACAAATTTCTTACTTTGATGGTGTGGAAGTGCCTGTAAATAGACGCACAGGTTATAAAGCAATTTTTGACGTTGACCCTCTCATTAAAATCAACAACTTAGTGGATGGCGTGCCTGTGGGAGCCTATGATTTATACCTTTCGATGTTGAGTTCGCCAACCTCCAAAATAGGGCATCCTGTTTACGTGAAAAATCGTGGCAAGGTGAAGTATAAGATTGCGATAAGCAAAACGAAGGCTTATATCTACCCCGCAAGCACGAATTACAATCGCACGAACAATCCCACCCAGTTGCAAGAGACACCCGATGGCGACACGTACACGCTCTCGTGGTCAGGTAATGCGGCCGAATACTTGCTGTTGGTGTGGAACGAAGACGATTTGACGGTGGAAAAGGTGTCGGGCACAAGCAAAGCGGGCATCCGAGGCGATTACTCGTGGGCTGTGGTGGCTTGTGAGCAAAAAGGCTCGGTAACCTATGCTACTTCGGACATCGTCAATGGTGGTGTGATTGATGGCATCGCGAGTGCCGTGGAGCAGGTGCAAGAAAAAGTAAAACCTACCATAAAAGTTGCGTCCAAAACCATTGACATTCAAGTAGATAAGCCGACCGACATCGTCATCTACAACGCCAATGGTATCTTGGTGTATTCGGCACGCAAAGCAACGCAAGCCTCGTTTGATGTGGGGCAAGTAGGCGTGTATTTTGTGCGAGTAGGCACAGAACCGTATAAAATTTTAGTGAAATAAACATGGAAAACTACATTGTTTCAGCACGGAAGTATCGTCCACAGACCTTTGAGAGTGTGGTCGGACAAAAAGCATTAACCGAAACGTTGCGTAATGCGATTCTCTCGGGTCATCTGGCACATGCCTACCTCTTCTGCGGACCGCGTGGGGTAGGGAAGACGACCTGTGCACGTATCTTTGCCAAGACCATCAACTGCCTCAATCCTACCGAGACCAAAGATGCCTGCAACGAGTGCGAGTCCTGTGTGGCGTTCAACGAACAACGTAGTTTTAATATCCACGAGTTAGATGCTGCGAGCAACAACTCCGTTGACGATATTCGGGCTTTGATTGAGCAGGTGCGGATCCCGCCACAACTCGGCAAGTACAGCGTGTATATCATCGACGAGGTGCACATGCTCTCATCAGGGGCGTTTAACGCTCTGCTCAAGACCTTGGAAGAGCCTCCTTCGTATGCCATCTTTATCTTGGCAACCACCGAAAAACACAAGGTATTGCCTACCATCTTGAGCCGCTGTCAGGTGTACGACTTTGCACGTATCACGATTCAGGACATCATCCAATACCTGCAATTTGTGGCGAAGCAAGAGGGGATTACGGCGAGCGAAGAGGCTCTGAATGTCGTGGCACAAAAAGCCGATGGCGGAATGCGAGATGCACTCTCTATCTTCGACCAGTTAGTGGCGTTTTGTGGCAATGAAATAACCTACGAGAACGTCATCGAGGTGCTCAACGTCTTGGATAGCGATTACTATTTTCAGGTCGTTGATAAAGCCTTGCAGAAGGACACCAAAGGACTCTTGCTCCTGCTCAATGAGATTTTACAAAAAGGCTTTGATGCCGGCAACTTCGTCAACGGCTTATCCAAACACGTCCGAGATGTGTTGGTGAGCAAAGACCCCAGCACGATTGCCTTGTTGGAGGTACCCGAGACGATGCAAAAACGCTACGCACAGCAGGCACAACAAAGCACGGACACTTGGCTCTACACCGTCTTAGACCTGCTCAACACCTGCGACATACAGTACCGAACAGCAAAGAACAAACGACTCTTGGTGGAACTAACCCTCATCAAGATAGCCAATATAGGCACCCAACCCACCACACCTCCCACGACACCCCCAACCAAAGGCAAGCCTTCCGACAAGCCCTCCACAACCTCCGACAAAGCCTCCAACTTACCCCCGCTGCCCTCCGTAACCCCCCCCACGACCCAAGCAAAAGCCCCCAGCCCGACCTCCCAAGCCCAACCCGCCTCCGACACCTCAACCCCTATCTCTCCACAACCCCAGCCGAAGCCCCAAGCCGCCCAAGCAACCTCCGACAAACCCTCTGACAAAGCCCCAGCCAACGCACCCTTCACCAACGACCACCTCAAGACTGCCTGGGGAACGGTGATCGAAAATTTCAAATCCGAACAGCGTATCTACGCCATCTTATCCTCCATCGTCCCACAAAAATCGCACAATGACGAGATTAGTTGCGAGGTCATCTTACCCCTCACCAATGCCTGGCAACAAAATATCCTGCAAACCCTCTTTGACAACTTAAAAACCCAACTGCAAGACATCCTGCACAACGAAAACATCACCTTGCACCACCAAATTATCGAGGTGCAAAACACCGTCCAAGCCTACACCGAAAAGGGAAAATGCAAGGCTCTCATAGAAGAAAATCCACTCTTCGAAACCTTCATGGAGCGATTTAAACTTGCAATAGAATAATAAATTAAACACTTTTTTTTTTCTAAACGAAAAATAAATGTTAACTTTGCACGTCTTAATTGTACAAATATTGGATTATGCAAAGTATGCTAAAAATAAAAATGATAGCGATTGTCTTTTTTGGGGCAGCTATTTCTCTTTTTTCAAAAGACCTTTCAACCAGCAATAACCAGCCAACACAGGCTAAAGTAGTCATTGAGTACGAGGATGGCAAAACCATCTTATCGGCACCAGACCTGGAACCTAAGGAGCAGTGCACCTATCAGTGGCAACAATCGGCTGACGGCAAGACGTGGAAAAACATACGAGGAGCCAAAAAACCGCAGGCACAAGCCGTCAAAGACCTCCCCGTCAATACCTTCGTCCGCCTGCAAATCAAAGATGGAAAAAGCATACTCTATTCGACAGGAGCACAAACAAAACCTATTGAGATCACCAATCCACTCGGCTATGTATATGTAGATTGCCCTGTTAAATTAGGAACAGAGTTTAGTGGTAGTGTAGATCAAAATAAGTTTATAAAAGATAACAATAGTGAAGTAATATATCAGTGGTATTATAAAGAAACAGAAGCTGATAATTGGAGTACTGTTGATGTTTCGTCTGAGGACCAAGATAATGAAGACAAGAATGGTGGAGGAAGGTATTTAATAACCAGCAAACCAGGATGGTATAAGTTTTTATCGTTTAGTAATGGCTATTCAGAAAATTATGAAACCGAAAAAGAAGAAGGAGAAGATTATATAGCATCTACTGAATATGAATTGGTAGAAATAGGGCAATTGCCATCCTTAACATGGGATAATGATAAAACATTTATTGGAATAAAAAAAGGAAATGGTGAGATAGAAGAAGTTGCAATAGACAAGGATGCGGAAGAAAACGAAATTTGGGTGTGTGCAGGGGATGAATTGGTAATGAGGGTAGAAATAACTAATTTTGCAGAAGATTATAACTATAAGTGGTATACACAAAGGACAGGATTTAATAGTTGGAATGCACGGTATTCTAAAGCTGAATATTCCTATGTTATGAAACGAGAGGAAGGAGACGTAACCTTTAAGTGTGAAGTAACTCCTGCTGATGCGTTGGAAGATTGTGTTGACCCTATAAAGAAAATTTTCAAAGTCCGTATATATAATATGGACAATCCACCAACCTTGGAAGTAATAGAAGAGCCCTCTAGAGGCGTTACAAAAATAACAGAAGAAGGAGTAGATAAATACTATGTTTGTGCAGATCCTTGTCAAGGAACTGATTGCGGAAATAATGAAGTAAAACTTATTGTAAACCAACAAAATGCTCACTTAGGTGGTTGTGTGTTCAAAGGAGAAAGAAGACCTTTATCAGATGATACGGAAGAAAATTTGAAGGAACAATCAAAAAACACCTACATCTACGAAATGGCGGTTTATAGATGGGATGATAATACTACTGATTGGGAACCAGAGCCTAATGAAAAATATACCAAGTTACTCAATAATTATGATCCAGAACAAATCAGGCCTTATGACTTTGAAACAGGTGGTTTCCATTTAAATAAGAGAACATTTAAATATATTTTCGATGAAGATGACGAAAATAAGATTCAAGAAGAATCTATCAAGGTTTGTATTCATGTGATTGATAGTTGTGCGTGGGCAGCAAACGGTGGAAAAACGCCCATAGAGCCACTTTATAAAATTGGCGTAGCAACGGAACCGGTTATTATTGCCAAGTATCCAACCCTCAAAGAACAGTTGGAAGAAATAGCAAAAGGAGCGGAATTAAAGTATTATAGCATAGACGAAAATAACCCTGAAACAAGAGAAAATGCACACGATTTACCCATAGGAGACGAATGTGATAAGACAGGCAAACAACGCGTTTTCTTGCAGTTTAAAGATGCAGAAAAAAATAAATTGAAAGACTTGGTAGGCGGATTGATACAGGGTGAGGAAATCACTTTTGAATGGGAGCAATTGGAAGCATTAAAAGATGCGGGTAAAGTAATACTTGATGCTGAAGCCACTACCAATGAAAGATACACAAGCAAACTGACATTAAGTAAAGAAGATGATGCTGACAAGATAGATGAATTATTAGCAAACTCGTTGTATTTTGATGTTGAAGATATTTGTCTCTTTAACGATCCACAGCAATATGGAGAGAATGTAGCGAAGGTAAACATGAAAGCAAAAACCAAACTCTGTAAAGAAGAATGTCCTATTTTTGAAGACGATAAAGAGTTTCGAAAAGTGAATCAGGTGCAACTCAGGGGACTGATTGACTGTAATGCTGTCGAGGGCGAAAAGAAAGTGTGTCCCAATAATGACAAATACCAACTGAGTTTCGATGCAAAATATGGAGCCATAGCAAAAGAAGACGATCAGAGTGCCACTTATCGTATCTGGGTTGAGCATAAAGCCTATACAAACGTAAATGACGAGATTCCAGCAGAAGAAGAGTTTCTAAAAGTTACATACAATAGCGTAGAGCATATATGTAATGGACAAGATGTTTGGTGGGATGGTGATCAAACAAAGTGTGTGTTTGAACTTAACCTTGAAAAAGGTGATGACGGAAATCTGAAATATACAAAGCATACATTCTACGCCTTAGTCGTAACCGAAAGATGTGGTACGGTT
>JAEELX010000115.1 GCA_016282955.1 Paludibacteraceae bacterium | reverse complement strand
TTTATTACTGATTGGTTAAGAAATCGTAATACGTTAGAATACATTGGTGCTTGGGAAAGTTTGAATAATCCAAATTTTAATTATGGCGAATTCGCCATAATTAAAGAAAAGTCCGGTCTTAACACCTTCAAAGTGAGCGTAAAAGAATGGGTTGCACGTACCAATGCCATTGGGTTATATGCCAAAACAGGAAGATATGGTGGAACGTATGCTCATACGGATATTGCCTTTAATTTTGGCATGTGGATAAGCCCTGTCTTTCAGTTGTTTGTCGTAAAAGAATATCAACGCCTCAAAGAGATAGAGAATAATCAGTACAATCTGGAATGGAATGTGAAACGAGTATTATCCAAGGCAAATTATACCCTACACACAGACGCTATCAAACAATATATTATTCCCGCTAACACAAGAGAAAAAGACGATTGGGTGTATGCCAGCGAAGCCGACATGCTCAACCTCATTATGTTCGATTGTACTGCCAAGAGTTGGCGAGAGGCAAATCCCGAGCGAGTACTCAATGGGGAGAATATCCGCGATATGGCAAGTATTAACGATTTGGCGATTTTGTCCAATTTAGAATCTTTAAATGCGACTTTGATTCAGCAAGGCGTCCTTAAAGAAAACCGATATAAAATCCTACAAGAGACGGCAAAACAACAAAGAAAGCATTTAGAGCAATTTGATTACATTAAATCAATAAAAAAGTTAGACAACACGACTTATATTGAAGAACACAAAGACGTGGATAAAACAGTCAGCAAAACACTTGATGAGCACCCAAACAAAAAGACAAAGTAGTGATATAGTATTACAAAATGTTCGTCCATTACCGCAAATATGGCTTAGAGTTCATCAAAGCCAAACATACCGCCAAGAAAAAATAAAAGGTTACGACAATTTACAATTTACAATTAACAATGTACAATTTGCCGATTTTCACTTCTCATTTCTCATTTTTCAGTTTGAAAAAGGCGGTGCTTGATGAGATGAGCGGCCGATTTCTGGCGGGCTTCTCCTAAAATGAAAAGTGAAAAATGAAAATTGAAAGTTTCCTTCGGATGGACGATTCACCGATTCACCGATTCCCAAGTCGGGCAACAGAAGGCATTTATTGTAAAATTTCGCCACGATGCAACTGCTCAATAGGAAAAATTAAATCCCAATTCTTGCCCCACACAACGTTCCCATCCTCAAGGGTGAACGTGTCAAAATACTTTTCGTTAAGATATTTGTTGTATTGCGGGTGCGGGTGCTGGCGAATAAAATCGCCGATATTGACCGTTTGCGATGTGTTATCGTTAAAATCAATCCGAACACACAGATTGCCGACATTAGTAACCTTTATAACACGAAGCGACATAATGATTTACAATTTACAATGTATAATGTACAATTAAACAATTGACCGATTCACCAATTTTCATTTCTCAACTTTCACCTTTCACTTTCCCGATTTTGTTGTTGGTGTGAAATCCAAGTAATAGGTGAGGCGTTGGAGGTCTTGTGGCGTGAAGAGGGTGTCGTTGGGCAGGGGCAGGTCGTCCCACGAATGGATGTTTTTGTGGGTTCGCTTGGTCTGGTAGAGGAAGTCGGCCTGCTTGTAGGTGAGGTAGGGGTGGTGAACGAGGCGTTCCATAGAGGCTCTGTAGAAGAGCATGGGTTGGATGTCGCTGGGGTTGGCGAAGAAATGGGGGATGAGGCTGTCGGCTTGGTCGGGCGTGATGCCTTTGATTTCGCGGAGGTGGTTGGGACTGAAAAAGCCTCCGAGTTGGCGTCTGTAAGCCACAATCTTGATAGCGGTGCCCCGTCCGATGCCCCGAATGAGTTGCAGTTCGGCGGTGTCGGCCGTGTTGAGGTTGAGGATGGTGTCTTTCTTGATTTTGGCGTAGGTGGGCTTGGGCAGAGGCTTGATGGCTTGCGAGTCGAATTGGATGTAGGGTTCTACGAGTGCATACGTTGAGTCGTTGATGCCGAAACGTTTGAGGGCTTGCTTGGTGCGGAAAACGCCACCTTTGGCTCGGTAATGGAGGATATTTTGCACTTGCCACGGTCGAAGTCCCTGCTGCAAGAGGGTTAGGCTGTCGGCCGTGTTGGGGTCGAAAGGTGAACGGTGGGTTGGGGGAAGGCTGGGTCGGGAGGCATAGGGATGGGTGTGGAAGTGCTTGGTTTTGTAGAGGCTATCTTTTTGGGCATGCACCACGCTGTCGAACGTGTGCAAGGTCTCATAATCCACGAAAAAAGACGGGTCTGGTGGCGATTTTTTAATCCAATGGGGCGTGAAATGAATGACGAAAATCGTTATTGCCACCATCATTCCCAACAAGACACACCCTGCCCGCTGCTGTTTGGTAAGAGGCGATTCGGGCTTGTGTTTAGACATATTTTGATGGGTTTTAGATTATTTTTTTGTGGTTTTGGTAGCATTTTTCGGTCTTCTAATGCTATTTAAACGCTTTTTAAATGCTTTTTTCGGTCGCTATTTTCTTTGTGCAACCCGCATTTTGTTTTACACAATCTTTGCAGGCAACAGTTTATCGCGAATCTTGATGTAAATGATATTCTCTTTTTTGGACTGGTCAAACGCCACGTAACCCATTCCGATGCCCACTTTGGTAGCGGGTAACATGATGCCCGACGTTACGTGTCCGATGGTGTCGCCTTGTTGGTTGCAAATATCGTAGCCGTTGCGTGGAATGCCCCGCTCCTGCAGTTCAAAATGCACGAGTTTGCGGGTCAAGCCGTCCTGTTTTTGTTTGAGTAAAAACTCTTTATCAATAAAATCTTTGGCATCGAACTTCACAATCCATCCTAAACCTGCTTCCAGAGGGCTTGTAGTGTCGTCGATGTCGTGTCCGTAGAGGCAGTACCACTTCTCGAGTCGCAAGGAGTCGCGTGCCCCCAAGCCGATGGGCTGCAAATCGAACGCCTTACCCTCTTCGAAGAGTGCGTTCCATATCTGCAAGGCATCTTTTTTATCAAAATACAACTCAAAACCACCCGCACCCGTGTAGCCCGTGTTGCTCAAGAGTACCCCCTGCACGCCCGCAAACGACCATTC
This sequence comes from Paludibacteraceae bacterium, assembly GCA_016282955.1. GTDB lineage: Bacteria > Bacteroidota > Bacteroidia > Bacteroidales > Paludibacteraceae > Colicola. Next base: position 6,007 of record JAEELX010000115.1, on the reverse strand, counting down.
ACGGAAGCAGTAGTAAGGGATGGCACTCAGGTCGGCATCGGTGAGGCGTTGGAGGAGTTTGGTGGCGTTCGGACCCTGCACAGCCAACTGTCCGTAGCGTTCGGAGGCGTTTTCCAACGATACATTGAAGCGGTCGGTGTTTTGGCTGTTAATCCACTGCCAATCCTTGTCGATGTTGCCAGCATTGACCACCAAGAGGTACTTCGTTGTGGAGTATTTGTACACGATAAGGTCATCCACGATACCGCCTTTGCCGTTTGGGAAGCACGTATATTGGGCTTTTCCAGCCTCTAACTTGGAGACATCGTTGGTGGTGATGTACTGCAAGAAGTCCAGTGCTTTTTCTCCTTTCACCCAAAACTCGCCCATGTGGCTCACGTCAAACACGCCCACGTTTTCCCGCACGAGCATGTGCTCTTTGTTGCTACCAATGTATTCGATGGGCATATTAAATCCCGCAAAGTCCGCCATTTTAGCCCCTAATTGGATATGAATGTCGGTAAAAGGAGTTGTCTTAAGCATATTATTTTCTCTTTTTAGATTTGTTACTTGTTTGTTTTTGTTGCACGAGTTTTTTTGCCTCTTCTAATGTTTTGGCAAAGATTTTATCGTGTCGAATCTGGTATGCCGCCACGCCCCGTTGGTAGTAGTAGCGTTTGATTATTTCGGCCGTGAGAACGTTGATCACCTTTTCTTTGTGTTCTTCGATGCTCTTGCGGAAAGGTGGGTTGATTTCGTCTTTGATTCGCACCAACATGTTATAGGTGGCCGTGTCCATGTCCTCTTGGCGAGCGATAGACAAGAGTTTTTCGAAGTTTTTGCTGGTTTCGGTGCGATAGACGTAATTGGTGTCTTCCAAGAATTGGCAAAAATCTTCCAAATCATCTTCCATGAGCGTGAATTGTTCTGCAGGAGGGATGGTGAGGTAGTTGGCATGGAAGCGAGTTGCGTAATCAAAGATGAGGTTTTTGGCGAATAGATCGTAACTTATATCCACTTTGTTCGTGTCTTTGATTTCAATGTCTGGTTTGATACCCCCTTCGTTGTTGGATAACTCGCGGTGGGCATAGTTGATTTTTTGGATACAACGTCCCGAAGGCAAGTAATAGTGTGCGGTAGTTACTTTCAGGTGTCCACCTTCGTGTTGCAAGGATCGCACGGATTGTACCAACCCTTTGCCGTACGATTGTTCACCCACGACTGTTGCTCGCCCTAAGTCTTGCAAACTACCTGCCACGATTTCGGAAGCCGAAGCCGAGTTTTTATTCATCATCACCACCACAGGAAAGTCTAAATAACCAGGTGTTTGGGTGGTTTTGTAGATACGATGAGAACTTTCTATCTTCCCTTTCGTTTCCACCACCATCGTTCCGCGTGGCACAAAATTGCTCACGATACGGATGGCTTCGTCAATGATTCCACCACCATTATTTCGTAAATCGATAATCAAACCGTTGATGTTTTTTTGCTCTTTGAGTTCGTCCAACGCCCGTTTGAATTGTTGCGAAGAATGCTCTGTGAACTCGGTCAAAGCAATATAACCAATCCCTTCAAAGGCATCGTAGTAGGGGATGGGCGGTAACTTAATTTCTTTGCGTAAAAACTCTTTTTCGATGGGTTCTTCCACGCCGTAACGTTCCACCACCACCTTTATTTTTGTTTCCGAAGCCCCTCGCAACTGGTCGCTCACCTCTTTAACGGATTTGTTTTTCATATCTATTCCGTTGACTGACAGTATTTTATCGCCTGCCCACAGGTCTGCCATTTGTGCAGGCATCCCTTCGTACGGGTCGGAAATGAAAACCCATCTTTCGGTCGTGGAGTCGTTTACTTGGATCTCTCGTTGGGCAATGATAGCCCCAATTCCACCATATTTTCCGGTGGTCATCATACGCAAATCGGCATCTTTGCTGGAAGGGAAATACACGGTGTAAGGGTCTGTTTTCCGCAACATCTGCGTGATGGCCGTCTCTACAATATCCTTGTAATCAAGTGTATCTACATAATAATAGTCTAACTGACGCATCACGTCAAAAAAGATTCCCATGTTCGCATCAATTTCGGCTGTCTTAACCTGCGAAAAAGCGATTGTGGGGACAAAAAAAAGTATGGTAAATAAAATTCGTTTCATCACTTCACTAAAAAGTTTTCTATGTTTTGGTTATATTTTTTCAATTCTCTCACTATGGACGAGGACACGTGTGCCAATTCGGGTTTGGCAGGCAAAAGCACGGTTTCAATGCCACTTAATGTTCGGTTGATGACTGCCATGTTGCTTTCGTACTCAAAATCCACGATGTTTCGCACGCCTCGTAAAATAAATTTTGCCGCATTTTGTTTGGCAAAATCAACGCTCAAGCCTTCGTACAAAGCCACTTCGACTCGCTGATTATCCTTAAAAATGCTTTGTATGTTTTTCAGCCGCTCTTGTGCCACAGTGTCGCACTTGGTCTTGTCTATGTTCGTTCCGATGCCAATAATTATTTTATCAAACAACGCCAATCCACGTTGCACAATATCATAATGTCCGATGGTAAACGGGTCAAAACTCCCGACAAAAACGGCTATTTTTTGTTCCATTTCAAAAACTGACAAAAAAGGGACTACTTCATTGAGCAGTCCCTTCTGAAATTACTATTTCGAAATAGCACCACTCGGGCAGACTTCAGCGCATGAACCGCATTCGGTACACATGTCTGGGTCGATGGAATAACGATCGCCTTCGGAAATAGCTCCAACTGGGCACTCATCTTTACATGTGCCACAAGCGATACAATCTTCTGAAATTACGTAAGCCATAAAAAAAATTTTTTGGTTAATATGCCACGAAGGTACATTTTTTATTTTATTTACAAAAACATAAAAATTATTTGTACTTTTGTTGCCGTCAAAAAAACAACCATATGAAAAAGTATATTTTACCTTCTTTAGTCGTTTTTTGCCTCTTTTTTGGGTATATGATAGGCAATGCAGTAGAAAAACGCACCAGTAATAATTCTTCGTATTATTCGTCTTTTCTCTTTCCGAAAGAAAATAAGATAGAAAAAATGATTCAACTTTTGCAATACGCATACGTTGACCCAATCGATGTAGATAGTATCACGGACGAGGTGCTCACAGAAATTGTTCGGCAGTTAGACCCGCACTCCACCTATATCCCCAGAGAGGAATTGGAGGAAGTAAATAGTGAACTTACGGGTTCTTTTTCGGGCATCGGGATTCAGTTTTCGATTCAGAATGACACGGTTTGCATTATTTCGGTGATTTCGGGTGGTCCAAGCGAAGGTATCGGCGTGTTGGCTGGCGATAAGATTCTATATGTGGACGATTCCGTGTTTTATGGCAAAAAAATGACCAACGAAAAAGTGATGAAAAAATTGCGGGGACCCAAAGGCACCAACGTTACGATTAAGGTTAAACGACACGGAGCAAAGGATTTGTTGACTTATACGATTACGCGTGGCGACATACCTGTTTCGTCTATTGATGCGAAGTTTATCATTGATAGTTCCAAAGGCAAGATAGGTTTTGTGCGGGTGAATAAGTTTGGTGAAACGACTTACGACGAGTTCATCACGGCTCTCAATACGCTCAAAAATCAGGGTGCCAAGAGTTATATTGTGGATTTACGCGAAAATTCGGGCGGTTATATGGTGATGGCGATTCGTATGGCGAACGAGTTTTTGGCTGCTGGCGATATGATTGTGTATGCCGAAGGAAAGGCTTACAAACGCGAAGAATCGCATGCAAACGGCTCGGGACGCTTCAAAAAAGATAAATTGGTGGTGCTTATTGATGACTTTTCCGCTTCTGCCAGCGAGATTTTTGCGGGAGCGATGCAGGATAATGACCGAGCAACGATTATCGGTCGCAGGTCGTTTGGCAAGGGTTTGGTGCAACAGCAGATTGATTTTGCGGATAGTTCAGCGGTGCGACTCACGGTGGCACGATATTACATACCGTCTGGGCGTTGCATCCAAAAACCGTACGTGATGGGCGACGAAGAAGACTATCAAAAAGACCTTGTGGAGCGTTTTGAACACGGCGAGTTTTATTCCGCAGACAGCATCCATTACAGCGACACGACCAAGTATTACACCAAAAAAGGGCGTGTGGTTTACGGTGGTGGTGGCGTGATGCCCGATATTTTTGTAGGACGCGATACGAGCCATCTCAGTCCGTTTTATAATCAGGTCGTAAACTTGGCTCTCACGTATCAGTTTGCCTTCCAATACACCGACAAAAATCGCCAAAAACTGTCGCAATACAAAGATTGGAAGAGTATGGAAAAATACTTGCTTTCGGCGAATTGGTGGGACGATTTTATGAAGTTCTGCGAAGAAAAAGACGTTGAAATCAAAAGTCCACAAGAGGTTACCAAAAGCAAGAAGGCAATCGTAAACTTAATCAATGCGTATATCGTTCGTAATATGTTGGACGATGACGAGTTCTTTGCTCTCATTGAGCGGGATGACGAGATAACGAAAAAAGCCGTAGAGTTTTTAAGTAAATAGCGGTAAATGATTGAAAATCAGGCAATTGAGAAGCAAGCCATCTTGGTGGGTTTGATTACCTCGAACCAGTCGGAAGAACAGACGCAAGAATACTTGGACGAGTTGGCTTTTTTGGCACAGACCGATGATTTCGTTACGCGTAAGACCTTTGTGCAACGGGCCGAGCAACCCAACACCAACTATTACGTTGGCGAAGGCAAGATACAGGAAATCAAGCAGTTTTTATCGGAAAATTGCGACATCAATACCATCATTTTTGACGATGAGTTGTCGCCTCGTCAGTTGCGGAACATCGAAAAGACGCTCAACGGCGACCGTCCAAAAGACGAAGGGGCAGTGGTGGTGATGGACCGCACGATTCTGATTCTTCAAATCTTCCTCCAACGAGCCAAAACATCTTACGCCAAGACGCAGGTGGAGATGGCACATTTGCAGTATATGCTACCGCGATTAACCCGCTTGTGGAGCCACTTGGATAGGCAACGAGGTGGTGGAGCGACCTCGCGAGGCATGGGTGAGACGCAGATTGAAGCCGATAAACGGATGATTCGCAACCGAATCGCTCTGCTGCGTGAGGAACTTAAAAAAATTGATACCCAGATGACCACCCAACGCCAGAATCGCGGAAAGATGGTGCGGGTAGCCATCGTGGGTTATACGAACGTGGGCAAATCGACCCTGATGAACCTATTGAGCAAGAGCGATGTTTTTGCCGAAAATAAACTGTTTGCCACGCTTGACACCACGGTTCGTAAGGTTACGATTGATAACCTGCCGTTTTTGCTCTGCGACACGGTCGGGTTTATTCGCAAGTTGCCACATCATCTGGTGGAGTCGTTCAAATCCACGTTGGACGAGGTGCGAGAAGCCGATTTGCTGTTGCACGTAGTGGACATAAGCCACACGAACTTTGAGGAGCAGTATCATGTGGTGGAGCAGACCATTCAGTCATTGGGCGAAAAAGACCAACCTACCATTGTGGTTTTCAACAAGATAGATGCGTTTACCTACCATCCCAAAGACGAGGACGACTTGACCGAGATGAAACGCGAAAATTATTCGTTGGAGCAACTGAAACGCACGTGGATGGACAAACTGCACGATAATTGCGTCTTTATTGCTGCCAAAAACAAAACGAACATTGACCAACTGCGGCAAATCGTGTACGAGCAAGTCAAGGCCATCCACATCAAACGCTATCCGCACAACGATTTTTTATTTCAGCATTATCAATAATTTTTTTAAAAAAATTTTCGTATCTTTGCAGGAAGTTTGTTGCGTTGAATGCAATAAAGATTAAAAAAGAATATGAATTTTACAATAAATAAGAGACTTATGAAAAGAATCTGTTTTTCTATAATGGTTTTGCTCACACTGCCGTTATTTATGTTTGCTCAGGTGGCTCTTGTGCCAGCAGATACAGCGGGAAGTCCGTGTGATCGCCATTATATGGCTTCGTTGAAGGTGTTGGTGCAGTCGCCCGAAAGGCATCC
>JAEELX010000114.1 GCA_016282955.1 Paludibacteraceae bacterium | reverse complement strand
CAACCCGTTTCGGCATACTTCTAAAAAGTGTTGTTTTCGGCTGGCGTCTGCCGCTTGTGGCTTCCGATTGTCGCCGTTGCCGAGTCGAAAGAAAAGTACTCACCCGTTGTTGGGTGGGTATTTTTTTTAATTGAAAGGTGAAAGGTGAAAGGGGAAAGGGGTTTTGGAATTTACAATGTACAATGGGGAAGGGGGAAGGGTTTTGGAAGGGGAAAGATTGGTATTCAGTCTGAGACGCAGGTGTCTCATTTTTGTTATTTGTTTTTTTTGAAAAAAATGTTACTTTTGTAGGCGAAAAACATACAAAACTATGGCAACCATTACATTATCTTATCGTTCTAATAATAAATACGCTAAATTAGCGATTGATGCTTTGCTTGCTTCGGGTCATTTTAAGAAAACCGAAGCACCTATTGAGTATCGTTTACATAAGGCGATGCAAGAAGCCGAAGAAATGGCACAAGATATTCGGAAAAATGGTAGAGCGGGTTATCAAACCATAGAAGAATTTCTGGACGAATTGCAGCAAGAATGAAATATATTTTTACTCCTACTTCTGCTTTCAAAAAATCGGCTAAACGATTAAAGAAAAAGTATAAATCACTTCCTAAAGATATTGCAGAATTTCTTCGTAATTTTCAAGAAAATCCTTCTATTGGTGTTGATTTAGGAAGTGGCTTTCGCAAAATTCGCATGGAAATATCCTCAAAAAATAAGGGGAAAAGCGGTGGTGCGAGAATTATTACGTATGAGTTATATGTAAAAGAGGTTGAAAACACGACCGATATTTTGTTAGTGGAAATTTATGATAAAAGCGAAAAGGAATCGATAGGTGAAAAACGTATCAATCAAATAGTGCAAAGTTACCTAAACGATTTTCTTGATCGATAATCACGATTGTTTTTTTTGAAAAAAATGTTATTTTTGTAGGCGAAAAACATACAAAACTATGGCAACCATTACATTATCTTATAAATCAAACAGTGTTCAAGCCAAGAAAGCAATTGATTATATGCTTTCTACGGGTCTTTTTAGTATTATGGAGCCACCGTTGCAACGACGGTTACGCAAATCATTTGAAAATGCTGAAAAAATTGCCGCAGATATTCGGCAAAATGGTCCAGCAGGTCATAAAACATTAGATGATTTAATTGCAGAAATTCGTGCCGAAGAATGAAATATGTCTTTTATACGACCGTAGATTTTGATAAATCTGTTAAAAAACTTCATAAAAAATATAAAACCATACTTACAGATTTAGAGCAATTTAAGAAAGATTTTGAAAAAAATCCCGATATAGGAGTAGATTTAGGACAAGGTTATCATAAAATAAGAATGGTAATCAAAGGCAAAAATAAAGGCAAAAGTGGTGGTGCAAGAATAATTACATACGAATTATATGTGAAAGTATTGGAAAACGAAACAGGTATTTTGTTGGTAGATTTATATGACAAGAATGAAATCGAAAATTTATCCGAATCAGTATATACCTCCATTACTCGTAAATTTCTTATTCATCGAAGCGATTAAAAATACTCATTTTTGTTAATAATACAACGAATATGAAAACAACCAATCAACCTTCACCCGTTCCTCAGCCCAAAAGATTATCCAAAGCGGGCTTGTGGCTCTTAGAACACAAAGGTGGCATATTAGAATACATCGATTACGAAGCAGTAGAAAAATGAGATGCTTTCATACAAAATAAAGACAAAAAAGAGGATACCCGTAAGTACCCTCGTTTTTTTTATAATGGATATGAGTTTTTATCCTAACATCGTGAGCAACACGCCTGCAGCCACTGCCGAGCCAATAACGCCCGCTACATTGGGTCCCATAGCGTGCATGAGCAAGAAGTTAGAAGGATCGGCTTTTTGACCTTCAAATTGGCTTACACGTGCTGCCATAGGCACTGCACTAACGCCTGCCGAACCAATCAGCGGATTGATTTTTTCCTTCGAGAACAAGTTCATCAGTTTAGCCAACAACACACCACTGCCCGTTCCTAAACCGAATGCCACGATACCCATCGACAAGATGAGCAAGGTCTTCACGTTCAAGAAACTTGCACCTGTTGCGGTTGCACCCACCGAGAGTCCCAAGAAAATAACCACGATATTCATCAGTTCGTTTTGTGCTGTTTTGCTCAAACGATCTACCACACCACATTCCTTCATCAAGTTACCGAGCATCAAGCAACCCAACAACGGAGCGGCATCAGGCAAAACCAACGACACAACGGCTGCGATGATAACAGGGAAGACGATTTTTTCCACCTTGCTTACCTCACGCAACTGTTTCATCTTGATTTTACGCTCTTTTTCGGTCGTCAACGCATGCATGATAGGCGGTTGAATCACCGGCACTAACGCCATATAACTGTACGCAGCAATGGCGATAGGTCCTAACAAATGCGGAGCCAACTTAGAGGTTAAGAAAATGGATGTAGGTCCGTCAGCACCACCGATGATACCGATAGAACCAGCCTCTTCGGGCGAAAAACCGAACGCATTAGCACACAAGAACGTGATAAAGATACCCAACTGTGCTGCGGCTCCCAAGATAAACGACTTGGGGTTGGCAATCAGGGGACCAAAATCCGTCATGGCACCTACGCCGATGAAAATCAAGCACGGATACACACCTGCTTTGACGCCGATATAGAGGATGTCCAACAATCCAGCCTCTTTCATAATTGCACCGTAACTATGGTATGCAGGACTACTTGCGTCCAAAAACGCCGTCCACAGTTCGGGATGGAACAAATTAGCATTGGGTAAGTTAGTAAGCATCATACCAAACGCTATGGGCAAAAGGAGCAACGGCTCGTATTGCTTTTTGATGGCGAGATACAAAAGGAAGAATGACACGAAAAGCATGACAGCTTGTTGCCAATCCAGATTCATAAATCCCATCGATGAGAAAAATTCAAGTACCTTCTCCATCACTTTTAACCAATAACAATGAGTACATCTCCTTGCATTACAGATTGTCCTGCGGTAACTAAGATTTTAGAAACTGTTCCGTCGCAATCTGCCACAATCGTATTTTCCATTTTCATGGACTCTAACGTCAAGAGGGTTTCGCCTTTTTTCACTGCTTGTCCTTCGGTTGCAATCACTTTGATGATTGAGCCAGGTAGCGGGCTTACGATTTTTGTTCCGCCAGCGGGTACGTCTGCTTTGGGTGCAGGTGCTGCTGCAGGAGCCGCTGCGGGTGCCGATGCTGCAGGTTTAGCCACAGGTTTAACCACGGGCTTGGCAACCTCCTCTTTTTCCATCGTTACCGAATAGGTTTTTCCGTTCACCACCACTTCGGCAACATTGTTTTCCAATTCATTGACGGAAGCCGTATATTTTTGTCCGTCTATTGTAAATTTAAATTCTTTCATTTCTTTCTTTTTTTACCGATAAATTTAATTCATTCTAAAGTTTACTGTTCCATAGTTGGAAGGGTTCACCAGTGTTATTTTTCCGCTTTCCAAGTATGGTTCATCCACTTTTTGTTTAACTTCTAACCGTTAAGTTATTCATTGCATATACCTTAGTATTCCACGAGGTTGGGTGTTGTACCACCGTAACTTTTGTAGGCTCTTCATCGTGTAAAGCATTGTAGTACAGATGGAGTGCCGTAGCGACAGCCGCGAGGTCGTTGTTATCACCCGTTACTTTGCTTGGCTTCGCAGATACTTCTTGTACAGGAGCCGCTTCGGTCTGTTGGCTTTTGGGTTGCATAATCCAGCCCATCAGTTTCATGATATACACGAACACAATGAGGAGTGCAAGCACCAGTCCAAAGCCTAATCCTGTAACCATCCACGTAAAACTTGTAATTTCTAAAAACAACATAATAAATCAATTTTACAAAGGTATATTAGAATGTTTTTTGAGCGGATTCGACAAACGCTTGGTTTGCAAGTTTTCAAAGGCACGGATGACGCGAGCACGTGTGTAACGCGGTTCGATTACATCATCAATGTAGCCACGGTTAGCGGCTTGATATGGACTTGCAAAGAGGTCTTTGTATTCCGCTTCTTTTTCGGCAATAAATTTGGCTTTTTCAGCGGGATCTTCAATGGCTTTCAATTCTTTTGCTTGAAGAACGCCTACTGCACCACTTGCTCCCATAACGGCAATCTCGGCATTTGGCCAAGCATAGCACATATCGCCACGCAATTGCTTACAAGACATCACGATGTGGCTTCCACCGTACGATTTACGAACTGTAACCGTAACTTTTGGCACGGTTGCTTCGCCGTATGCAAACATCAATTTTGCACCGTGTGCGATGATACCAGCATATTCTTGACCTGTTCCGCACAAGAAGCCTGGTACGTCAACCAAAGTAAGGATTTGGATGTTGAACGCATCGCAGAAACGCACAAAACGTGCTGCCTTACGGCTTGCATCGCAGTCCAACACACCTGCCAAATAACTTGGTTGGTTCGCAATAATACCAGTAGAACGGCCATTGAAGCGAGCGAAACCGCAGATGATATTTTTTGCATAATCCTTTTGTACTTCCATGAAATCACCGTTGTCCACAATCGTGTTGATGATTTCTTTCATATCGTAAGGTTTATTTGGGTCATCTGGCACGATTTCGTTGAGGGAATCTTCAATACGTGCGATGTCGTCTGTACATTTCATCACAGGAGGTTCTTCCATATTATTTTGTGGAATGAAACTAACCAAACGGCGTACTTGTTGGATTGCATCGTCTTCTGACGTAGCCACGAAGTGCGTAACACCCGATTTGGTTGCGTGTACGTTTGCACCACCCAAGTTCTCAACTGTAACATCTTCTCCCGTAACGGATTTAACCACCTTTGGACCAGTGATAAACATGTACGAGTTTTGTTCGGTCATCATAATAAAGTCGGTCAAAGCGGGGCTATAAACGGCTCCACCAGCACACGGACCAAAGATAACGCTGATTTGTGGTACAACGCCCGAAGCCAAGATATTACGCTCAAAAATTTCAGCATATCCAGCCAACGCACAAGCACCTTCTTGAATACGAGCACCACCCGAGTCGTTCAAACCAATCACAGGAGCACCTAATTTCATGGCTTGGTCCATCACGTTGCAAATCTTCAACGCCATCGTCTCCGAAAGAGAACCACCGATAACCGTTGCGTCTTGTGCAAAAACGAACACCAAACGTCCGTCAATCGTACCCGAACCAACAGCAACACCGTCTCCCAAGAACACTTTTTTGTCCATTCCAAAATCGTGGCAACGGTGCGTTAAGAACATATTCACTTCTTCAAAAGAGCCTTCGTCCAAGAGCATATTGATACGCTCACGTGCGGTATAACTACCTTTGGCGTGATGTTTTTCAATTGCTGCGGTACCGCCACCCAAGGTTGCTTGTTGGCGGTTATCTATCAATTTTTGCAATTTTTCTTTATTCATCTTTATCTCTTATTTGGGTTGTTCACAAATTTCGGTTAAGACGCCTTTTGTACTTTTTGGATGTAAAAAAGCAATCATCAGATTTTCAGCTCCTTTTCGGGGAGCTTTATCGATAAGTTCGATACCTGCTTTTGATGCCTCTGCAAGTGCTTCTTCAACACTATTAACATTAAAAGCAATGTGATGTACGCCACCACGACCGCCATTTTTTTCGATAAATTTAGCAATCGTTGATTCAGGACTTGTTGGCTCAAGTAATTCCACTTTTACTTCACCAACTTTGAAAAATGCGGTTTTAACTTTTTGGTCTGCTACCTCTTCAATCGAGTAGCATTTATTACCAGTTAAAAACTCAAAAAAAGGCATAGCACTCTCCAACGAGGTAACTGCAATGCCAATGTGTTCCACATGTGTAGGTTTCATATTATGATAAAATTTAAGTTAATAATATATTTTCAATAGGTGTTTTTTTGACATACAAAGATAACAAAATTTATTCGTTTTGCAGCAAAAAAGTTTCATAAAATACTATCTTTAATCAAATAATCGTTGCGAATAGCCGAATTTCTGATGATTAACTCGCCCAAAAAACCACTCAAAAAGAACAAACATCCGAGTATCATCATCAACGTTGCCAAATGGAAATAAGGCGTGTCGGCAATGAGCATAACGTGGACTCCGTTGCGTAAAGCCTGCCATTTCATAACAATAAGCACAACGATGGCAATAAAACCAATCAAAAACATAATACTGCCCAATAAACCGAAAAAGTGCATCGGTTGTTTGCCAAATTTGTTGAGGAACCAGAGCGTAAACAAGTCCAAATAGCCATTGATAAAGCGGTTGATGCCAAATTTGCTCTCTCCAAACTCGCGTTTGCGGTGCTGCACCACTTTTTCGCCAATCTTGGTAAAACCTGCATTTTTCGCCAAATAGGGAATATATCGGTGCATCTCGGAAAACACCTCAATGCTCTTCACAACCTCTAATTTGTACGCTTTTAAGCCACAATTCATATCGTGCAGTTTGATTCCCGTTACTTTTCGTGCAGTGGCATTGAACAACTTGCTCGGGAGGTTTTTGGTGAGGGTATTATCGTAACGCTTTTTCTTCCAACCGCTCACCAAATCGTAGTCGTCCTGCATAATCATGCGGTACAATTCGGGTATTTCGTCTGGCGAGTCCTGCAAATCGGCATCCATGGTTATAACCACATCGCCTTTCGCTTGCTGAAAGCCACAATGCAAAGCAGCAGACTTGCCATAGTTTCGCCTAAAACAAATCCCTTTGACGGCTTGGTCTTGCTCGTGAAGCGTCTGAATCACTTTCCACGAAGCGTCCGTTGAACCATCATTGATAAACAGAATTTCGTGCGAAAAATGATTCTCATCCAAGACTTTTTTAAGCCATTCGTACAACTTGGGTAACGATTCCTCTTCGTTAAATAGCGGTATTATGATTGATATATCCATATTTTTTCTTTTTAATCCAACATGCCATTGAAGTTATTACTCAACTGAATCAGTTTATCATAATCTTCGGGGCTCAAATCATTAAAGTAGTAGTTACGCGGGTCAATGGGGTTGTCGTTAAAACGCACCTCGTAATGCAAGTGCGGTCCGGTGGACTTACCCGTATTACCCACCAAGGCAATCACATCGCCTCGTTTCACCTGCTGTCCCACGTAACAAGTGGCTTTATAGAGGTGTGCGTAGAGGGTTTTGTAGTTGTAGCCGTGGTCAAGAATGACCGTGTTTCCGTAACCTTGTTTCCAACCCACAAACACAATTTTCCCTTTTCCAGTGGCGTACACATCTGTTCCAACAGGAGCCGTAAAGTCCATTCCGTAGTGGAACTTGCGGACATGATAAATCGGGTCGATTCGTATGCCGTAACCCGAAGCCACACGCGTCAAATCTTTGTTCATAACGGGTTGGATAGCGGGAATATGTTCGTTGCGAATGTTCTGTTCCTTGACCATTTTCACCACCTCGTCGTATGACTTGGATTGCACGTAGAGTTGCTTTTCCAAAATATCCATTTTTCGCGTCATTTGTGCCATCAGTTGGCTGTTGGTAAGCGAAGCGATTTCTTCGTAGTAAGCCATTTTGCGGGTTGCATTCGTGCGAATGTGCGTCGAAATAGGCTCTGCTTGGAAAATGACGCGATATAGGTTCTCGTCTCGTTGTTGTAGGTCGGCAAGCACCAACTGCATTTGGTCGGCTTGATGTTCGAGCAGGTTCAGTTGCGATTTCAAGTTAGCATTTTCGGTGCGTAGCATTTTTTCGTACGGCGAAGGTAAAACTTGAAAGTAAATCAAAAACATCACAATAATAATGCACAAGCCGATGAGCACATAAAATTCCGCTTGTCTGAGCCAGTATTTTAAGTTCTTGTTTTGTTTTTCAAACGTTAAAGTATCTGGATTAAAACGATATTTGAATTTTACTTTCATTTTCTTTTTGCAAAATAGGAACGTTGTTTTAATTTATCTTGTTGAGAATGAGCAACATACACTTTTTGGTTGGTATATGGATTGATGCCCGTATAATACATTGTGGTTGACAAGGTCATTGGTGTGGGTGTAAAATCTTGCACTTGTTCGGGGAAATAACTCGTCTTTTGGAACCATTTTTTCAAATCTTGCATGTCTTTTTCGGTGCAACCTGGGTGTGATGAGATGAAATACGGGATCAGTTGTTGATTTAAGCCCTTTTGTTTGCAAGT
>JAEELX010000113.1 GCA_016282955.1 Paludibacteraceae bacterium | reverse complement strand
GGCGATGTCTATTCTGTCGTTACTATTTCGTACTCCTACAAAAAAAAGGAAAAGAATTGATTTTCAATGCGATAGTCCATTGAGCACATCTTTGGCACGCATACGTTTTTTGCCTGGCAGTTGTAATTCGTCGATAGACACAACGCCGTCTTTGCACGGAATCGTTATCAAACCGCTTCCAACAGACACTTTATATATCTTCACCCGTTCAAAAAAATGGTTGGCGATGGTGATATTCGCCCACGCACACGGATTGGGACACAGCCCTCGCACAAAGTTGCGAATTTGCTCTGCGGTTTGTGAAAAATCTATTTCGCACATTTCTTTGAAGATTTTTGGAGCGGGTTTCATTTCAACATCAGGTTGAATGGTAGTCGGAACAGGCATTTTTTTAGAGGCACTTTCAATGATAATATCCGTTGTTTGCGTAACGAGCCTCTTGCCAATTTCTTTCAATCGGTCGTACAACTCGCCAAACGTTTCGTCCTCTCCAATAGCCACTTTTTCCTGTAAAATCATCTCGCCCGTGTCCACCGTTTGTTGCAGCATAAAAGTCGTCAACCCCGTCTCTTTTTCGCCATTTATAATAGCCCAGTTGATAGGTGCAGCCCCACGATATTGTGGCAACAAAGCCGCATGCAAGTTGAAAGTGCCGTAACGTGGCATCGCCCAAACGATTTCGGGCAAAATCCGAAACGCAACCACTATCTGCAAATCCGCTTGGTACGAGCGAAGTTCCTCAATAAACTGCGGGTCTTTGAGATTGGTGGGCTGCAAAAGAGGCAAGTTATTCGCCAAAGCACACTCTTTCACATCACTATATTGCAACTTTTGCCCACGCCCAGAGGGTTTATCGGGCATCGTAACAACTGCCACAACATTGTATCCATTTTGGATTAACTCCTCTAACGAAGCCACTGCAAAAGCGGGCGTTCCCATAAAAACAATCCGAAAATCGTGCTTATCCATCGGCAATTATTTGTTGGCGAGTTCGTAAATACGTCTATCCGCTTTTTGTTTTTCCACCAAATCACGAATGGTCGGGACAAGACGAGGATTTTTCTTCAAACCGTAAATGTTGATCGAACTGTGCGATGAATCGGTCGAATGGATGTACAAAGACGTAAAACCAAAGATGGACTCAATGAAATTTTGGCGTTCTTTGTAGTCATTAACGCGGTATAATTCAACGTAATCAACCGTCTTGACGAGGATGCCTTTGTATATAATGATTTGTTCTGCTGTGATTGTCCAATGCGTATAAACAGCCGTTTTGAGATAATCAACCAACAGCAAAACTCCCACTAAAAGCAAGCACCCATACCAAATCAAAGCCCCCATACCACTTATTTCTGGCATAAAAAGTGGCACGAACAAGCCCAAAACCAACAACAGTAAAATCCAACTTTTTTTGACCAACCACCACTTGAGCGAGGGTCGTAATACAATTTGTTCCATACTTATCTTTTCCAAGCGTTCACTACTTCACCGATGTACATTGTGTGTATCCCAGCAGGAAAATTGGCGTACATTTTTTGCGGTGCTTCACTCTTAAAGCCCTTCGGGTCAAAAGGTGCTTCGTACATCTTTTTGCATTCAATAATCATACTTGCTTCCGTGTAATAGGGCGTTCCGTTGGCGGTATAAGCCGTATGGAGTTGCAACGCTTTGCTCTTATCGCCATCTCGTCCGCTATGGCTGCCCATATATCGCAAAATTTTTTGTGCTTCCGCTCCCTCAAAAGCCAGCACGGTAAAATACGGCGAATTATCCATGAAGGTTTTGGTGTAGCGTTTTTGTGCCACATACACTGTCAGAGCGGTTCTTGACCACAATGTGCCTATGGCTCCCCAACCAATCGTCATCGCATTGCTTTTTGTTTTATCGCCTGCCATCAACAATAACGCATCACGAAACCATTGAAAACCATTCGGTGTAAACTCCTTTTCCACTGTGATGGGCGTAAAACCGTATTCTTCTTGCCCAAAACTATGGATTGACTGAAATAAAAACGTTACCAATAATAGCGTTAAAAATAAATTTCTGTTCATAACTTATTGATTTTAAGTACTTTATAAAAAGCAAAAACTCATTAGAAAACGAAAATCATCTCTAACGAGTTTTATACCACAATCACATCATTACCAAAAAAGTAAACTTGTGAACGACTACTTGAAGTAGGTGTTTATTTTTTCATTTTCCACTATTTCTTCCTGAAAGATGTACGCACCCGTCTTGGGTGATTTGACCATCTTTATACATTTGGAGTGGTTACGACCTACGTTACCGGTTTGAAACGTTGCTACCGCCTTCTTTGCCATAATTTATACGTTTTTGGTTACTTACTTGATTTCTTTGTGCAAAGTATATCGCCTCAAAATAGGGTTATACTTCATTAATTCCAACCTCTCAGAAGTATTCTTACGGTTCTTGGTTGTGATGTACCGAGAAGTACCTGGCAACCCGCTACCTTTGTGTTCTGTACATTCTAAAATTACTTGTACACGAGCCTCTTTGGATTTTTTTCCCATAATTTTCTCCTTTCTTATAAATAACCATGTTCAGCGGCTTGCCGAATGGCAGCATCTAAACCGATCTTGTTAATAGTACGTAATCCCGCTGCACTCACGTTCAACGAGATCCAGCAATCCTGTTCTACCCAGTAGAACTTTCTACGGAACAAGTTCACATCAAAGGTTCGTTTTGTTCGACGCTTCGAATGCGAAACATTGCACCCCACCATGGCACGTTTGCCGGTGATTTGACAAATTTTCGACATTGTATATATAAAATTAAAATTATTCGAAACCAAGATTCAGCCCACTTAACAGCCACACCTTCCCACATTTTCTCCCGCTAAAATCCTCTCATCTTCACCCATCTACTACTCTTCCCATCATAATGCTACATTCGCACAAAGTTACACAAATTTTTATAACAAAAAATAAAAAAATGATTTTTGTTCATTTTAGTTGCCAAAAAAATCAAACTAAAAGGTTCAAAAAACGTTTAATGAAGCCATAATTTTGGGGATAAAAATCGC
>JAEELX010000112.1 GCA_016282955.1 Paludibacteraceae bacterium | reverse complement strand
TGCCAGCGCTGCTGTTCCGTGCCACCACCACATAATTCACCACATAATCCGTATTGTCCAAAATATCGTTGATAGCAGGCGGATAGATGGTGGTACCTTTGAGCTTGATCATATTGTGCTTACGCCCCACAAGCGGAGTCAGACGGTAGGAATTACGGCCACAGGCACATGGTTCCACGATTTTCGCCGCCATATCCCCCGTACGGAACCGCAACAGAGGCATACCTTCCACACCAAGCGTCGTAATCACGACCTCCCCCACCTCACCGTCGGGTACAGGTTGGTTATGCTCGCCGATGATTTCGGTGATAATCAACTCGGGATGCACGTGTCCACCGCAACCATGCTCGCATTCGGAAAACGTGGCCGACATCTCCGTCGAAGAATAGGTCGCAAAGAGCTGCACCTCCGGCCATTTATCGTGGATACGTTGCCCCAACAAGTTCAGATGAAACGAGAGGTCACGCAAGCCTTCGCCTATGCCGATAATCTTACGAATAGACGAGTGACGGTAATCTATGTGATGCATTTCAGCATATTCAATCAACCGCAAGATAAACGACGGCACGCACATAATCGCCGTGGGACGAAGCCGCAGAATCGTGTCCCATTGCAGTTCCGGTATGCCATTGCCGACCCGAATGATGCTTGCACCCATCTTGCGGATACCCATCCAATACGCCAGACCTGCCATAAAACGCTTGTCTAAGGTGGTCATCAGTTGCAAAATATCGCCTTTTTGGATGCCTGCACAAGCAAACGACTTATGCTCGTTGTACGCCAAACGTTGCAAGTCTTTTTCGGTGCAACCAAAGGTCACGGGTTCGCCCAAGGTACCCGAAGTGGTGATATAATCCACGATATTTTCCTTCGGCACACACAAAAAATCGGCATTATGCAGTTGCAAATCCTGTTTTTCGGTGAAGGGCAGACGAGGCAGGTCATCAAGGTGCTGAATTGTTGTCACGTCAATGTTTTTATGAGCAAAAACACGCTGATAATACGGCGAGTGAGCTTGCAAATACGCTAATTGTTGCTGCAATAACGCTTCTTGAAATTGCTTTATTTCGGTTGCTGATTTAAATTCAATATCCATTGTAAACATTTATTTTTCCATTGATATGCTATCTGGTTACTTTCGTCATCTCCCACTCCAAAGCCGTGTCCGCCACTCTCATACAGATGATATTCGTGCGGTATGTGGTGAGCGGTCAGAGCCGAATCAAGCAGTTGAGAGTTTTGATATTTCAACACGTTGTCGTCTTTGCAAGTCGCCAAAAACACGGGTGGACAGTCTTCCGAGATGTGTTTTTCCACCGAAAGCGAGTCTTGCAGGTTTTTGTTCCATTGTCGCCATACGCCCAAAGCACCTCTACGAGAGCGTTTGTGAACATAGCGATTGTCCGAAAAAGTAACGACTGGATAAATCGCACATAAAAATTTCGGTTTATAAGGCGTTCGGTTGTACAAATAAGACATCATCGTCAGGTGTCCGCCAGCCGAAAAGCCCATCACCCCTATTTTGGCCGTGTCGATAGCCCATTGTTGAGCATTCTGGTACACGACTTGCAACGCTTTTTCCACATCTTCCAACATATCGGGGTATTTATTTCCGAATCCTAACACGCGAAAGCCCGTTATATAGGCTGCCACAGTCGCCACACGGTAGTTTAGCACGAAGACATTGATGCCTTGTTGTTGAAAAAACTGTGCCACTTTTTCGCCTTCTTCTTGCATCGCCAACCACGAATAACTGCCTCCAGGACACACGATGATGGCGATATGGGTGTTATTTGTGCTATCGGCGAGAAAAGGCATGAGAAAAGGTGTTTTTGCGAATACACAAATGACTGAAAATAAACAAATTACGACTGCGACAGTTTTTTTACACATATATTTTGCCAATTTTTTCAGCCACTTCTTTGGAGGTCATCACCGTGCCACAAAGTCCACGCAGATGGCAGTTTTGCCCCGTGAGATACAAGTTATCCACCTTCGTAATCACGGCTCCAAGTGCTTCCGACATACCGTACATACCACCTTCGGGCGTCAGAAAATCGTCTCGGAAAGTCAGCGAAGTGGACGTAAAATGGCTTTCGATGCAACTCTCAATGTTAGGATAAATGCGTTTCACTTGTTGCAACACTTCTGCCGCTTTTTGCTCCTTGAACGCCTCGTAGGAAGCGTAATCATCCTTACGGTTGGCTTGCCATGGGGCTAACTGGTCGTACGGCATCGTAGTAACACACTCAATGGTGCGGGCGTATTCGTCATTTCGAGTGCAAGGTGGTGTCAGAACCAACAAATTCACATCGGGCAAGTAATGCGAGACCTTATCAAACGGCAATGTGCTCGGCTTGAGTTTTAAGTACAACTTAAACGAGCCTTCGGTCTCGGGTGTTTCTTGGATGCGTTTGATGGTTACTTGACGGAAAATGGGTGTTTCGGTGAGTTCCAACAACTTTTTCGGGTGCAAGGAAGACACCACAACATCGCTTTTGAACGTCTTTTGCTGGGTTTTAACCTCCACCACTTTATTGTCCTGAATCGTCAAATGCTCCACTTTTTCGTCAGTTAAAACGCGTCCTCCGTGCCGAATAATGAACATACACAACGCATCAATCAACGGCTTCGAGCCACCCACAAAGCGGAATGTCCCTCCCTTGTAGTAACTCCATTCCTTCTCGCCAATGAGGGGTGCAGGCGAGTTGTCCATCGTGGTTTCCTCCAACGGAACGGATATGCTCAGGTGGTCTAAAATCGCCTTGACGCGTCCACCTTCCTCCAATCCACAAACGATATGCATACCCGTTTGCCAAATCTCGCCATCTTTCTCAAAACTGTACAAGCCACCACCCGCTACGGGCAGTTGCTCCAAAACCGTTACATCGAACCCCTTATCGGCAAGCAACGCCCCCGTAAAAAGTCCACCTACTCCACCGCCCAAGACGGTAACCGTGTAATTATTGTTCATCTCCATTCGATTGTGATAATATAATTCCAAAGTCTTACTTTTTTGCAAACAAGTGTTGCCGAAGGTCGTATCGGTAATGCTTATTTCGGGCAAAACGAAAAAGTTTACATCATGCCCACGCAACCGAAACTGATTCTTGTTGAGTACATGAAACATCCCTTGCACGAGTATCGGACAAATATCCAAGCCATACTCCTCCGCCATTCGCACCGCTCCTTGATGAAAACGACCTATCTCGCCCGTCCGCGTACGTGTTCCTTCGGGGAAGATGACAATAGAGTAACCCTCTTGGAGCAATGACAGTATTTTTTTGCGTTTTTTCGCCTCATCGTAATAAATCGGGAAACAGTCCAACAGCCGAAGCAGCACGCACAAAACAGGATTATTCCACACCCAACCTTTGGTCAAGATGATTGATTTAGACATCAACGACAACAACACGATAATATCCAAAACCGACTGGTGATTGCAAATATAGAGCATTGTTTTGTTGCCAAAAACGTGTCCGTAATCGTTATGCACCTGCACATGCAGGCCCGGAATATGGTCAATACACCACTTTGCAAACCAAGATACAAAACGATGATAGGTTAGCCTCGTCTTCGCGTTTTTGCCAAAAAGTAAAAAATACAACAACGAGAGCGGTTGCACCACAAAGAGCATCAACGGTCCCCACACCGCAAAACAATAAATCGTCTTCCAGTAGAGCCTTGGGTAGCCATAAATGACCGCTAAGATGGTCAATAAAGTGTTCAAAATCGTTATCCGCAAAAAGTCATAAAAAGGTCGAAAGTGGCTGATACGTTTCTCTTTGGGTGGGTAAAACACGCGAATGGGCACAGGAATAAGCAACACATCGTGCCACGCAGCCCACACGAGCAACGCCAACTCGGCTTCGTAACGCGAAGTGAGGAGCGACAAACCAGACAGTTTTTGCAACGGATAAATCCGCATCCCCGTTTGTGTATCGGGCAAATTAACGCCTGTTTGCAAGCGGAAAAAGAAGTTAGATAGACGGTTGGCAAACTTGTTTTGGTTGGGCATATTTTCATGGTTCAAGCCCCGATTACCCACGATTAACGCTTGCGGGTTTTTGTACAACGCCTTAACCAAAAGCGGAATATCTTCGGGGTAATGTTGACCGTCCGAGTCAAGCGTCAAAGCGTACTCAAAATCCATCTCTTTTGCCTTTTGGAAGCCTTTTTTCAACGCATATCCCTTGCCACGATTTTTTTTATAAGCAACAACCGTAATGGGAAAATCAAGTTGCTGCAGTTGCTCCAGCGTGTTGTCCGTGCAACCATCTACCACAACGATAATGTCGCGGAGATAAGCGTACGTACGCCGCACTACATCTACTATCGTCCCCCCGTTGTTATAGGTCGGAATCAGTGCACATATAGGTAGCGGTGAAATTCGCATAATTTATAGCATTGGCCATGATGGAAACACGGATTTTATTGTCCTCTTTGGCTTCAAATTGGAAAGTCGGAGCCACGTCTGGCGTTACTAATTTCAAAAATTTTAGGTTGTCAATTTGCGTGAAAATAATCGTTTTTTGAAGCCATAAAGACACCATTTCTTGTGCCATTTGCACCAAACAAGCCCCAGGAACAATCGGTTTGCCTGGAAAATGTGCCTTAAAAATGGCATGTTGTGCGTCAAAAGTGATGGTGTATTCGCCTGCACTTTCGGCTGTGATGTGGTAAAAATTATCTTTCAACATACTTAAAAATAATGGTTGTTTTATCGTTATTTTTTTCGTTCATAATCACTTCCGAAGCAAGTTTGGTTTGCTCATCAAGCGTGATTTGCATCGAAGTAAAAAAGTTCTTTATTTCTCGTTTTTTAGGTGTCAGGGTGTAGATATTTTCGTTTTGCGACACATCAAAATCGTCATTGGTGGTCAAATAATCGCCCGAAATAGACTTGATTATCAACTCCAACAAACGCTTCACTTGCGGATTGGCATTCGTTTTTTCGTCATCTATTTCCCAGACCATTTTTTCGGGGTACGTGTACTCCCATCGCAAGTATTTCGGGGAACGATAAATAAAATGTCCTTGCGTTTGCTGGGGTTTATTGAGCATCTGACTTTGTTTTATTTGCACAAAATCGGCTTCTATGTTCATTATGACGCTTAAAATCAATGCCAACATATCAATTTGCCACTAAATAACACCCTCCCATAATCAACAAAACGCCTATCCATTGGGTCAAAACCACCTGCTCGTGGAAGACCAAAATGGCAGCAATCATTCCAAAAACGTACGCCATACTTGCCAACGGATACGCCTGCGAAAAAGGATAGGTTTTCAAAATATACATCCACAACAAACCCGCTGTGATAAAGGATATTCCGCATGCCAACCACCACCAATTCGTGAATTGTCTGCCAAAAAATGCCCACGACCACGCAAATTCACCCATCGCCGAGAGTGCCAATTTCATACATAATTGCCCTCCACAAAGGAACAAACTCTGTATCAATGCTAAAAATATAAGCCGCATACTACTCAAAACCTTTGTCTTTGTCGTGCAAATGGATGATGATCATCTGAAACAAAGGAAGCGTGCGATATTCCGCAAAACAGGACAACTCAACAGGAAAATCTTTGGGCAACTCAATCGCCAACTGCTTCCCTCGCTGAATACGGTTGTCATTGGTCGTTTTGGTATCGTCGGCACCACGTCCGTTGATGTAATAAACTCCAAAAACCGACTCGTTCGTGCCATCAAGATTCAATTTTACAACCCGCAAATGCAACGAATCTACAGACGTTTCATTGATAATTTTCACCTGATTATACGACTCTTTTGGTCCCTCAACGGTAAACGTAATTTTGGCATTTATCATCTGCCACGAACCGATTAACAGCAATAAAAAAAGGTATATTCGCTTCATAATTCGTTTATTTTTTACAATAAATATATGCTTTTGCTATGTTTTGACTATTTTGTCCGACTTTTTGCAACATACCATCAAATTTTGGCTCGCACGTGTCAAATTCAAGCACCAAAGCGTTTTGTATCAAGCCTAATTCCAGCTGCGTTTTCATATCCAACAAAGCACTTTGCAATGATTTTTCGCCGTCCGAATACGTGATGTTGTAATGGTGATTTTTCAGTTCAATTGCCACTTGTGAAGCCACTGTATTGTGGGTTGAGTTCATAAAAGGCGTAGGTGGCAAATTTTGTTCATTTTCGTTTAGCATCGCCTCCAAAAATGCGACCGTTTGCTCTATATTTCCCAAGCGTGTTGCACAAAAAATAGCCTCTATTTTTGCGGGTTCAATGCCCGATTCTTGTACCACTTTTTTCATCGCAACCATCATTTTTCGCGTTTGAGGAGTCATTCGGCGAGCCACCATCGGCGGAATATAACCCTTGTAATCGTCTAAATCCTCCACAACACAAACGTATTCTTGCAACGTAACATCCGTTATTTTATCCGCAAAATCCACACCTTTTTGGCTCAAAACCAATGCCGAATCATTTCCACCAAACCCAAACGAATTGCACAGCACGGTTTGCAAAGGTCGGAATTGCGTCTTCTGAACAGGTTTAATCACGTTTTCATCGCCTTGTTGGTAGTGCAAATTAACTGGCACAAAACCCTTCTGCATACAAAGCAAACAAATTGCCGTTTCAATCGCTCCAGAAGCCGATGTGGTGTGTCCCGTAAATGCTTTGGTGGACGAAATGGCTGGCAACTGTTCGCCAAACAGACGCTTGATTGCCCTACTCTCGCTCGCATCATTATTCGCCGTCCCTGTGCCGTGTGCATTGATGTAATCCACGGCTTGCGGCTCTATTTTTGCCATCTGTAAAGCCTGTTGCATCGCCAAAAAAGCCCCTTCGCCCTCTTCGGACGAAGCCGTCTGATGAAACGCATCGCAAGCATTTGCATACCCTGCCACATAGCCCAAAATCGTAGCACCACGTGCCAAAGCCTCTTGCTCACTTTCCAGCACCACATAAGCCGCACCCTCGCCTAAATTAAGCCCTGCACGGTCTTTGTCAAACGGGCGACATAAATCTTTATCCAAAATCATCAGCGAATGGAAGCCGTTCAAATGGAAACAAGTCAAACTCTCCGTGCCACCAACCAATGCTTTTTTCACTTTACCTGCCCGCAACAAATTCGCCCCCATAATCATCGCATTCAAAGCCGACGAACAAGCCGTAGAAGGCGTCATCAGGTAGGCAAAACTGCCAATATGCTGGGCGATGGTTTGGGTGGTTGCACCTGCCTCGTGTTGCGAAACATAATTAAGGTTTTTATTTTTCTGCCAATCGCTCCAAAACCGCTCTGTCGTGTCCATTCCCCCAACTGTCGTCCCTGAAATAAACGCCATCTCACTCACATCCGTTATCTTCGCTTGTTGCAGGGCTTCACGCGAGGCATGTAACCCCAAAAGTGCCGTACGAGAAATGGCTTCTAAAGACGATATATTGAGTTTTTGAAGCAGTTCATCATTGCTCATTTTCACCTCCCCCACAGGCAATTCGGTATGGTTGGAATGCAAATAGTGCATCGTCCAGACTCCCGTTTGCTCGTGCAAAAGTGCATCAACAGTTTGCCGTTGGTCGTTGCCAATAGCCGAAATAATTCCTATTCCTGTAATCGCAATTTTCACTTGGTTCGATGGGCTTGAACGTATTCCGCGATAGCACGTACCGACTGAAATACCGCTTTGCCCGTTTTAGCGTCAGTAAACTTAATGCCGTAGTGCTTATCCAATAGCACAATCAACTCCAACGCATCAATAGAATCCAAGCCTAATCCTTCGCCAAACAAAGGGGCATCGGTATCAATATCATCTACGGTTAAACCCTCTAAATTCAATGCTTCTATGATTTGTTGCTTCAATGTCTTTATCAATTCTTCCATACTATCTTAATATGTGCATAAAAATTATCTTTACTTTCACATTCGACCCATCCGACTAACGCTGAATGGGCTGTTTGTACGCTTTGCAAGGTGGTTTGGGCTAACTTTTGTAGCGTTTGTTCGTCTTGCAAAACATAAAAACTACTCTCGGCACGATAATTATTCCGTATCGCAATCTCGCCCGTTACGATATTGGGCAACGTGTAAACAAACAATGCAGGCGAAGGATAATAATTGTCCGCTTGTATCGTTTGTAAATAATCTGTATCGTTTTTTATCGATGCCGATTTGTTCGCGAATATAATCATTCTATCATTTTTGACCAAAAATCTTTCGCTTTTTTCTGCTTGTAACAATAATTCGCTCCCGATAAAGCCCAAACGACACAGCGTATCCATTTTGTAAAACTTCGGATAATCGCCCACAAATCGTTTGTACAACTCCGTCAGCAAAGCCTCGCCCGTTTCGGTAGTGGGCAATGACTGACCATTTAGAAGCACTTGTTGCGGTGTTATGATAATATCTTGTTGATTTTCATTCATTTACGTAACGTAATAAGATGGCAGCATTCACGCCACCAAAACCCGATAACATTTTTATCAAATCGTGTGGTTCGTGGTCTAAATCGCGGTTTTTAGGCGACAGATTCAAAGGATATTCCACACCATTTTCTTCGTATCCTCTCGCGGCTGGAATGATTTTATGTTCCAAACAAAGCATGGAAATAATCGTCTCCAAAACGCCTGCTGCACCCATTGTATGCCCATAAAAACCCTTCAAAGCACCAATCGGCACCTCATCCAACCCCGCACGATGAATCGCCACAGCCTCCATCGCATCGTTGTAAAGCGTCCCCGTGCCGTGCGTGCTAATCATATCTATTTGCTCGGCGTATGGCAAAATCTCCTGCAAACAACGGAAACTTCCCTCTGCCGTCCTGCTCGGTGCCGAAATGTGATTGGCATCGTTGCAAATACTCCCTGCAACCAACTGCCAACACAGTTTGTCGGGCTTTTGATTCGTGTAAATCATCGTGGCAACCGCTTCGCCCAAGTTTAACCCATCACGTTGCTTATCAAACGGCTTGCACAGCTGTTGCGACAAGGCTTTGAGGGCTTGAAAACCCGAGACAATAAACGGCGTTTGCACATCACAACCCACCACGATAGCCGTATCGCAAGCCCCACTTTCAATCAAACGCATCGCCGTGATTTGGGCACAAACCCCAGACGTACACGCATTTGAAACAACAATAGGCAGGTTGGGATTGCGGAAGTGGGCTTGAATCTGCATCGCAGGCTCGGAGAGTTGCAAGTTGTCGCCTTTGGTGGTGGAAATGACAAAAATAACCCGCTGCGAAGTTGGGTCAATCTGCGTCTGTTGGAGGGCTTGTTCGATGGACAAGATGCACCACTGCGTGAAACTCTTCGGCTCATCAAAAAGCGACACACAAAACGGCTCCACCAACTCAAAACGGTCGGAATGCAACCGCAACGCCGATTTCCCGTCCATAATCGCCTCAAAATTGGCTTGAGAAGTGGCACCAATCGGCGAACAAATATGATGAGCAACGCAGTAAATTCCCATTTATGCCATATCTTTTGCGGGCTCGTCCAACGCCAACTTGATGGTTGCACAAGCGATTTCTTGTTCGCCCACAAACGTCTTGCAGTCCATCTGCGAGATATTCATAACTTCTTGAGTTAAAACGACTTGCGTAACCAATTGGTCGCCAACACGCGGTTGCGAATGGACTTGCAAATGCTTCACCGCACCAATATACCCGATACGAATCGGCAGGTGCCTGCGACTCTGCAAACCGCCTATAAACGTGGCACACGATTGGGCAATATGCTCCAACATGCCTGCAATAGACAGCGTTCCGTTATCCACCAACGGACATGTCTCGGCAATCGTGTAGTGCACTTTTGCCGTTTCGTCCTCTAATTGCAACAACTTATCAACAAAAACAAACGGCATACGTTGTGGAATGAGCGAAAGTATGTTATTTGAAGAAATCATAAAAATTAAACCATTGATAAGGGTTGTTTTTCACTTTATTTTCAAGCAATGTAGCGAATTGTTGTGCCACATTCTGTACTTTTTCCATACGCGAACCCGCTGCAATCGGCTCGATGGGTTCCACATCAATTTGGTAGGTGGTACTATTCGTTTTGTAGGCAAAAATGGCAATGATTGGCTTGTGCGTGGAGAGTGCTAACTGAAAAGCACCGATAGGAAACTTGGCTTTACGATTAAAAAAATCACACAAAATCGTCTTGGATTGAATCACTCTATCGGCAGTAAGAAGAACTATATTTCCTTGATTGATAGCATTATAAACATCAAAAACGTGGCTCATATCTTCTTTGACAAAAATGATGTCCATGTTGTTCTTTTCTAACGCTTTTTGGCGATTTTCTTTGACCGTTTCCGTCTCGCCTTCGTAACTCAAAATATACAATTTTTTGTTGTCGCTACGCAAACTATAGCCTGCAATTTCCGTGTTCCCAAAGTGCGAAAAGAGCATCACAAAACCGTCGGACGACCTATCCAAGTTATCAAAAAGTGCCTTGTTTTTCACCTCCACGTTAAACTTTTTGCCACCATACACCGCAAATCGGTCCATAATCGCTTCGCCAAAACGATAATAACTGCGATAGACATCAACGCAGGCTTGCAAACAATTACGGCAAAAACAGTCGCGATGAAAACGATAAATGGCATTCGTGTTTTTGGGGCGAGAAATGATGTAATACAGCAACCAGACGCTCATCACGGCATAAATAATTCGGATATGAATATGCCGAAATAAGACAACCAATGCTCGTTGTTGCCAGCGTGTACCTCCTGTTTGACCGCTCCATTCCATTTCCAAGACGTTATACAAGGTGCGAAATTAGTAAAAATAAATTAAAAACAGGCTTTAATTACACTTGTTGATATTTTCGTTTAGGTATTCAAAAAAAAGGCGACATTTTACTGCCCCCTTTTTCAAAAATTAACCTTCTAAATGCCGATTTACACGTTTTTTGCTATAAAATCATATAAATCGTTCAACGTTTTTGCTTTTTTCAACTCTTGTGTATCGGGTTTGAAGCCAAATTCTTTCTCCAAAAGAGCCACAATATCCACAAAATCCAACGAATCAATGCCCACTTCGTCAATCAACAAAGCATTCGGCTGTAATTTATCTTGAGCGATTTCAAACTCGTTGGTCAAAATACCATTTACTTTTTCAATAATTACTTCTTTTGTCATTTCTTTCAAATTTTATGTTATACTTTTTTAATTACTAATGCACTATTTGTCCCACCAAAACCGAAGGAATTGCTCAGAATGTGATTCAGTTTGGCAGATTGGGTTTGGCTCGCAAGCCGCAACTCTTTGGCACAATCGTCCACGTTTTCCAAGTTGATATTGGGTGCAACGAAGTCGTTTTGCATCATCAAAATCGAGTAAATCGCCTCGCTTGCTCCTGCCATCCAGCACTCGTGTCCCGTCATGGACTTGGTGGAACTAACCCACGTCTGCGAATTGGCGAACAAACGGCTCAAGGCACGTGCCTCTTCCTCATCGCCTTGCTTGGTGGAAGTGGCGTGGGCATTAACATACTCACTCTCCGAAGCCGACATATTGGCATCCTTCAACGCC
>JAEELX010000111.1 GCA_016282955.1 Paludibacteraceae bacterium | reverse complement strand
TTCCGTCCCCGAGTCTTTGGATATTTTGCAACGCCAAATCATGCAGTTGGAGATTGAACGCGAGGCAATCAAGCGGGAAGACGACAAGAAGAAATTGGAAAGCATTGAGACGCAACTCAAAGACCTCAACGAGCAAAAGAAGGTCATTGAAAGCCGCTGGAACGAGGAAAAGCAGTTCATCAACATCATCCAAGAAGAAAAAATCAACATCGAAAACCTCAAACACGAGGCAGAAGTGGCTGAACGCGAGGGCGATTACGGCAAAGTGGCTGAAATACGCTACGCCAAACTCAAACGGGCACAAGAAAAAATCGAGCAAGCCCAAGAGAAACTCCACGCACTCGGTGGCGACGTGCTCATTAAGGAGGAGGTCGATGCGGAGGACATCACGGACATCATCGCCAAGTGGACGGGTATCCCTGTGAGCAAGATGATGCAATCGGAGAAAGACAAGTTGCTGCACCTGGAAGCGGAACTGCACAAGCGGGTCATCGGGCAAGACCAAGCCATCCAAGCCGTCAGTGATGCCATTCGTCGCTCGCGGGCAGGCTTGCAGGACCCCAAACGCCCCATCGGCTCGTTCATCTTCTTGGGCACGACGGGCGTGGGTAAGACCGAACTCGCCAAAGCCTTGGCGGACTATCTCTTCGACGACGAAAACATGCTGACCCGTATCGATATGTCCGAGTATCAAGAGAAGTTTTCGGCAACGCGACTCATCGGGGCTCCTCCGGGATACGTGGGCTACGACGAGAGCGGGCAACTGACCGAAGCTATTCGCCGCAAACCCTACTCGGTAGTGCTGTTTGACGAGATTGAGAAAGCACACCCCGACGTGTTCGACGTGCTGTTGCAGGTGCTGGATGACGGGCGTTTGACGGACAATAAAGGTCGGGTGGTCAACTTCAAAAACACGCTGATTATCATGACCTCCAACCTCACCGAGGAGCAGTTGCGAGCCACGGTGCGACCCGAGTTTATCAACCGTATTGACGAAATCATCCATTTCCAAGAGCTCACGGAGGACAATATCCGCAGCGTGGTGCAGTTGCAGATGGATTTGGTTCGCAAACGCCTCAACAACGTGGATTTACGGCTGACCGATGATGCGGTGCGGTTCATCGCCCACGAGGGTTACGACCCGCAGTTTGGTGCAAGACCCGTGAAACGTGTGATTCAGAATCTGTTGCTCAACGAACTATCCAAGCGGATTATTGCAGGACAGATTGACTTGCAGCAACCGACTATCGTGAGCGTCAAAAACAACCAAATCGTGTTTGATAATAAGTAAAAGTCGGCACCGAGACAGGCAAAAGGAGGATTGGCACTATCGCACAATCCTCTTTTTTATTCGTAGCAAAGAAAAACGATATTTTTGGCGTTTTTATGTTGGTGTTTTTTTTTGCGTTTTTGGAAAAAATAACTACCTTTGCAGTCGGTTAATACGAAAAACAACATTGCTATGAAAATTTATAAAATCATTCCCGTTTTATTCCTCTTGTTCGTCCATAACGCAGGGCTTTGGGCTGATGAATTGTTTGAGACACCCGAAGGCACGCCCGATGAATATTACGGTAAATTACCAAATAACGATAAATCAAATCCTACCGACAACACAAAGTGTACTTGGGATTATGGTACCAACTTTACGTATACAGCTGATAACGCTCAAGGAAATAATAATATCGCCACAAAAGCATATATTTATGACTATAATAATGAATGGAAAGAGGTTGAACAGTCGAATTTAGTTGCAGAACAAAAACTTGAACTTGAGGACAATAATTCTGCACCATACGTCACATTAAAGCCCAAGGAACTCAAATCATCCTCAAAAATCTATATCTTGTTTGTTTCGTATGTTAAAGATGATGGTAACCTAATCACAAATCCTGGTTTTGAAAATGAAGAGTGGAGTGCGACTAACCATGGTTATATATCGCAATACGAGCCCGTTGAACCTGGGAGCTCTGGACTTGAGAACGGAGAAGGAAAATACACCATTGATAATACATTGAATAGGAACAATAATGTATCAGACTATACATGTTCTCAAGATCACACTTCTGGTTATGGTAAATTTTTTATAGCAAATGGTAGTACTGATCCAACTAAAAAGGTTTGGATACAAGCAATTACAAATTCTATCGCTAACAAGTATTATGCTTTTAGTGCATGGGTAATGAATTGGGCTGACGATAGGTACGGTAATCCTCCTAAACTACAATTTTATATAACTGATGGTACTACTAATGGTTTCGAAACATTAGGAGGTATAACGGAAGTAAAAACAGGCTACCAATGTACATGGCAACAGATTTTTGCAATTAAGAAGATGAGTAATAGAAGGATAACTCAATTGTATTTAATAAATTCTCAATCAGCAGGAGCAGGCAATGATTTTGCTTTGGATGATTTGTATTTTGGTGAAGTGAAAAAAATCTATCAGTTGTATACCATTGACATCGGCAAATACTTTGAACCAGAAAATATCTCTATCGCTTTATGCCCCACTTTACTTCCAACGGATAAACAAAATATTGGCGGTGTGAAAGAGTATATCGCAGGTAAACTCAACCTTGATATAAGTAATTTGGAAACTGATGCTACTGCATTGAGCGATAATATGGAATTTGAATACAAAATAACAGATTCAGATTGTAACACTAAGCCGTATACTGCCAAAAAAATCAAAGTTACCTATACAGAAACTCCTGACAAAACATGGAATAGAACCAACCAACAAGGAGGCAACACACCAACTCCTTAATGGTTGCTATTGTTTTGTAGGAACTTATTCAGCAAATTTATAGCGATTTTTTCAACGCATCCACTAACTCCCGCACACCTTTGGTAGCAGGTTCTTGGATGTGCTTGATGTGGTCGGTGAGATGAATACTCACCTCGGCAGGGTCAATGAGATAAGTCGGCGTATTCTTCGGCACGTACTGCAAGAGTGAAGCCGCTGGATAGACGTTCAAGGATGTCCCCACCACAATAAATAGTTCCGCTTTGGCTGCAATCTCGCACGCCACCGAAAAATACGGCACCGCCTCGCCAAAAAAGACGACATACGGCCTCAATAGACTGCCATCGGGATGACGATCGCCATAGTGTTGCTCCCACCCTTTGAGTGGCACGGTCGCCAAGTCATCGTTCTCGGAACGCAGTTTGGTCAGTTCGCCATGCAGATGCACCACGTTTTGTGCCCCAGCCCGCTCGTGCAAGTCGTCAATGTTCTGCGTAATGATTTGGGTGTTTGGGAAGGCTTGTTGCAGTTCGGCAATGGCTTTGTGTGCCTCGTTGGGTTGGGCTGCCAAGGCTTCTTTGCGTCTGATGTTGTAAAAATCCACACACAACTGCGGGTTATTGAGCCATGCCTCGTGTGTACACACATCCTCAATGCGGTACTTATCCCAAAGCCCGTCTGAGCCCCGAAAGGTACCCAAGCCACTCTCGGCAGAGACACCTGCACCCGTAAAAACCACTATACGCGTATGTTTATCCATTTTTCTTCAAATCTAAAAAGATGCGTAAAAACACATTCTTGGTCAGTTGCGGAAAATCAGCATCTTGCAACCAACCATAATAACTGCTATCACGTTTGAAAACGTCTGCCACACGCTGCCCTTTATACTTCCCGAAATTGAAAATCTCCTTGCCGTCTTTGTCGTACGCAATCCTCCCAGCCAAGTCGGCAAAACGTCTCTCGCTTGCTACAGCCTGGCTCAGGTCTTCCACATTCAAGGGTAAGTCGTACCGTTGCAACTGCTCCTTAAACACCTCGTAGGTCGCCAAAATATCGGCATTGGCCGAGTGGGCTTCGGTCAGGTCTTTATTGCAATAAAAACGATAAGCGGCCGTGAGGTTGCGGGGCTCGTGTTGCTGGAAGATGGTAAAGACATCTATCTTATTTTTGCCCAAAATATCTATCTTGATGCCTGCCCGCAAGAACTCTTCTGCCAACAACGGAATATCAAAGAGCGAGGAGTTATAGCCCGCCAAGTCGGCATCCACAAACACGGCGTACAACTCTTCTGCCACATCTTTGAAGGTCGGACAGTCCTGCACGTCTTCATTGGAGATATGATGCACCTCGTAGGCCTCGTCGCTCATGGGTCGGAGGGGATTGAGGCGGAGTGTCTTGTTCTCGGAAGAGCCGTCTGGGAATAGTTTGAGATAACTCAACTCGACTATGCGGTCGTTGGCTATGTCCAAGCCCGTCGTTTCCAAGTCAAAGAAAACGAGCGGCTGCTTTAATACAAGTTCTTTCGACATACTCGCTTAATCGTTGTTGTACATCGGCATCAAGAGCATCAATAGGTCTTCGTTTTCTGCATTCTCGCTCGGCAAGATCAAACCTGCGTGGTTGGCATCGGTCATGGTCATCACCACTTCATCGGAGGGGATGATGTTCAGCATTTCCACCAACAGATTGGCTTTG
>JAEELX010000110.1 GCA_016282955.1 Paludibacteraceae bacterium | reverse complement strand
CCATGGAAGGTTGTGATAATTCGTTTTTTTCGCATTTTAGCCACCAAAAAGCCATAAACAATCTGCAAAAATCCCCAAAACGAACAGCCGTGTGCGTGAACAATATCGTAGGATTTCGCCACCCAAAATAGACGAAAAAACAGCCCAATACGTTTCAATGGCGAACCAACAGTCGAAAAAATAGTCGCTTGGGCTATCTTTTCCTGCTGGATATGCCGCTGCAAAAGGGCAACTTGACCGCTTATCGCACCAACATCTTCGTAATAATTTGCCACGTACAGAATTTTCATCGTCACAAGTATCTAAAATAGCCATACAAAGCCATGATTTGTACCATCGCCGAAAAACCCAAACATCTTTGTAAACCCCTCGCACGTTTCACTTTGGGCGTTATGCCGTATTGCAATAAGTCGCTGTGCGTTCGCAAAATCCGTTTCGCCTCCTGCCGATGCCGTATTTCCACCCCATAAAACAAGTACAAACAACTCACAAACATATTTGCCAAGTACATAAAAGTGGCTTTTTGCCATGCATTTGACAGTTTTTTTTGCTTCCACGTAGTAAAAATCCAATCGTATGAAAGCAAATTTTTGAACGAAAACGAGGTGGAAATTGAGCCTTTTCGATGACAATAAACGTAAATATACTTGTCTATTTTCGCCATTGATTCCGCACTTTGCCACAAGCGTAATGTCCAATCAATATCTTCGCTGTACAAATTGGGTTTGAAAAATAAATCATTATCAATCAAAAACTTACGTTGCAAAAATTGAAAGCAAGCACTCGTGTGCAGTTGATTTTGGGCGATGAGGGTTGTGAATAAATCGCTTCTGGACGTATGCGAAAACAGCCGCAACGGCTTCTGAAACTGCAACGAACCCTCGTATTTATGCACCACATCAAAAAAAATCACTTCGTTTTGCTCCTGCATTTTCACCATTATTTGCGACCAATCATGGATGGGCAACCAACAATCGTCCGAATCCAAAAACGCCACATAATCCCCTTGTGCGTTCTTAATTCCGACATTTCTTGCCACTGAAAGTCCCCCTTTTTCCGTATGAAAAACACGAATATTCGGGTACTCATTCGCCAATTTGTCACACAAATCGCCACTGCCGTCATCGCTCGCATCATCAATCAACAAAACTTCAATCTCCATTCCGCTTTGTTCACAAACGCTCTGCACACACGCTCGAAGGTAATGGAACGTATTAAAAACAGGTATGATGATGGATAATTTCATTGTGTGAGTGGCGTTTTAACGAGCGTATCGTTCAAATAAAAAATAGCAAGAAACAGTACAACCATGCAGACGGGCGTTCGCACAAAAAGTCCACTATAAAAGAAAAAATCCCACGCCACAAGGGCGATTAACGTCCATTTCAAACGTTTGTGCCGACTATAACTAAATGGGAAAAATGCAGCCAACAGCAACAGTAAACAACCCACAAAACCGATGGCGATATAGGTTTGTACAAAGCCTGTGGCAGAGCCTTTGCGGTCGATAGAAAGCGTGAAAGGCATTTGTGAAAAATCCGCTTCGTCAGACGCATAAACCGCACTCAAACCGTAGCCAAAAACGTCTTCGTCTGTCCAATCATTCGGCGAAAACAGTAGCCGCAACAACGAAAACGTGGCACCTCCACGCCCACTTCCCTCAAAATCATTGCTCACAAGTATCCCGTTTTCCGTCCCTTTTTTATCCATTTTATCGCCTCCAAACTGATATTTATCGGTTATCTCCAACGCATACGGCAAGTCAAAAGAGCCCCAGATTTTTCGTTCGGGATTGAGCGAAGGCATAAGACGAATCCCAACATATAAAACGCTTATAATCAACAAGATAATGGCAAAAAAACGTGTATTGAGCGACTTGCGTTGAACAACCAGCAAAAAAAACAAAATAAGCAGCGGAAGAAGCAGAATAATCGCCCTTTTGTAGGACGTAAAACCGATAAATAGTAGCCCAAAAACGTAGAATACGTCATACCACACCAAATGCCCCTTGCGATACAGCCACAGAACGATAAAGCCCACAATCGGAATAATCGTCCCCAATCCACCACCCATAATGGCAAACGAACCGACCAGACCCTCTTGGATATTGAAACCTAAAAACGCGAATTTACAAACCGAAAAAACGATTTGAATAACCATAATTTCCAAGAAAAAACGAACTATATAGTCCTTTTTTTCCTTGTTATACACCGCATCCCGCAACAGAAAAAACAGCATAAAAATTTGTGCATACCTCGCCCACTGACTGAAAATTAAGGTTGGCGAATCCGTCATAAAAAGCAACGGAACAAAGATAAAATACAACGAGAAAACGAGGAAAAATAGCCCGTAATAGCGGTCGCGATGGCTGAAAACGCGTTGCTTTTGCGTCACAAAAAAAAGCGTCAAACAAAAGGCAAAAATAAGGATTTTGTAGCCATTGAAAACCGTTGCACCAAAAAACTCAAACACACGCGGGAAACAGTACAAATTCAGCAATATCATCAATGTATCTTGCCGATAACGCCACAACATCCCCAACAAAGCAATAATGCTTATCAACTGCAATCCATTCTGTGCCAACACAGACCAACCCGACTGGTATACAAACGTGCTAAACATACTCTAAAATGGATACCCAATCGCTATATGAAACGACATATCATCCGACCAACCCAGACCATTTGGAATCGTCCGCCACTGCTTATTTTCGTCCTTGCGACTCGGGTCGTGCAACTTAACACCTAAATCTAAACGTAAAACCACGATGTTGAAATCCAACCGTAAACCCGCACCGTAACTCCACGCAAGTTGCTTGTAAAACGAATCGAACTTAAACTGTCCGTTGGGCTGCGATTCATAGTCCCGAATCGTCCATATATTGCCCGCATCCATAAACGCTCCGATATTGATGAACTTCCACACTCGCCAACGATATTCTAAATTCATATCCAACCGCACATCGCCTGCCTGATTATTGTACTCAATTCGTTTGCCCGTACGCTTATATGCCCCAGGACCCAACGTGCGAGCCGTCCAACCCCTTACACTGTTAGCACCACCCGCAAAATAACGCTTTTCAAAAGGAACAGCATGTGCATTGCCATACGGATAAGCCACTCCAACACCCAAACGATAAACCAATCGGTGTTTTTCATTAAAAACAGTATTGTAGGTCAAATCCAACTCTCCTTTTGCATATTGTGAATACGGAACCGTCCAAATCGTGTAAATGCCATCATCCAATCCCATCATTTTGTTATTATCGTCGGGTTTCATGATTTTAGAAAGCCCAAAAAGTGCATTTCCGCTCGTTTCAACCAAGAATCTAACGGTACCAAAGGAACGATTCGGTCGCGTGTACGAATTGTACAAAAACGTGTAATTCCAACCCAAAATTAGATGGTCCTCGTAGGAATATTTCAATATATTCGTTGGTTGCAAAAATAGGTCTTTAAAGGCATCACTAATCGTCGGCAAATACACAAAACTTAAATCCAAAAAATTAAATTGATGCGTCATATAGTAAGCACGTTGACGAATGGTATAGCCCAACGATAAATTAGAGATAAAACGCGAAAATTCGCCTGGACGACTCTGGTATTTTTGCAATACTGAAATATCAAACGAAGAAGGTAATCGCAAATCTATTTTTCCTTCACTTTCAATCGCATTACCACCCGTTCCTCGCCACTCATAACTACCTTTAGCAGACAAGGTAATTTGCTCGGAACCTTTGAAAACATTACGATTCGTATAACCAATACCCGTTAAAACACCCCAATCACCAGCAGAATACGTCCCTTCCACTTCACCCATGATGTTATTGAGTTTACTACGATTCAAAATGATATAACAATTCAATTTATTACGTCCGACCTTTTCAAATGTGATATTGACATATTTCACGGCACTCAATGAACTCAGCCTCGCATAGGTCCAACTTACACGGTCTTCACTATACAAAGCCCCCGGCACAAACATACAACGGTCAAGCAAAAATTTTTCGCGTAATAACTTCTTCCCCGTCCAATAAAAATGATACGAACCTCTCACAACACTATCGATTATCAAATCTTCATCTTTATATTTGGGGTTAAAATCCGTAAAGAAATAAATATCTTGAATGTAGTATTGCGTAAAGACTTTTCTATGGTTTTCCGACTGTGGATTGGCGACATCGCCTTTAAGGTGCATATTCACATTGACATTATAATCGCCGATTGTACTATCCACTTCAAAGCGTAATAAGTTTTTTTCGAAAAAATAGTACCCTTTGTTACGCATTTCAAGTGCGACTCGTGCTCGTTCTTTATCAAGTATTTCCGAGGAAAACACCATGTCGCTATCTATCTCAGAATCTTTATGAGCCAATCTATACAAGCTTTTTTGGAAGGTATAAATGTCGTAATTTTTAATACGGTAGGATTCATTGGCGGTTACGTGATACGTTAAAAACATTTTTCGGTCCTTTATGAACGTTGAGGTGTCCACAGTCGCATCAAAATAGCCTTTATTTTGCATTGCCTTCGTAATTTGCGACATCGAAACAGCCGTCAAACCCTCATCATAAATGACAGGTGCTTGCCCTAATTTTCGGGCTATACGACTTGATCGCTTCGTAGTATCCAACGGTGACGTGTTGTAAATACTCAGGGCTAATTTCCAAAAACCAAGAATTTCTGAGTTATGCGTTTGGCTTAAATAAGGTGCTAAATCATTCGAATAAACATCTGTATAAGCACTATCTTCCAATATAATCCTTGTTTTATAAAGCAGATATTTTCCTTCGGGAACAAATTTGGTGAGTTTACAAGAAGACATCGCCACCAAAAGCACCATAAAACAGAGTAAATGGTACACATAACGTGGCAAATTCACCTCATTTTTTTTATGCTTTTTAAAAGGACACATTACCGTGCAAAGTTAGCATTTCTTTTTCTTATTCTCAAAAAATAACTATCTTTGAAAAAAGTTACTACAAAACCCATGGAAATCACAAAAGCCAAAATCAAATTATTGCGTTCGTTGCATCTGAAAAAGTATCGCGAAAAATACCAAATTTTTTTGGTGGAAGGACTTAAAGCAAACCAAGATTTTTTGCTCTCTACGAGCCGCTTTGCGTGTCAAGGGTTGGTTATTTCTTCGCCAATCGCTTTTTCGGTACCTGACTCGGT
Organism: Paludibacteraceae bacterium; assembly: GCA_016282955.1. Taxonomy (GTDB): domain Bacteria; phylum Bacteroidota; class Bacteroidia; order Bacteroidales; family Paludibacteraceae; genus Colicola. The sequence continues at coordinate 8 of JAEELX010000110.1, read as the reverse complement.
TCCTATTT
>JAEELX010000109.1 GCA_016282955.1 Paludibacteraceae bacterium | reverse complement strand
CATGCGAAGGCAACGCGGTTTTACGCCCTTTTTTATTCAGTTTTACGACCGATATTTGCTCCACTTCTAAGCGAGCCGATCTGTGCACAATAGTCGCCAGTTCCTCGTTCTTTTTGCCCAACTCATTGGCATAATCTGAAACATCTTTCATGCGTTGCTTAACCGTTTCGTTTTCTTCGGTCAAGGCCGCATTGGCTACCTTTAATTGATCTATTTGGCGAACATATTCTTGCAACAAACCACGAACCGAAGATAGTTCTTTCTTCAATTCAGCAATTTTTCGGGCATTCGTTGCTTTGGTTGTACGTAATTCTTCCAATAAATCTTGTACGTGTTGCTGTTCTCTTGCAATCAAATCGGCCAAAGAATCATTTTCTATCTTAAGACCTTGAACTTCTGCAAATTGTATCTCTAAATCCGAAAAATCCTTTTCTAATTGGTCTTTTTCGAACTGCATTTGCTCAATAAGCTTGTTCATTGATTTCTTCTGATGGATATTCCGAACAATCAACAACCCCAACCCAACAATAAGCAGAAGGACTAAAAGAGTCAAAATCACCACACTTGTATTTCTATTACCACCCATATTTTTATAAGTTATTTATTATATTTTCCAATTTATTTTTTCTCGAACCTTTCACCAAAATTTTCCGATTTTTTAACGGATTTTTTTGCAAAAAGTCCACTAATTCTTCAACCGTCCTAAAAATCGGATACGTTGCCGTGGTTTGTTCGAACTCTTTGCCTACCAAAAACACTTTATCCGCTCTTCTTTCATTCAAACTATTCACCAAATTCTGGTGTGCCGTTTGGCTGTACGTCCCCAACTCCTGCATCGAACCCAAAATATACGTGTCGCCATCAAAGTCATTCAAAGCCACCATCATCGAACTCGGATTGGCATTATACGCATCCATGATAACCGTGTTGTGTTGCGTTTTTATCAACATAGAACGATTATTGTGTGGAACATATCCCCGAATCGCCTCTATTGCAGCCGCTTTTTCAATGCCAAAATACTCTCCCACACATATCGCTGCCGACACATTTTCCGCATTATAACTGCCAATCAAGTGTGTATTTTCAAGCATTTTCCCCGTTCTATACGTGATAGATTTCAAGTCGCCAGCCATCGTCGTCAGGTACTGATTATCCGCATTGCGAAAAACAAACCCATCGTGCTCTTTCAGATAATCGTACAACTCTTTTTTCGTCTGCATCACGCCTTCAAAAGAGCCAAATCCCGCAATATGTGCTATCCCCACATTCGTAATCAAACCACAATCAGGCTCTGCAATTTCTGCCAACTCTTTTATATCGCCTGGATGCGAAGCCCCCATCTCAACTATCGCAATATCGTCTTCAGCAGTCATTTTTAGCAAGGTAAGCGGAACGCCAATTTCGTTGTTCAAGTTGCCTTGCGTTGCACACACTTTATATTTTGTCTTCAAAACCGTTGTTATCAGCTCTTTTGTGGTCGTTTTGCCGTTGGTTCCCGTAATAGCTAAAATTTTGATAGACAACATTTTACGCCACTGATTTGCCAAATCCTGCAAAGCCAACAACGAATTTTCTACCACAATACATTTGCTTTTTTGGTCGCTTCCCAATTGCTCATACTGTGCTTTGTCGTCCATCACCACCAACGAAACTCCCTTTTTTAGTGCGTCTGCCACGAATGTATTCCCGTCAAAATTTTCGCCGCGTAGGGCAAAAAAAACATCTCCTGCGTTCAACGTGCGAGTGTCTGTCGTAACAGATAATGACTTTTTATTTTTTATTAGGAAGTTCCAATCCATAGCCATTTTTCACGTCCTCACGTTTCAAATAAATTGAAAAAATGAAAGCCAAGATACCAAAAATTGAAAATACAATCATCGGCACCCGATAACCTCCCGTTTTTTCAAGCAACAAACCTATAAGCAACGGCACTAAACATAGTCCCACGTTCTGTATCCAAAAAATCAAACAATACGCCGAACCGAGCACTTTTTCGTCGATAATTTTCGGCACACTCGGCCACAAAGCTGCAGGCACAAGCGAAAAACTCACGCCTAAAATCAAAATGATCGCCAATGCAAACACCTTACTCGGGAACAAAGGCAACAAAAATGCAAAACTTAAATGGCAAGCCACCATTACCACCGCTCCAACCATCAACATAGTCGCACCTTTGCCCTTAAAATCCAAAAAGGCACCCAAAAATGGCGTCAAAACCATCGCTAAAATGGGGAACCAACTGAACAAATGGGCAGCCGTATCGCTACTGATTTGCAAAGTCGTTTCCAAAAAATTCGGAGCATATTTTTGAAATGGAAAAATAGCCGAGTAGTACAAAACGCACAACAGAGCCACTAACCAGAACATTTTACTCTTGAAAATGGCACCCAAATCGGATACATGAAATTCGTCTTCTTCGTTCGTTCCGTCCGACATCTCGCCAATCGCTTGCAACTGCTTGTCAAACTTCGCATCCATTATCGTAAAAACAAAAAAGTTGATAAGACCAATTACCAACAAACAAGCACAAAATGCAATCGGTGCAACGACCGAATTAACCCCATTCACAGCATATTTTGCGGAAATCAGTGGCACAATCCACATCGCCACGAAGACGCCCAACCGTGCAATCGCCATCTCCAAACCCATTGCCAAAGCCATCTCTTTGCCCTTAAACCACTTGGCTAAAACCTTACTAACCGTCGTGCCTGCCATCTCGCAACCACAACCAAAAATCATAAACCCAAAAGCCGCTAACTTAGCCGAGCCAGGCATCGTAACCCACCAACTATTGAGCCATTCTATGTTGTTCGCATCCAACCATTCGCTCACGCCAACGTACTTAATAATAGCCCCTATCACCATCAAACCAGCCGATAAAAGTCCCGTAAAACGAACGCCCATCTTGTCCAAAATGATACCTGCCAAAATTAAAAAACCAAACACATTGAGGATATATTCGCCTGCAGCATACGTTCCATAGTTACTCGAAGACCAGCCATAGGCGTTTTCCACCAAACTTTTCATCGGCGACATCACGTCCATAAAAAGATAGCCAAAAAACATCATAGAAGCCACTAACACAAGCACTATCCAACGTGCAACGCTATTATCCCTGAGGGTCATTTGCAATTTTTCAACCATATTTCTTTTTTTTCTGTTGTTCTGCTCTTTGTTTTTCGTGTTCTTCGGCTTTACGTTCTAAATATCCATCTGCCATATCACAAAATCCATTTTATACTTCCGCAAAGATAACAAAAATTTATAAAGTATGCAAAATTATTATTTTTTGTGCGTCCAAATTTTTGTTTCAATCAATTATCCAAGCGGCTTTATCCCAAAAAAACAAAAACGAATGACCTTTTTAAGCCATTCGTTGCCTATTTTTCGCATCATAACGAAAGTTTGTGACTCCGCTGGGACTCAAACCCAGGACCTTCAGAACCGGAATCTGACGCTCTATTCAACTGAGCTACAGAGCCTAAATTTTACCGCCTATCCAGCAATATCATAATGTAATACACCAGCGTTGCCAACGACGAGAGTGCTGCCACCACATACGTCCAAGCGGCACTTTTGAGGGCTGAAACAGCCATTTCGTTCGTCTCACGAGTCGTTATGCCCGACTCTTCCAACCAAGAAATAGCCCTGCGACTTGCGTCTATTTCCACAGGCAATGTTACGAATGAAAACAGGGTTGTTATGCCAAAAAGTCCAATGCCAAACATCAGCAAATAAGGAAAAACACCCACTAACAAGATACCTCCCAAAATCACCCACGTAAGCCAACTGCTCGCAAACTGCACGGCTGGAACGAGTGCCGAACGCATCTTAAGGGGTGCATATTCGTGAGCGTGTTGCACAGCATGACCGCATTCGTGTGCTGCCACGGCTGCTGCTGCGATAGAGGCACTACTGTAAACCGACTCCGACAGGTTGATGGTCTTCGTTACAGGATTATAATGGTCGGTTAAATGACCGCTTGTACAAGTAACTTGCACGTCGTCAATACCGTGTTCACGCAACATTTTCTCTGCCACTTCCTTCCCCGTTAAACGCACAGGCACCTTGGCATATCGCTCAAATCGGTGATTAACCGCTGAAGAGGCTATCCAACTTGCCAACGTAATGATTATAAATAATGCCCAATAGATATTTGTTCCAATTACCATATTTTATGAATTTAAATCTTTAATATATGCTCTTCTACGTTTATGTATTGTGTATTCAAAGCGTTCCCAATTAGCACGATTGCTATTGTTGGTTTCCAAAATCGCAGTCGTTTCGGTGGTTTGCATACCATATTTCAACGCCATAGGAATTTGTTCGGCAAAGAAAATGGCATCAACACCCGTGTTTCTATAATCGGGTCGAACGGCAATCAAAAGCAAGTTAAAATGCGTAAATCGCTTGGCTTTCAACGCTTTAAGGATGTGATACCAACCAAACGGGAACAACTTTCCATGACATTTTTGCAACGCCTTCGTAATATCGGGCATACCGATACCCGCTCCAACAACTTCGTCTTTTTCGTTGACCACAAACGTGCAAAAATCAAAATTTATCAGCGGAAAGTACATATTCACGTAGTATTCTTTTTGCTTTTTGGTCAAAGGTTGGTAGTTATACAGCACCGAATAGGCTGTGTCAATTGTATCGATAGCCTGTTCGCCGTACCGTTTGATGATTTCTTTTTTCGGCATATCCTTTACTACGTGCAGTTTGTAGCGTGTTTTGGAAATCTCGCTGATGCGTGCCAAACGTTCGGGCACTTCGGTCGGAGTTTTCACGAGGTATTCCACCCAATCGGCTTCTTTGGTCAAGCCATACGCCTCAAAATGCTTCTGATAGTAGGGATAATTGTACAAAGAAGCCATCGGACAAACATACTCAAACCCTTCCAATAGCAAGCCTTGATGGTCAAAATCCGTAAAGCCAACAGGACCGTTCATCTGCTCCATTCCACGCTCTTTCCCCCACTCTTTTACGGCATCAAAGAGGGCTTTGCTTACCTCCAAATCATCTACAAAATCTGCCCAGCCAAAACGCACTTTTTTACAATTCCAATGTTCATTTGCAACAGGATTGATTAACGCACAAATTCTCCCCACAATTTCGCCATTTTTATACGCCAAAAAACACTGAAAATCACAAAATTCCAGCGAGGGATTTTTCTTTTTATTGAACGTTTGCAACTCGTCTATAAACAAGGGCGGACAATAAAAAGGCGAATCCGCATAAAGTTGATTTGCGAATCGAATAAAACGCCGTAAATCGGCAGAACTCTGTACTTTTTTTATTTCTATTGCCATAATCCTAACTATCGGACGAAGGTATAAATTTTTCTGCATTTTACAACAAAAATTATTTTTTCCGCAAAAATTAGCGTATCTTTGTGGCAAATATAAACTAAAAACCTAAACTTTAAGATTATTTATGGCTCGAAGAACATCGCAACCAGCAGGTGAGCGTTATAATGATGCTCAAATTAAGGTAGTTTCAGAACACACGGCGTGGGGTGATTTTATGGCTTTCATCAAAAGTGATAAATTTCGCTTTATTGTTGGTCTGCTTTTGGCATTTATTACCGTTTATTTATTCATTGCTTACCTTAGTTTTTTCTCTACGGGAGCCGACGATTTCTCTATTTTGGAGCGTTCGTCTTCGGAACGTAAGATTTTGCGTGAAAATATAGACAATATAACGGGCTTGCCAGGTGCGATTGCTACGTATTTGTTGGTGAATAAGTTTTGCGGGTTGCCCGTGTTGTTTTTGTACATTCTCTCGTTCATTTTTTCGTTGCGTTGGATGGGCATCATTCGCATTCATAAGTGGCGAGTGTTGTTTACGTATCTGTTCATTTTGTTGTGGGGAAGTTTGGCTTTGGCGTTTGTTCAAAACGTTTTCAATCTATCGCTTTTCTTCCGTTTGGGAGGTAATTTGGGCGATATGGTGATTCAATATGCGATTTCGTATATTCACGTTATCGGGACGGTTTTTGTGCTGTTTGCGACTCTTTTTGTCTTTTTAATTTGTATTGATGAACGGACGATTGTGTTCTTTTATCGTACAGGATTATGGCTTAAAAAGAGCATTCAACAAGGTTTTATTGCCTTGAAAGAAAAACGTATGCAACGCCAACAAGAACAGGAAAAAGAAAAGGAAACGAAAGAAACCGCTCCTATTGAGCCTGAAAACGAAATGGAAGAGCCGACACAACCTACTGAAAATACTGAAACGGACATAATAAATAGTATTGATTTGGAGATTCAAGGCTCTACGGAACCAGAAACCCCAGTGCAACCCAATGACGCTCCTACTCCAACGCTGGAAATCGTTTCTTCCGCACAAGAAGAGGTTGAAAATGAAGTTTTCGAAAGTGAATCGGTCATTGAAAAAGAAGAAAATATCGCACCAATAGACGAAAATCCACCACTTGAAGAGGAAACCGAAGAGCAAAAACTCACCATCAATCAGCCTCAAGACGTGGAAATCGTTGATGAAAATTTAGAAAAAAATCTGGCTAACTTAGGTCCCTATGACCCGCGTAAAGACTTGGAATTTTACCAATTCCCAAGTTTGGATTTGCTCAAAGTGTACGACAACGAAACCATGCCGATTATCAACAAAGAAGAGCAACAAGCCAACGCCAATCGGATTGTGGAGACGTTGCGAAACTATGGCGTGGAGATAGATTCTATCAAAGCCACGATTGGTCCAACGGTTACGCTGTACGAGGTGATTCCGAAAGCGGGCGTAAAAATTGCGAAGATTCAAGGTTTGGAAAACGATATAATGTTGTCGCTTTCGGCGATGGGCATTCGTATCATTGCTCCGATGCCTGGCAAAGGAACGGTCGGAATT
>JAEELX010000108.1 GCA_016282955.1 Paludibacteraceae bacterium | reverse complement strand
GAAGGCGTTATAGAGGAAGCTAAAAAGGGGGACACGAAGCAGTTGTTCGTTAAGACTGTCTATATTCGCTTCTCCTTGTGTTAGTTCGATAGGTCGCAATGCATCAATATCTTGTTGCGTGGGGTACGCGTCCGTGGTATCAATGGGTTGGAAATGCTGGAAATGTTGTGTGCGTTTGACATAGATTTTTTCGTCATCTTGTTTACTGAGGGCGAGTCTGATGTGCGTTTGTATGCTGTGCGGTGCCCAAAGCGTATCGTACACTTGTTGATTTTCTTGCACGATACTCAAATGGTTCACCCAATTGATGTTGGCAAGTGGAGGTACGTTGATAGCATATTGTTTGAGGGCATAAGAAGAATCGTTTAGAATGTACAAATGCCCTGTAAATCCAGGTGCCTCGGCTCTTGCTGGTGCAAATCCGAGGTCAATGCAGGATTGGTCGTTGAGTAGGATGGTATCGAGGATGAAGAAATGATAGTAGGTAGTGGCGAGCGTAGAGGACAGGGGACTGACGAAGCGGTTAAGCAATATATTAATGTCGTTTTGAGTGATGTCAATATCTTGCATGAGGGCTGTTAGATAGTTGTTTATTTGTCCATTATCGAAAAGTTGGTCGGTGCCGTCCCATCGTTCTGCGGTAACTATTTTTTCGTGCGTTTTGGCATCTTGTTGCACGATTTCGTCTTGTGCTTTTTCGCGGATGGAAAAGATAAAGGTGGGGATAGGCACGTCGTTAATTATCACAGTATCAAGATATTGGTCTATGAATGGAAATTTATTCCAAAATTTATTATCTTTTTTGTTGAATTCAAAATTTTCGAGTGCGAGCGTTGTTTTCTCGTATGATTTAAACTGATAATTGTTGAGGTTCGCCACTTGGTTTTTATGTTTGTTTTTAATAACGTTTTTTATCAGTTCGACGGCTTCATTCCCTTTTCTGCGATAACGCTTTTTCGTTGGTGTAATAACGACGTTTTCGAGTACATATATTTCGGCTTCCAGTTCTATACGCATGTTTTGATACCGTTTGTTTGGTTGTATGGTGAGCGTTTTCGTTTTATACCCCAGCATTCGAAATGAGAGCGTGCTGTGTCTGTTATTTTCGATGCAAAAGGAGCCGTCGATGTCTGTTGTGGTGCCGTTATGTTTGCTATCAAAGGTGATTTGTACAAAAGGAAGTGGTGTACCATCTGTTTTATCCACGACCACTCCACAGATACTATTGGCACGTGCGAAGATTGTGATGAAGCAGAGCGGTATGAATAAGTGGCATCTACAAAAGGTCATGTAAGAATTTTTAATTCAAAATACAATGTGAAGTTACGATATTTTTGGTAAAAAACAAAGCGAAAAAATTAATTTTTATGCGAGTACAAGTTCAATTTGTTTCCAATACGTCCCAAAATGGCATTGTCCGAATTCATTCCCTACGCCATTGAGTTTGCAGATTCAAAATCAAAGTGCAAGAGTAGTGATATTATTCCTATTTTGCAAATTTTAGGAATAATATAATTGATTTTGTCGTAAAAACAGCGGAAACAGATATTTTTTCGCCTTAATTCTGTCTTCAAAAGCACTTATTTATCACTCTTCCTCCGATTACAATCCCGACAAAGCATCTGGCAGTTCTCCGCAATCGTCCTACCACCTTCCACCCACGGCGTGATGTGGTCGGCTTCCATCTGCTCGATTTCAAAATGCTTGCCACAAATCGGACAAATACCGTTTTGTCGTTCATAAACCTCACGCTTCGTGTTGTCATCAAAGGCACGAATGCCCAAATGCCGAATATCGTGGTCAAAAACGTAATGGAAAATGCCCGCTTTCTTCTGCACATCGCTGTCTGCCATCAACCGTGCCACCTCCTCGCCGATTGCCGTTGCCGTGAGCGTCGTATCGCGGTATTGGTTGTAAAGCAAGCCCCACTCTACCGACTTCATCTCCTTTTTGTACTTGCGACCGAAAAGAGTTTCTGTCCAATGGATTACATTTTGAAAATACTGCCAAATCTCGTCTGCGTCCGTGTCGTGTTGGTGTTTTGCCATATATTGTTCAATCGTCAGCCCTTGCTTGTCGCCAATCCAGCGTATCGCCGTCTCAAAATAATCCTGCCGAATGGGCGTTCCACTCATAAAATCCGAACCTATTTTGTACGCCACGCAGCCCGATTTCGAAAAACGGCGTTTGGCTTGCGTTACCCATGAACCCGAGTAGATAGCATTGCGAATCTCTTGGTTGGTCAGTTTTTCGCCTGCGATATTGATTGTTTGGAACCATTTGAGTTTTTCCTCGTCGGTGCCTTCGCAAACATACACCTGCAGTTCATAATCCAAGATGCGTTGTTGCTGTGCCTCGCTCATGTTGTGGAAGCCGAGCAGGTTACCGTCAAAGTTCATCATATATTCGCCTGCCACAAACGAGCAAATCGAAATCGTGCGTTGTTGCCCGTCAAGCAGTTCGTATTGCTCTTCGCCAACCCGCACCCAATACATCACATTAAGCGGAAACCCTTGCCAGACGGTGTCCATCACGGCATTGCGTTTCTTCTCGTCATAAACAAACTCTCGTTGATACTTCGGTCGAATGTTCAGTTTCCCACCAAAGCCAGTAATCCCTTCCTCTTGAATGCTGAGGTCTTCGTAACTCGCACATAACTCGCGAATTTTAATCTGATGCAGTTCAATTTTCATACTGTTATTTTTTTGTTTTTATTTTTATCTTTTTAATATCAAAAGTGCTTGTATTTACTATGCTTTTACATAAATTTACTTGGTGTTTTTGTGGCATTTTTGTTGGTATTTTTGTGGTAATTTGGTTGGTGTTTTTGTGGTATTTTGGTTGGTATTTTTGCGGTAATTTACTTGGTGTTTTTGCGACGAATGATAATTCGAGCATATTTTGGCTTTCCATCTAACATAGTAAGATACTTTCCTTGCGTTTCTGGTGTTGGACCAGTAAGCATACTGTATCTTCCTATTGCATCTATTATCTCAAATTGATCAGGATTATACTTATCCAAGAATGTAATTGGTACGCCCATAACACCATCATAATCGCAAGGAATATCTCCTGTTACATTTACATTTATCGCATCATAATTATCATATTTTGGATATTCTTCAGCATTATAATGTTTGTATAATACCAAATCTTCATGACGTTGTGGGTAATCCATATTGGTAAACCAACGTACACCAACAACTCTTATGTATCTATTCCCTTTTTCATCCACTCTTAAAGATTTAGAACGAACCTCGTATGCTGGTGGAATCATAAATTCCCTATCACCACTATGAATACTTGCCCCAAGCCACATTTTATTTTCCTTAATTAGTTTAAAACATTCTTTGTATGAAATTGCATTTTGATTACCTATAATAAGAAATAATTTGTTATATTGTATCAATAGTGCCACATACTCACGAAACAAAGAAAACGGAGGATTTGTAACGACTATATCGGCTTGTTTGAGCAAATCTATACATTCTTGCGAACGAAAATCACCATTGCCTTTGAGCAACGAAAGCACATTTTTATCGTTTTGAAGCAAGTATTGTACATCAGCAAGATTAACTGCACCGTCATTATTGTAATCTTTTACTTCGGTAATTTCTACTTTGTAAGCAATTTTCTTGGGTTCATTTTCTTCAAGCTCAAACAATAACGGCAATTCATCACCTGCTATTGGCGAGCCATTATAACATGTCGCAATTAGTTTTTTGAGACCTAATTGATTGAAATTGAGGGCAAAATACTTGAAAAAATTACTCTCGTAAGGGTCATCGCAATTACAAAGCACAACTTTTCCATGAAAATGGGGTTTGTAGTACTTGAGTTCCTTCTCAATATCCACTAATTGCGTGTAAAATTCGTCTTGTTTAGCAATTTTTGCCTGCTTGAGGTCTTCTTTAGCCATAAATAGTAGCTTTTGCACAGCTACCACTTCACATGGCACAGAAAAAGAAAAGTGAGCATATCCACTCGCGTTCACGGGAGGTCCGGAAAGAAAACCCGCACTTCAACAATAGATACACCCACACTGAGAGACTCAGTGCTTTATTGTTGAAGTCAGGAAGTTTTCCGTTCCTTCCGTGAACATTGCTATTCTAATTCTGCTAAGAAATTAGTTTTCCGGACCTTTTTCTCGAACGCGAATAATAGCCAATGCTTGTTAATAAATTATGTTATCGTGCAACCCTTTGCACTATTTTTTCAATTATTTGTTGCCACTTCTATCACTTTTAGACGGCATTCTACAAATTTTCTAAAACAAATCCGAATGTGTACCAGTGCGAACAAGTTCAAGTATTTGTAATTCGCCATCATCTGTCTTACGATATACCAACAACCAATCTGGACGAATATGACATTCTCTAAATCCTCTGTATTTGTTTATAAGTTCATGATCGCGATATTTAGTTGCCAAAGGAACATCATTTGCTAAATCATATACCACCTTATTAAGTTCTTCTTCTGGCAAATTACGCTTACGTGCCAATTTAATGTCTTTCTTGTATTGCGTAGAAAGAATAATCGTTCTCATTGAATCGCTTTTAGATATTCCTCAAATGAGTGGCAAACGATACCCTTACCACTTTCTAATTCTTCAATGGCTTTTTGGGTACGCTTTTCTGCTACAGAAACAGATTCTTGCTGTTGGAAAACTCCCAAAGAAAGCAAAAAATCCAACGCTTTCCGTGCCACAACGTTGTGTTTATCGTAAATCAAAGTAATAGACTCCATAAAACAATTCTTAAAATTTCATCGCAAAGATACAATTTTTCCAACAAAATAAAAATGCCATAATTAAAACTTTTTTGTATCTTTGCCCAATGATTTGCAACAAATGCGAAAAATTATACACAATGAGTAAACGTCAAACTATACTATATCTGCTCTTTTTGGTAAGTCCTTTGGGTATGTTGGGTCAGACATCTGCCGAAAAAAATAGCGTCAGATTAGAAAGTAACGATTTTTTTGACCCCACCCAAACCGAAAAGAAAAAAGAGGTCTATGAATTTGCCGTGCAATATCGTTTGGAGGTCGGCTACGTGCAAAATGACCAACGCACCCGAAACAACACCTACCCCAACCTGTTTTTACACGGTGGAAAAATCGGTGCAACCGTTGATTTTGTGTTGCCCAAGCACTTCACGCTCCAAACGGGACTTTGGTATAGTTTGGCAACGGGTCAAACCGCACAACATTGGCGTTCTACCAACATCGAAGAGGTGCAAAAAGAGTATTTGACCCATCGGATTTTGGAGCATAATTTGATTGTGCCGATTCGTGCGTATATCAACATTCGGCTGTGGAAAAAACTGAATATGTTTTTTTTCACGGGTCCGCAACTCCAACTCGGCTTGGTACAAAAAGATAACATAAACCAACACCTGAGCAACTCTACGTTAGATTGGCTCAACGCTCAAAACGTTCAAACCCAGTCCTACGACCGACTCAAAGAAAAGGAGTTGTATCGTTGCAACGTGCAATACGGCTTGGGAGGCGGGTTTGAGTGGGATAAATACCGTTTGCAGAGCGGGTATGACTTCGGCTTGAATAACCTGCTCAAAAAAGAGGTTCCGAGCGGGAATATGAGCGAATGGGGTTGGTTTGTCAGTTTTTGTTACCTTTTCTAATTGCTTATGAATCCCGTACGTTTTGGAATAGGTGTTGCGATTGTGCTACTCGGGTTTTTCGTGTTTTCGCACTATGTTTCGCACCAACTTATCACGCCCAAAACGGAAAAACAACTGACCATCCTGACCTACAACACCCACCAAATGGGCACCATTAAAAAAGTGGAAGTCAATGATTTAATTCATTATTTGCAGCATAAAAATGTGGACATTGTGTGTATGCAGGAGGTGGAAGTGCGGAAAAAAGACGAATGGCTGACATTACCCGAACTTCGCCACGCTTTCAAGAAGAATTACTCCTACACTTACTACGATTTTAAGGTTTATAACCAGACACGGCAGTTTGGGAACGTCGTTTTTTCCAAGTTCCCCTTGATTGGCAAGCATACCATACAATATAATTCGCGTTCCAACATCTCCAGTTGCTGCGATGTGGTGGCTTTTGACGACACGTTACGGCTGTTTATCAACCATTTAGAGTCCAATAAAATTGCAAAGGATAGTGTTCGGAAGGCTTCGGGCTTGCATAAAAAAATCCGCTATTTGCATTCACATTTGAAGCCCGCTCGTAAGTTGCGTGAGGAGCAAGCCAAGATTTTAGAGGCAGAAATTCAGCAATCACCCTACCCTGTGTTGGTCGTTGGGGACTTTAATGCTACGCCGATGAGCAAAGTGAGCCGTATTTTGCACGAAAATTTGGACGATTGTTTTTTGAAAGGCAGTTTTGGGAAGTTGGGCAACACGTATATGTTTAACTCGTTTTTGGGCATTCGGATTGACTATATTTTGTGTTCCGAAAGCATCAAAACCATCCATAGCGAGGTGGACACCGTCAAATACTCAGACCATTACCCACTAATTGCAACAGTGGGTTGGTGATGTTGCTGTCGTAAAATGTAGGTTACCAAAATCCCAAACTTGTATTTTTTTTGAGAAAATTACTTGAAACCCGCATAACTCCCACTCACCTTACCTCCAAAAATAAAAAAAGGCGGAAATGAATCCGCCCAAATTTTACGATTTTTCTAACAGCAAGGTTTGCGTTGGCT
>JAEELX010000107.1 GCA_016282955.1 Paludibacteraceae bacterium | reverse complement strand
TACAAAAATTTTAAGTCGAAGGTGGGAATAAAAAAAGTGAAGAACCCATGTCTCCACTTTTTCATTGCTCACACGTCCCCAAATGATTTACCACTTGGGAGCAGGTGGAAGAGGCTTTCCCGTAAGTCGTTCGGCTTTCTCTTGTGCTTTTTTCGCTTTCTCCTGAGCAGTTCTGGCTTTTTCTTGGGCTTTTACAACGTTTTCTGCGGCTTTTTGGGCTCTCTCTTGGGCTTTGTAGGCTTTTTTGACAGCCGTTTCTTTCTCTTTTTGCACTCTGGCAGCCGCTTTCAACTCTTTGGAAGTCATCTGCGAAACATTTTGTGCCTCAACCTTATTCTGAGTGCTAAAACATTGTGCAAATAACATGCAACCAACCATAGCACAAATTATCCTTATCTTTTTCATTTTCTTGTTTAAAAGTTAAAAATCGTAAGCAAAAGTATAAAAAATCTGTTATTTGAACAAAAATAGGTTATGCAAAAAACGTTTCGCTTGCCTAATTTGCACCATTTACACGCACGTATAGCCACCGTCCACAGGCAACGCAACACCTGTAACGTATGTGGAAGCCTCACTCGCCAAAAACAGCACGGCTGGGTCTAACTCGCCCTCGTGTCCGTAACGTTCCAACGGGATAACCGTCTTGGCATATTGCGTAAAATAGTCCGACTCTAACGTCTCTTTCGTGAGTGGCGTGATAAAGTAGCCCGGACAGATAGCATTCACCGTAATGCCGTATTTTCCCCACTCGGCAGCCAAGGCACGCGTCAAGTTCACCACACCACCTTTTGCTGCGTGATAAGGCGATGCTGGAGCGATTTTATTCCCCACCAAACCGTACATCGAAGCGATGTTAATCACCCGACCGTATTGATTGGGAATCATGGATTTTTGAGCCACCGCACGAGCCACACGGAACGTACCAAAGAGGTCAATTTGCACCTCGTTCATAAACTGCTCATCGGTGATTTTTTCGGCTGGAGCCACCGCACCCGTACCCGCATTATTGATCAAAATGTCAATCTTTCCGCACTTTGCTACGGCTTCATCAACCATCTTATCGACCGCTTCGGTGTTCGTTATGTCGCACTGAATAGGCAACACTTTGACACCAAACAAGCCCTCTATCTCTTTTTGCACCTCCAAGAGTTTTTCGTATCGCCTTGCAATAATCACCAAATTACAATGGCGTGATGCTAATGCTTTCGCCATCTGCACTCCTAAACCGCCTGAACAGCCTGTAACTAACGCTACACGACCGTCTAAATTAAACATATCTTTCATAGTCATAAACGTTAAAGTTGACACAAAAATAAAAAATCTTTGTGAATTTTCCACAAAAAAAGTACCTTCGCACGAAGAACAAAAAAATATGCCCGAGTTAATTCAATATAATAATGTGGAGATTTGTCACGCCGAGCAGATTGTGTTGCGTGATGTGAATTTTAGTATCCAAAGTGGTGAAATGGTTTATTTTTTGGGTCGGATTGGTAGCGGGAAATCGTCTCTGATGCGTTCTTTTTATGCCGATATGCCCATCGAATCAGGCGAGGCAAACGTCTTAGGGTACGATTTAAACACAATTAAAAGAGCGAAAATCCCATATTTGAGACGGAAATTGGGCATCGTGTTCCAAGATTTTCAACTGCTCATTGACCGCAACATCGAAGAAAATCTGCTGTTCGTTCTGGAGGCAACGGGCTGGAAGGATAAACGCGTGATGAAGGAACATATCCATACTATTTTAGCCCAAGTGGATATGAGCAACAAGGCGTACAAAATGCCGCATCAGTTGTCGGGTGGCGAGCAACAACGTATCGTAATTGCTCGTGCTTTGCTTAATTCGCCCGAGTTGATTCTTGCCGATGAGCCTACTGGGAACTTGGATATGACGACGGGCGAGGAGATTATGGATTTGCTGTATAGCATTAGTAAAACGGGTGTAGCAGTGATTGTTTCAACCCATAATCCCGTTTGGCCGAAGCAGTTCCCTGCACGCAATATCCAATTTATCAACGGGTATCTCAAAGAAATTCCAACCGACCAACTGCCGGATTTTTGATTCGTATTGAAGTTAAACCCTCCTTGAGTTCGTATAGGAGAGCATCAAGCAAGAGATAAAAGGTATTTTTGGGGGAATATAATCCGAAAAAATAGCAATAATTTTGGAATATAATCCGAAAATATGGCAATAATTTTGGATTTTAAATTTCTTTTTCTATCTTCGTTGGCAAAGAAGTTATTATGTTAGTGCGTTCATTACAAGAAACGATTACAAAATCATTTGGATTAGGAAAAGTGATTGTTGTGATTGGAGCAAGACAGGTCGGGAAAACAACCTTATTGCACCAATTTGTTGATGCTTCTACCAGTAAAACCTTGTGGATAAACTGTGATTTACAAGAAATGCGTAATTTATTTTCCAATCCTATTTTGGGTAATTTACAACTATTAGTTGCAGACAACGAAATTGTGGTCATAGACGAAGCCCAACGGATAGAGAATATCGGTTTGATACTTAAAATTTTAGTGGAAAACTTCCCAAAAGTGCAGTTTTTGGTTACAGGTTCTTCTTCATTGGATTTACATAACTATTTAGACGAACCTCTGACGGGTCGCAAAGCCCAATATCAACTTTACCCCATCTCTACGGCCGAGATATATGCAAATAAAGGCTTATTGGAAGTACAACAAACGATAGAAAAAAGACTTATTTATGGCTCTTATCCCGACATATTATATGGTAAAATGCCTCCACAAGATACGCTTTCGTGGCTTACGGAAAATTATCTTTTTAAGGACGTATTAGAGGTGGAAGGAATCCGCAAGTCTACTATTATGCAAAAATTAGTCATTGCTCTTGCCACACAAATCGGCAGTGAAGTGTCGTATAACGAATTAAGTAAGATATTGCAAATAGATAGTAAAACAGTAGAAAAATATATTGATTTGTTAGAGAAATGTTTTATCGTTTTTCGCCTGAATAGTTTTAGTCGAAACATACGAAGTGAGTTGAATAAAAGCAAAAAAATCTATTTTTACGATGTCGGTATACGAAATGCCGTACTTAATAATTTTTCACCGCTTGAATTGCGTGGAGATAAAGGGGCTTTATGGGAAAATTTTTTCATTGTAGAGCGTATGAAACAAAACCACTATGCAAGCAGACGAGTGCGGAGTTATTTTTGGCGAACTACTGACCGACAAGAAATAGATTATGTTGAGGAAGAAAACGGTGAAATTCGTTTATTTGAAATG